>NZ_CP029145.1:942674-1256899 GCF_003149515.1 Hymenobacter nivis
TCGAGCAGGCCGGTGGCCGTGCTGTCGGGCACCCCGTCGGCGTCTACGGTGCGGTAGGTCACGGGGTTGAAGCGGAACATATCGAGGTTGGCAAACTGGCGCTGCGTGAGCTGGGTGCGCGGCAGGCTATACAGCTGGCCCGGGCGCACGGCCACCTTGCCCGCCAGCAGCCGCGGGCTGAAGCGCTGCCGAAACGCGGCAAAGTGCACCGAGTCCACCACCGTCGTGTCGGGGCGGGGCCCCCGCCGGGGGCGGCCCAGCAGGCCGGTGCCGGCCCGGCGCAGGGTGTCGGCCGCGGCCGCGCGCAGCGCACGGCCCACCCCAGCGTCGGTGATGACCGTGACCTGGCGCAGCGTGTACACGCGGTGGCCCAGGCCGGGGCCCGGGTTGGCGATGTTGGTGCGCAGGCGCACGGTGAAGGCCTGGTAGCTGGTGTCGGCCTCCAGGGTAATGTAGGCCTGGCGGAAATCGTAGTAGCCGTTGCTCTTGAGCAAGGTTTCGAGCCGGGTGCGCTCCTGGCCGATGGCGTCCTCGTTGTAGCGGCCGCCCACGTGCAGCCGGCTGGCGCCCCGGCCCCGGCGCACCACGGCGGCCACCCCCGAGTCGGGGATGGTGGCCGTGAGCTGGCTCAGCACAAACGGGGTCCCCTGGCGCACGCGGTAGCGCACGCTCACGCGGCGGTACAGCTTGGCGCGGTCGGCCGAGTCGGCGGCGGCGTGGCGGCCGGCCAGCAGCCGCAGCAGCGGGTTGTGGCGGTAGCGGGCCGTGTCGGTGGCCGCCACCCGGGCCCGGAAGTAGCCCTGGCTGTGCAGGTAGGTCGTCATCTGCTCCACCGAGCGGCGGGTGCTGGCCGAATCGTAGATGACCGGGGCCTCGCCCAGGCGCATGATGGCGTTGCCCTTGTCGAGCACCAGCTGCTTGCGGTTGAGCCGGCGCGCGCGGCGGTTGAGCAGCTGCCCCAGCTTGGCCGAGTCGCCGCCGGCGGCCAGGCGGCGCTTTTCAAAGTCCTGGCGGATGGCCGCCAGTTGCCGGCGGGTGCTGGCCGAGTCGTAAAAGTGGTTCCCCAGCTGGTAGATGGCTAACTTGGGCAGCGGAAAGCGGGTGTTGGGCTTTTGCTGGGCCAGGGCCACGAGGCGGTCCTGGTCGGCACGGTCGGCGCCCACCACCTCCATTTTGCTGAGCAGGCGCTGGCCCGGGCGTAGCAGCTTCAGCGGCGAGCACGCCGCCAGGGCGGCCGCGGCCACCAGCAGCAGCGCCGCCGCGGCCCGCCAGGGGCCCCGGCCGCCAAGTTTCGTTACGAAGAACAATGATTTCAAAAGCCCAAGCCAAATACGTGCAGTCGCTGCACCAAAAAAAGTACCGCCAGCGCCACGGCGCCTTCCTCGTCGAGGGGGGCAAAAGTGTGCTGGAGCTGCTAAGTTCCGGGGTAGAAACCGAAACCGTGTTCTGCACCCCCGAATTTGCCGACCAAAACCGCGCCAAATTGGCCCCCGGCCCGGCCCCCGTGCTCGTCAGCGAAGCCGAGCTGGCCCAGGTCAGCACCCTGGCTACCAACACTACCGCCCTGGCCGTGGCCCGCCGCCCGCCCGAGGCCCCCCTACCGCCCGCCCTGCCACTGGGGGCCCTGGTGCTGGCCCTGGATGAAGTGCGCGACCCCGGTAACCTGGGCACCCTCATCCGGCTGGCCGACTGGTACGGCCTCCCCGGCCTCGTGCTCAGCGACACCTGCGCCGACCCCTGGGCCCCCAAAACCGTGGCCGCTACCATGGGCAGCTTCGCCCGGGTCCGCATCTGGCCGCGCCCGCTGGCCGAGTGGCTGGGGGCCCTGCCCGCCGGCACCGCCATCTACGGGGCCGACCTGCACGGCACTAATGTGCACCGCGTCGCCCTGGCCCCGGCCGGCGTGCTGGTCATGGGCTCCGAGTCGCACGGCCTCACGCCGGCCGTGGCCGCCTGCCTCACCCAGCGCCTGCACATCCCCCGGGGCCCCGGCGGCGGCGCCGAAAGCCTGAACGTGGCCATCTCCGCCGCTATTCTGCTCGATAATTTTTTTCGCGGGCAGTGAGGTTTGGGGAGCGGGCAGTGAGGAGGTGAGGAGCGGGGAGCGGTAAATAGGGCCCCCAGGCCGTCATGCTGAACGCAGTGAAGCATCTCTCCCGCGTCACTAACCCAATCGTTTAACGAATGAATTACTGCTGCGGGAGAGATGCTTCGGCTGCGCTCAGCATGACGGCCTAGGGGTCCTCACGCCTCACTTCGCATTTCCCACTCCTCATTTCCCACTCCTCGCTCCCCACTTCCAGTTAATTCCCGAATAGGCGCACGCCGAAGCTGACGACTTGCGTGTCGGGGCCCTGGCCGGCTTTGAAGAGTGGGTTCAGGTTGTACTTGGCGAATAGGGTGAGGTTGCCGTAGCCGATGGTGCCCTGCAGGCCGTACTGGAAGTCTTCGAGGTTGTAGCTGCCGTGGTCTTTGTCCTTGTAGGTAGTGCCGTCGGTGGTGTACTTGAGCTTGGTCCAGGAGGCGAGGCGGTAGCCCACGAAGCCCCCGGCGGCGAGGGCAAACGTGGGCCGGTAGTGGGCGTCGTGCAGCTTGAGCTGGAGCATGAGCGGCAGGTTCACGGTGGCGGTGGCCAGCTTGGTCTTGTCGTACTGGCGGGCGGGGTTGGCTTCGCCTACGACGCTCGTTACGTTGTTCTGGTTCACCCACTTGTTGTTGCCGTTCAGCATGTAGTTGTTGAAGGCAAACTCGGGGCCCACCACCAGGTACAGGGGGCTGTGCTTGCCGCCCAGGCGCTGGGCGTAGTCGAAGCCCAGGTTGACGTAGCGCGAGCCGCCAGGGCGCAGGTCCACGGCCGATTGGCCGGCGCCGGGGTGCTGGTTAGCCAGCGCGTTCAGGCCCAGGTCGAGCACGAAATTGGCCACGTGGCTGGTGTTGCGCTCGTAATTTTTAATGCGCAACGAGTCGCGGTGGGCTTCGCGGTCGGCGCGGGTGGTACCGGGCGTGGAGTTGATTTTCACGCTCCGGTTGCCGTCAGCGTCGGTATCAACCTTGATTTTGAAGGCCTTGTTCAGGGCCACGTCCACGCGCTTGGCGTTGGGGTTTTGCTTGTGGGTGGTGATGCGGATCTGCTCGGGCAGGCGCTGGCCGGGGGTGTCCTTATCGGGATAAAACTCCAGCGTTACCTGCTCGGTTCTGGCCGTTTTGGCCGCCGCCTCGGCCTGGGCAATGTAGCCGGCCAGGCGCACCGTGAGCGAGTCGAGGTGGTACTTGGGCAGCTCACGCAGCTGGGCCGCGTCGCGCACCAGCAGCGTAAGGGTGGCCTGGTTGGGCAGCCGCACCACAATGGTATCGTCGGGGGCCCTGGGCGGCCGGGCGGCGCGGGCAGTAGCAGGGGCGGCGGCGCCGGCGGCGGCGGCGGCGAGGAGGAGCAGGGTGAAGAAGGGGCGTTTCATGGTGTTGTGGGCAGGCAATAGCAAGGTTAGAGTCGAATGGTGTGGGAGAGGGTGCGGCCGCCCAGGTTGGCTTGCAGGGTGAGGTTCTCGGGCAGGCCGGTGGCTTCGGCCAGGCTCACCCGCTCGCCCCGCACTACGTGGCGGGCCTGGCGGAGCAGGCCCCCCAGCACGCGGCGGCCAGCGGAGCGGTCGTCGCCGTCGGCCAGGGTTTCGGCCGAGGCCACCGCGGCTACGGGGGCCGGGGCGGCGCTGCCGCGGCGTACTTCCACTTCAATCACCGCAGCCGCGCTGGCCGGCGTGGCTACAGGGTTGGGGATAACGGCCAGGGCCCCCGCGTCCAGGGGCATCGCGCCGTGCGCCGCCGGGGCTTGCGGGTCCGGGGCCCCGAACCGCGCCGGCCCCGGTTGGGCCGCTACTGAAGTGGAAACCGCCGCCCGTTTGGTGGCCGATGGACCGCTAGATGCCAGCGCTGCGAACCGGGTTGCCCGGCGCGAAAAATTATTTTTAGCGGTGGCCAACGCAGCTGTTTCCGGGGCCGGAGCCCGGCCGGGGCCCGGTTGGCCCGCAGCGGCCAGGGCCACCTGCGGCGCGGCGGTAGCAGCCGGCGCGGCCACAGCAGCCAGGGCTTCGGTGGGGGCCCCAGCGGCGGCGGTTGCAGTGTTTTGCCGGCTGGTTTCGCCAGTTGCACTAGGGTGCAGGGGCCCGGCCGTGGGGCGGGTGGCCACGGCACCACGCGGACCGGGCCCCCCGGGGCGGGCGGCCAGCTCGGTGCCGGGGCGCAGGCCCGCGGCGTGGCGCCACAGCAGCCCGGCGCCGCCGGCTACCAGCAGCAGGGCCACCACAGCAGCCAGGGCTCGGGGCCCCCAGGCGGCCGTGCGCCGCCGCCCCGGTGGGCGCAGGTGTTCGTCCTCCAACCGCTCCCAGAGGGCGCGGTCGGGCGGGGTGGCGTGGGCGGCTAGCCCGGCGCGGAACAGCCCGTCGAGGCGGGCGTCATCGGCGGCGGGTGGGGCCCCGGCGGCGTTGGTGGCGTTAGCTAGGCGGGCCCACAGCGCCGGGTCGGGCGGAGTGGCGTGCCCGTCGAGGCCGTCGCGGAACAAATCGTCAATATTTTCGGGAAGCATAAATTTTCAGTTATCAGTTAATAGTTAGCAGTTGGCAAAAGCGGATAGCGGCAGCGCTGTGTTCAGCGACTGCGCACCGCTAGTTGCCCACGGCTACGGCGGCGGCCCGGCCCACGCGGCGCTGCAACAGGGCCCGGGCCTTGCTGAGCTGCGACTTGCTGGTGCCCTCCGAAATGCCCAGGAGCTCGGCGATTTCTTGGTGGCCATAGCCCTCCAGGGCGTAGAGGTTGAACACGGTGCGGTAGCCGGCGGGCAGCTCAGCCAGCAGGGCCAGCAGGTCGTCGGCCTGCAGCTGGATATCGGCCGTGGCGGGGGTGCTGGCCAGGTTTTCGGGCTGCGCGAAGTCGTCGAACGAGAGCGTGAGCGGCTCGCGGCGGCGCAGCTCCATCAGGGCCCGGTTCACCATGATGCGGCGCACCCAGCCCTCGAAGCTGCCCTCGCCGCGGTAAGTGGGCAGGGCCCTGAACATTTGGGCGAAGCCCAGCAGCAGGGCTTCTTCGGCGTCTTCGCGGCGCTTGAGGTAGCGGCGGCACACCGTCAGCATCAGGCCCGCCAGGCGCTCGTAGAGCAGGCGCTGGGCGCGGGGCTCGCCCCGCTGGCAGGCGGCAATCAGGTCGGCTTCAGTCACGGCAGAAAGGTAGAGAAGAGCAGAGGCAAGGCGGTTTGGGCGCGGTAGATGCGGAAAAGACGCCCGGGGTTGCCCGGGACCCCGAAATTATTTCCCGTCCCCAGCCGAAGCGCGTATTCGAGCCAAATAGACGCAAAAAAATGGCCCCGGCAATGTTGCCGGGGCTGCTGAGGGGAAATCTGAGTGAGCGACTAGCGGGGCGCGCTGCCCGGCGTTGCCACCGCGCCCGGCGTCGGCGTCCCCGTCGTCGAGGCGCCCGGGACGGTGGCGCCCTTGGAGGTGGGGCTGCCCACCGGGGTGCTGCCGCGCCGTACGCCGCGGGCGCTGCCGGTGGTGCTGGTGCCGCCTGTGGGCTGGCCCGTGGCGGTGCCGGTGGTCGACAAGCCCGTGGTGCTGGTACCCGCCGTGCCGAGGCCCGTGCCGGGGGTGGTGCCGAGCACGCCCCCGGGCGTGGTAGGGGCGCTGGGGATGCTGCCCACCACGGGGGTGACGGTGGTGCCCGCCGTGGGGACTACGGTGCCCGGCATGGTTTGGGCCTGGGCAGCGGCGGTGGTAAAGAACAGGGCGGCAAAAACAAGTGACTTTTTCATGACACTACTGGATGAAGGAAAGAGGAAACAACCCGGAGGTGGCGGGCCGCGGTGGGTAGTCATACGGCCAGTGGGGGTGGCTTTGTTATGGTTGGGGTTGAAAGAAGCCGCGTGCGGGGCGCGGAATTAAACCCCGGTTCAAACTAGACTACCGACGAAAAAGCCTCGACAGTGTGGCCATAGCATAGCTTTCTTATGCACAGTACTTCGACTATTTTCCGTGGGTCCTAATTATTTGTCGCAGGTTGAAATGCAGGCATGTATGGTAATGTTCATTCAATCTAACTTGAGGTAAGTCATCAAGATTCTATAGAAAACATCTAATTGCTGCAACTCAATATTACCTACCGCGCTGTTATGGCCTATAAGAAGCCGCACAGCGTACAATTCACCCATCATGGAGGTAAACCAATGCTCGTTCTTGCTGGGAAAATATTGAGCAAATACATCCCAATTAGCTTTAACAATATCAGCTAGTTCGATGAAATCACAGTAGTACACATCTGAGTTGCCTCTGACCGGTAAATACTTGCGAGTAGCCTCGCTTAGCTTACGTGTATTAATTTTAACTTGCACAGGTTTAGGCACTTTAATGCCTGTGTCTCCTGTAACCTGAAGGATGAACTCCCTAATAGAATTTTCAATACAAAAGAGGTAGACAAAGCAGTCTGCTCCTTCTTTTCCCTTCTGCTGTATATCCTGTGGTAGCGTAGCTAAATTAGAAAGGTCAGTGGTAGCAACTACTTCTGTAAATGGGTCACGTTGCAGGGAAATGACACCGTTTAGTAGCGGGCTTAATTCTTCTCTGATGAATCGTTCCCGGTCTTTCCATTTAGGACTAATTTCCTGCATTTCCTGACGTACCTCCCTGAGGTTACTAGCAATGAGGAGAAATTTAGGTAGACGATTTCTTAATTCAGGTTCAGCCATTAGAACTCGCCTAATAGCTACATACTCTTTGTCATCATTTACATCCGTGTTGCCTTCTCTAGCGGCCGAAATTGCTAAAGTTTTTAAGCGTTCTATCATTCCCTTTTAGAAAGGCATAATTAATACTGTCCAATCGAGAGTAGCACCAGCGTACAGGCCTCCTCGGTTTGGATGCCCTGCTTTTGCGCTAATTCTTCCAGTTCGGGGTTTTCGGTGCCGGGGTTGAAGAGGATGCGGCGGGGTTTCAGGCCCAGGATGTAGTCATACCAGCCGGGTTGGTTTTGGGCCCCCACGTACAGCGTTACGGTGTCGACGCCGGTTTCTTGGGGGCGGTCGGTGCGGATGGGCAGGCCGCCGACGGCGCCCTTGCGGATGCCGACGGGCACCACCTCGTGGCCGTGGGTTTGGAGGGCGTGCACGGCGCGGTAGGCGTAGCGGTCGGGGTTGTCGGTAGCTCCTAAAACGAGGGTTTTCATGCGAGATAAAATGGCGAAGGAAAAAAGCAACGGCCGGGGCCCCGGGGGCCCGTCGCCCGCAAAGTACGGGAAACCAGCCCCGGCCGGTTGGGTTGGGCCCGGGCCGGGCACGTTACCTTTGCCCGCATGATGCACCCGCGCCGGGCCCCTTTGCTGGCCCCTTCGTTCCTGGCCGCCGATTTGGCCAACCTGCAAGCCGAAACCGAGCGCCTGGCCACCAGCGCCGCCGACTGGCTGCACTTCGACGTGATGGACGGCCGCTTCGTGCCCAACATCTCCTTTGGCCTGCCCGTGCTGCAAGCCGTGGCCCGCTACGCCCGGCAGCCCATCGACGTACACCTGATGATTGAGGAGCCGCAAAACTATCTGGCCGCGTTCCGCGACGCGGGGGCCGCCGGCCTCACGGTGCACCACGAGGCTTGCCCGCACCTGCACCGCGTGGTGCAGCAAATTAAGCAGCTGGGCTGCCGCGCCGGGGTGGCCCTCAACCCGGCCACGCCCGTTTCGGTGCTCGTGGACATTGCCGCCGACCTCGACGTGGTGCTGGTGATGTCCGTCAACCCTGGCTTCGGGGGCCAGGCGTTCATCCCGCACACGCTGGCCAAAATCGCCGCTCTTAAGGAGCTGCTGCTCGACACCGGCTCCGACGCCCTGATTGAAGTGGACGGCGGCGTGAACGCTGACAATGCCGGGGCTCTGGTGCAGGCCGGCGCCGACGTGCTGGTGGCCGGTAATTTCGTGTTTTCGTCGCCCGGGGGCCCCGTGGCCGCGCTGGCCGCCCTGCGCGCCCAGCTCGACGCCGCCGTGGCCGACAACGCCCCCGCCGGCCGCGGCCGGCAATAGCCGGGCCCCCGCGCCGTTAGTGCCCCACTGCTTCCTGCCCTGCTTTTCTGCCCGCCCTTGCCGCACCCTTACTTGCTTGTGTTTGTGAACCGTGGCGGCCGGCCGCTGCTGGCCGGGCTGGCACTGGCCGCCGCGCTGCTGGGCCCCGGGGCCCCGGCCGCCCGCGCCCAAACGGCCCCCGCCGGGGCCCCCGCGCCGGGCACGCGGGTGCTCACCGGTACCGTGCGCGACGCCGCCGGCCAGCCCCTGGCGCTGGCCACGGTGGCCGTGCTGGGCCAGGCCGGGGGCGCCACCACCGCGGTCGACGGCACGTTTGCGCTCGCCGTGCGGGCCCCCGGGCGGGACGGGGCCGCCGTGCTGGTGGTGCGCCGCCTGGGCTACCTGCCGCTGCGCCGGGCCCTGGCGCTGCCCGCCGACGCGGCCCGCCCGCTGGCTTTCGTGCTGCGCCCCGACCCGCAGGCGCTGGGCGACGTGACGGTGCGCGCCCGCCGCGATGCGGCCGACCCGCGCGAGGAAGTCAGCCTCACCCAAATCGACCCGCGCGACGTGAAGACACTGCCCTCGGCGTTCGGCGATTTCAACATGATACTAAAGACCCTTCCTGGTGTGGTGGGCAACAACGAGCTGAGCAGCACTTACAACGTGCGCGGTGGCAACTACGACGAGAACCTGGTGTACGTCAACGGCTTTGAGGTGTACCGGCCGTTCCTCGTCACGGCGGCGCAGCAGGAGGGGCTCAGCTTCATCAACCCCGACTTGGTGCGCAGTGTCGATTTCAGCGCCGGCGGCTGGCAGCCCAAGTACGGCGACAAGCTCTCGTCGGTGCTCGACGTGACCTATAAGGAGCCCGAGCAGTTTGCCGCCTCCGCCACCGGCAGCCTGGTGGGCGGCGCGGTGCATACCGAGGCCCGCTCCAAAAATGGCCGCGTAAGCTACCTGGCCGGTGTGCGCTACAAAAATGCCCGCTACGTATTGTCCTCGCTGCGCGAGGCGCAGGGCGGCTACAACCCCACGTTTTTCGACGGGCAGGCCTTCGTGAACATCGGGCTGGGGCCCCGGGGCGACGTGCAGCGCACCACCCTGGGCCTGCTGGGCGTGGTAGCCCACAATGACTACCGCTTCATGCCCGAAACCGGGCAGGCCACGTTCTCGACCAACCCCAACCAGGTCACGCGGGTGTTCATCGACTACCAGGGGCGCGAGCGGATGCAGTACGACACCTACCAGAGCGGCCTCAGCCTGAAGCACCGCTTTACCCCCAACTGGCAGGGCGAACTGCTGGGCTCGGCGCTGGTGTCGCGGGAGTTTGAGTACCGCGACGTGGAGGCGGCCTACCGGCTGGCCGACGTGAACCGCGACCCCAACTCGCCCGATTTCAACCAGGCCATCCGGCAGCGCAACATCGGTGCGCAGTACCAGCACGCCCGCAACTCCCTTACGGCCCAGGTATTTACGGCCGAGGCCCGCACCCGCTGGACGCCCGGCCTGCACCACACCGTGCGGGCGGGAGCTAAAATCGGCCGCGAGAAAATCAACGATACGCTGGACGAGTACAGCTTTGCCGACTCGGCCGGCTACGTGCCCGATGCGCGCCGCACCCGCCTGCGCACGGATTTGGCCCTGGTAAGCACTCGCGCCCAGGGATATGTGCAGGATACCTGGCGCCCCGACAGCCTGCGCACGCTCACCTACGGCCTGCGCGCCCATTACTGGACCACCAACGGCCAGCTCGTGTGGAGCCCGCGCGTGCAGTACGCCCAAACCAGCCGCCGCCACCCGCGCCGCACCTACAAGGTGGGGCTGGGGGCCTACGCCCAGCCGCCCTTCTACCGCGAACTGCGTAACCAGCAGGGCGTGCTCAACCCCGAGCTGCGCGCCCAGCGCTCGTACCACCTCATTGTGGGCCGCGAGGAAACCTACACCTGGGGCGGCCGCCCGTTCCGGCTCACCACCGAAGCCTACTACAAGTACCTTACCGACGTGGTGCCCTACGACGTGGACAACGTACACCTGCGCTACTTCGCTAAGAACAATGCCCGCGCCTACGCCGCCGGCTTCGACGCCCGCCTCAGCGGCGAGTTTGTGCGCGGGGCCGAGTCGTGGTTCAGCCTAGGCGTGCTCACAACCCGCGAAAACGTGGACGGCGACTCGGTGAACCGGGTGACGACGCCCGCCACCTCCACTCAGCCTGCGGTCATTACCCGCGAGGCCAAGGGCTACATCCGCCGGCCCCAGGACCAGCGCGTGACGCTGGGTATCTTCTTCCAGGACCACCTGCCCGACAACCCCTCGGTGCGCGGCTACGTGAACGCCGTGTTCGGCACCGGCCTGCCCTTTAGCCCGCCTAACCTGCCCGACCTGCGCGGCCTCAGCGTGCTGGAGCGCAATTACCTGCGCGTCGATTTGGGTTTCTCGAAGGTCGTGTCGCTGCGCAGCGCCCCAGCCCCGTACCGCTACGCGCTGCAAAGCCTGTGGCTGGGCCTGGAAGTGCTGAACGTGCTGGGCGCCAACAACGTGTCGGGCTACAGCTACTTGCAGGACGTGAACGGCCGCACCTACGCCGTGCCCAACTTCCTCTCGCAGCGCGTGGTGAACCTGCGCGCCATTGCCCGCTTCTAGCGGGCGACGTTTGGGCCCCGGTCCGGGAGCTACCGCCGAAACCGGACCGGGGCCGGGCGCGCCCAGCCGCGCCCGGCCCCGCGTATTCAGTACCTGCGGCCGCTTAAGGCGGTTTCCGTGCACATGTATATAATGATAAATAAAAATTCTGAAGGTGAGACTTTTAATTTATCATTATGGTTCTTAGAGACTTTTAGTGGAGCTGAGGCAATTTGAGCATTTGCTGTGGCATAAATTGCTGAAATTAAATAGGTTGTGATTCACCGCCTATCCGCTATGCAGCTGCTTCACTAAAAGTCTCCAAGAGCCATCATTTCTAATTTTTAATTAATGCCGAAGGTGTACATAAATCTGAGCGTTGAAGCTGCTTAGAAAGCAGAAAGGACCTCCAAAAAAAGGGCAAGATTTGAGTTGTAACACTCTTTTTCCTCGCACTTTGTGGAAGTTCTGCCCCAAGATATCATCCGCACCTGGACTCCGCCCTCGCTCACCTTTCCCACGCAAGGCCGGCCCTCCGCCGTGGACCCGACCGAACGCGTGGAAGTCATTTTGCACAAGCTCAAGACCGGCTGCCAGTGGCGTTTTCTGCCTGTCAAACAGTTTTTGCGGGGGTTTCCCGTACATGGCAAGGCGTGTATGCCCGTTTCAATACCTGGCGTAAAGACGGCTCGTGGCAGCGCATGTGGCTCCACTTGCTGCGCCAGAACAAGGCCTACCTCGACTGCTCCAGCGTCCAACCCGACGGCAGCCACACGCCGGCCAAAAATGGGGGCGCGGCCATCGGCTACCAGGCCCGCAAACGGGCCCGCACCACCACGGTCCTGTTCCTGGCCGACAACCAGGGCCAGCCCCTGGCCTGCGCCACCCCGCAGGCGAACAACCACCACGACAGCTACCACTTAAGCGAGTTGTTTACTGAACTTTGTACGCTACTGGAAGCGGCTGACATCCCCCTTAAGGACTTGTCTATCAACGCGGATAGTACCTTCGATACCCAAGCGTTTCGCCAGGCATGTGCCGAGTGCGACATCGGGGCCAACATCGCCCGCAACCAGCGGGTAGCGGATTGGCAGACCAACGACGGCACCTTTTTCGACCCCGAACTTTACCGGCGCCGCACCGTCGTGGAACATGCCAATGCCTGGTTCGACAGCTTCAAAACCTTGCTCGTGCGCGACGAGACCAGCGTCGGTAATTGGTCCGCCTGGCACTGGATGGCCTTCGCCGTACTGTTTTTGCGAAAAATTAACCAAAAGCCGACTAACTTAAAACAGCTTCAATGTCTAAGAAGCTGTTTTAAGTTAGTCACATTCAAAAAAAGCTGCTGGTGTATCAATGAGGTGCTTCCGCAGTAAACGTTGCGGCTAATGGGCCAACTTTATGCCAAGCAAGGGCCAGCGGCTGGGTTGAAGGGCAGGCGAAAAATATCTTTTATTTGAAAATCAGTTAGTTAATTTAAAAAAGCTAGCTTAAACAGCTTCTAATGCTTTGTGACAAATAAAAGCAGTGTTGAGCTTCTTTTTCAAGCGAATTATATGGATACTTTCGATTTTCCAGAAACAATCCGGGGCGAGCATGGTTTGGAGGTGCTGTTTGCAGGGACGTAACTAGCAATAAAATCATTATTTTCGAGCGAGCCATGCTAAAAAGATTTAGATTGTCAGAATTAATCATTCTGTCTCTAGCCGTATTTTTGATATTCGTATCGGAGTACTACTACTTGGTCTTAAAGGACCATGACCGGGCGATATTTATGGGGTTATGGCCCCCAACTATGATATTGTTTCTTGTATACCTTAATCTGAAAAAACAGCAATAATATGGATAACGTAGATATTCTTATATTTACTGTCTTGGTCGTTCCATCGTTCATGGTTTTTGTATTTCTTACCATCAGGGAGTTTGGTAAAGCCAGCGATGACAGTTTTAAACCCGAATCTGATAAGCGGCTCTCTTAACTGCTTATCAGCGATGGGGGGATAGAAAAAAGATGGCCATGCTCATGAAGCCGGGTGTTGCTAAATGAACGGGGTAAAAAAACCAACTCGGCGCTACGCGAGTCCGCCCGGTGGCAGTTAAGTTGCAATCAGGTTCATCTCAGACGGAGTTCTCGCTGGCAGGGGCTGGTCGGAAAAGTTATGTTCGCCGTGCAAGGGTTCTTCTTGGGGTCCTCTCAGTAAGCGGAAACATAGCACGTTAAGTCTTCCAAAACAGCCTCCTGCGCACTGTCAAGGGCTTGTTAAAATGCGGGTTTTTCTGTATACCTACGTGCTGAGTCAGGGGAACCCGACCGAAACTATTGGTAAGGCTCCAAAAAGTGTACAACTAACTGGTTCAGCCATCAAAGTACTGTAAAGACCGGCAAGTGAATAAGGAATCTGTTCTGTCCCGGCCGCCCGTAGCCAGCCGTGGCGAACGATTAAAGATGGCCTTTCCTATTCATCTCCCTTGACGTGCGATATCCTCCGAATTCTGACCGGACTCCAAATAGGGCAAAACCACTGACTCTGTCCTATTAGCTACCGGAGACTGTGTAAGGCGCTTCCCCCAGCGGGCTGGCTTGGGTGGGCTAGGACCAGGCCAGCCCGCTGATGAGGCCCGTCAGGACTATTTTAAATCCCCTATAGAACTGGTAGAAGGGCCAGCTGTCCTGAATCACCAGTAATATAATGCTGGTGTATAGGAGCCCCAGTCCGAAGTTTAGCCACCGGGTTAGGCGAGCGGGGAGCAGTAGCGTGAGGGCCAGCAACTAGTTGGTAATGAATCATTTAATGTCACCGTTTGTGGCCACTAGCTTGAATAATTTCACCCCAAACGGCACCTCTTGCAGGCGCACTTCCACGCCCTTGCTCCAGCCCGGAGCAGGTGGTTCGAGCGAATCCAACTTTTGGCACCCGGTTTCTTTGCTCAAATTCACGAACCGGTTGCTTTTCAGGGTCGTGAAAAACATCCGACCGGCCCGATGAACCTTTTTCAGATCCGTGCTGCCCGCATACCAGGAATCAAATAAAATGGTGCGCGCCAGCAACTTGCCCTCTGCTGCTACCTGCTGGAACATGTCCAGAAAATGGTCGTTTGTGGTCTTCGTATCTTGGTCCGGCGCGTAAGGCCGAAAATCCAGGAGTACAAAATCGCCGCCACCGCCGCTGCTGTATACCGAATTGACCGGGCCAATCCCGGTGGCCATGCCGTGCACGTTGCCGGAGTGTTGACGCTTGGCTACTGCGATGGACTTACGATAGCGCTTGTCTTGCACGCTATCGTCCACCACCAGAAAAGCTCCCGGTGAATCGGAGAGCAGCGGTAGTACGAGCTGACGCAATTAACTAGAAGAAAACTGATTACCGCGCAAGAACCGATTCACCTGGTCGTGACTGACGTCGGGCAGATGCGCCGCTAGATGCGTACACGTGTAGTTTCTTGGCGTACTCAGTAGGTAATCTGCGCACTTGCTTTGTGTGAGCAGGGTGGGCATTTTTTGCCTGATTTACCTCTGACTGCGTAAGTCCTAGCTTGGTTACAGAGTTGCCTGCTTCGTATTTCGGCGGTTGGTTTCGGAAACGGCCACTGGTTGGGGCGGCCGAACCGGTGACAGCCGGCCCACCAACAGCCACAGGGTCAGGGCTCCCTCCCCCACCAGCCCGGAAACCATCGGGTACGGGGCCACGTGGTGCACGAGCCAAGGGGAGAAAAACGTCAGCCAGCCCAGGCCGGAGAAGGCTAGTAGCCCGCCGAGCCAAGCCGGCAGTAACTGGGAGCGCCAGATAAGGTAGCTCAGTAGCAGGCAGTAGCCGCCGAAGAAAACCAGGTAGTTGACGTCTACGGGACTGCGCCCCAGCGCATCCAATATCCCCAGTAGACACCCCGCTAGGCTGAGACCAGCTGCCAACCTGCAAACCAGGGGGTTGACCGCTACCAGCAAGCGGTACATAAACAGCGTGACCCCTAGATAGAAGCCAAACGAAAGCAGTGTGGCCAGCGTGCTGGCACGCGGGGCAGCCAGCAGCGCCCCCACCATGCCCGTGACGATAGTAAGCAAATAGCAGCCGCCGGCTAGGCGAGCGGTGGTAGGCAGCGAACGAGTGAGCATCATACGCAGCGTGACAGGAGGTGAGAGGAAAAATGACCGCGCACCAGCGCTGAACAGCTGGCACCGGACGGAACGCCAGATGCGGTATGAAGACCAGCGGTTGCCTGGACCGGAAAAAGGAGAGCAGGGCGCTATGCTTAGCGCGTTTTAGCGGATTTGTCGAACAGTGGCTCAGCACTAGCTTTTTTAAGCCTAGAATGGTAAGCAGCAAACCCGGGAGTGAATGTGCTTTGGCGTGTTTGCCCGTTTTCAGGTCGTGGGCAAACTTAGGGTCTGTTAAAATTTACGGATAAGGTGTCGAATACTGGACAAATACAAAGTGGCTTCGGCGCTGCTCGTTTCACATTCGTGGCCTTGGTTAAAAGCTTGTTCCAAAAGGCGCATTTGCCCGCTGCCTGAAGGCGATAAATGGATAATTGAGCACGAAAAAGACCCTTTTTGGGTACCAGTGAGCCTATTGTTAGCTCAGGCCCTCACCTGGTAAAAAAGCGGTATCCGAGGTTTACTCGATTAAAGTACCGTTTAGGTGCTGCTAATGGCTTTCCAGTACGCAACATACGAGTCAACTAAGTAACCGGCCATAATTATCTGCATAATGTTAGGGGGTAAACTGGATAGTATATTTCGAGCCGGCGCGGTCAAGAATGTACCAGACGGCGGTCCTGAGGGTCTTGAAATCAGCGTAGGCTTCGGGGCGGCGCCACTCGTATTTTATCTTGCGCCAGCGGGTTTCGATTTTAGTGAGGTGGGGCCTACTGCTGAGTCAGCGAAGTTGACTAACAGAATACAGGTAGTTTAGGTTGGCCTGGTATGGCCCGACCAATCACTCCTTTTATCCTAGCGGCCGCCGACCAGGCTGCCCTCGAAAACTTCACCCGCACGGGCTGCCGCCCGGTGCGGGCCGTACGCCGCGCCCAGGCCCTGTTGGCCTTAGCTACGGGCATCGGCCAACAGGCGGCCGGTAAGGCCATCGGCCTGAGTCGGCAGACCGTCAGTGAGCTGCGCCGCCGCTACGAAGCGGGCGGCTGGGAGCTCGCGCTATCTGAGGCCCCGCGTAGTGGCACGCCCCCACGCTTCGACGGGCCCCAGCGGGCCGCCCTCACCGCTCTGGCCTGCACCCCGGCCCCGGTAGGCCACAGCCGCTGGACGTTGCGTTTGCTCGCCGACAAAGCCGTGGAGCTGGAACTGGTGGAAACTATTTCCCACGAGACGGTGAGCCAGGTGCTCAAAAAAACGAGTTGCCGCCTCACCGCCAGCAGCACTGGTGCCTGGGGGCGGTGAACGCCGCCTTCGTAGCCCGGATGGAGGACGTACTGGCCGTCTACGAACGGCCTTATGACGCGCGTTTTCCCGTTGTCTGCTTCGATGAGCGGCCCTGCGTGCTCCACGGCCAGCCCGTCGAACCGCTGGCCCCGGTGCCAGCCCAACCGGCGGTGGGCAAGCAACCGGCCAAAGCCGGGCGGCCCCGCCGCGAGAGCAACACCTACGTGCGCCAGGGCACGGCTTGCCTGCTGGCCGCCTTCGAGCCGGGCACGGGCCAGCGCCTGGTCGAGGTCTCCGCCCGCCGCACCGGGGCCGACTACTGCCGCTTTATGCAGCAACTGGCCGCTCACTACCCGCAGGCCGAGAAAATCGTGTTGATGCAGGACAATCTCAACACCCACACCGATGCCGTCTTCTATCAGCACCTGCCGGCGGCCGAAGCGCGGGTGCTAGCCGCTCGCTTCGAGGTGCATTACACGCCTAAAAATGCCTCCTGGCTCAACATGGTCGAACTCGAACGCTCGGCCATCGCCCGCCAGTGCCTGCACCAGCGCATCCCCACGCAAGACGAACTCACGGCCCACGTCGCCGCTTGCGTGGCTGAGCGTAATGCGGCGCGGGCCACCGTAAAATGGCAGTTCACCCTCGAAAAAGCCCGCGTCAAACTCGACCGACACTATCGGAAAATTAGGGCAGCTAATTTGCCTGACTAAGCACTAGTAAGCAGTTAAATAAGGTGCAGGTCTTGGTCTTTCCATGCCGCCAGGCGGGCCTGGCAATCCCCCGCGTGGTGGAATGCGGGCATTGTCGGGGACGAGGACGGTGGGGCGGCTACGGGTGGCGGCCCAGGCATCGAGCGTATCGATGACGTGGGCCGCGTCGAGGCGGTCTACGCGGGCCGTGGCGGGCAAGTCGTTGGTGGGGGCGTTGTAGCAGCTCAGCACGTTGAAGCGCATGCCTCAGTCGTGGGCTTGGTCATTTCGGGTGCTTACCACGGCTGGAATTATGGCTGGGCCGAGCGGTTTTCTCGTCGCCACGGGCCTGGCCACGGCGTTCTACAAAGCCTGCCCAAAACCCGCGCCCCGGTAGGTCCGAGGAGCACTTTCGACCCGCCCGCCGACCGCCGCCGCGGCTACGGAATAGTCCCCCCGGCCGCCAGGTGCTTACTTTGGGGTTTTACGCGGCTTTTGCTTGCTATGATTACGCTAGAACCCTTCGGCCCCGCCGATTTTGCCCAGCTCATCGCCTGGATCGATACCGAGCAGCTGCTCAGCGCGTGGTGCGGCGCGCTCTTCGCCTTCCCGCTCACCCCCGACGATTTGGCCTGGTACATCCGCGGCGCCAACGACTTCGCCGCGCCCGACGTGTTCATTTACAAGGCAGTGGAGGTGGAAACCGGGCGCACGGTGGGCCACATCTCGCTGGGCAGCATCAGCGCCCGCGACCGGTCGGGGCGTATCACGCGGGTGTTGGTGGGGCCTGGCGCAGCGCGTGGCCGCGGCTACTGCGGGGCCATGGTACGGGCGCTGCTGCGCATTGGCTTCGAAGCGCTGGGGCTGCACCGCATCGGCCTGGGCGTGTACGACTTTAACCACGGCGCCATCCGCTGCTACCGCGCCTGTGGCTTCCACACCGACGGCACCCTGCGCGACGTGGCCCGCCACGGCGATACGTACTGGAGCCTGGTGGAAATGAGCATCCTCGCCCCCGAGTGGCGCGCCCAGCAGGCCGTCCCGGCGGCCGGGTAGGGGCCCCGGCGGCGCAAGCCGGTCACGCGGCGGTGGGCGCGGGGAGTCCCAGCGCCTGCAAAAAGGGACGCAGCTGTGCCCAAGCGTCGGCAAACGGGATGTTTTTGATGGTGCTGGGGGCGATGATCCATTCGTAGTGGCTGCCGTAGGGGTACCAGTTGAGTTGGCCCACGCGCTCGGCCACGTACAACCCAAAGACGGGAATGCCGTAGGCCGCCGCCACGTGCACCGCTGCCGTGTCCGGCGACACCAGCACCGCCAGTTCGCCGATGACCGCCGCAAACTCGTCGAAGGACGCGGAACAAAATACGGGCGCTGGGTCCAGGGCCTTCGTTACCCGCTCCCGGTCGGCCGGGGACGCTAGTACCACGGGGGTCCAGCCGTCGGCCCGTAGCGCGTCGGCCAGGCGGCGGTAGTTGTCGACGCCCCAAAACCGCGAATCGCCGCCTGCGGACGTGTTGAGGCCGACGAAGCGGCTCGCACCCGGAAAGGCCGTGCGCAAAAAATCCTGCGCTTCCCGCGTGGCCGCTGCCGGGGCCCGGTAGGCCAGGCGCAGCGGCCCCGGGCACCCCGCCGGCCCGAACGCCTCCCCCAAGTGGGCCAAGCGTTCCACCACGTGGTGGCTGGCCGGGTCCAGGTCGGGCACCGGGTGCGTAAAGAGCGCGGCGTTGCGCTTGCGCAGGGATACCTTACAGGGGGCACTCAGCACCCCGGCCAGCAGGCTAACAGTGGTGGAGAGCTGCTCGTGCAAGTCGACGACCGCCGTGGGCCGGAACGCCTGGGCGTCCCGGCGCGCGCGCCACAAGCCCAGGGGCCCCTTGCGGTACACGACGACGTGGTCGACGCTGGGGTTGTTGGTAAAAATAAAGTGGTTCTGAACGTCGGCGACGACGACTGTCCGGCAGCCGAAACGTTTCTTGATGGCCTGGATGCAGGGCGTGCTGACCAGCGCGTCGCCGATGCCGTTGAGCCGCAGAAACACCACGGTGTCGGCGGCCGTGAGGTGAACCGGGCCGTTTCCCACCCGGCCCCGGCGCAGGGCCAGGAACGCGTCGAGCGCCAGGTTCTTGAAAAAATGTTCCGCCCACTTTAGGCGGGCGGGGCGGCCAGGGGGCAACGAGGCTGGGGGCATCGGGCGGTGTGGGAAGGAGGGAGTAGCGGTGCCGCTTGGGCCCCGCGGTGGGATGATACCCGGCCCGGCCCGCACCCCTACGCGGGGCTCTTTTTTATTTTCCTGGTCGCCGCCTCCGCTTCTTTTCGCCCGTGGCCCGCACGCAGTTTGCCAGGGGAGGGGCCCCGAACCAAAACGGAACATTTTCCCGTTGTTAGGGAAAATGTTCCCATCTTTGGGGAAATGCTTCCCGCCGTTGCCATGCCTGCCGCCGCTATTCATCCCCGCGCCGCCGTTTACTCTACCGCCTTGCTGAGCCTGGCCACCGCCGTGGCCGACCCCTACGCGCTGGTAATGGCGGCGCGCGCCGGCGTGCCGGCCAAAACGGCGTTCGATGTGGCCAGCGTGCTCCATCTCCGCGCCGATGAGCTGGCCGACCTGCTGCACACTACCACCAAAACCCTGCGCACCTACCGCGAGGCCAAGAAGCGCCTCAACCCTGCCGCCAGTGAGCAGGTGCTCAAGCTGCTGGCCCTGGCCCGCCGCGGCGAAGAAGTGTTCGGGGCCCCGGCCGCGTTCCGGCGCTGGCTCAGCAAGCCCGCCTACGGCCTGGGGGCCCAGGTGCCGCTGGCGCTGCTCGAAACCAGCGGGGGCATTGACCTGGTAACGGAGGAAATCGACCGCATTGCCTACGGCGACCTGGCCTAGCCGTCCCAGCAGCGCCGCCGTGGAAGTTTACCGCATTTGCCTGGCCAAGTACGCCGACGCCCTGGTTGCTTCCGGCAACCCCGGCCGCTGGAACCTGCGCGGCCAGTTCGTGCTCTACGCCGCCGGCAGCCGGGCCCTGGCCTGCCTCGAAAACGTGGTGCACCGCAGCGGCGAGGGCCTCAGCGACCTGTTCAAGGTGGTAGTCATCGACTTCCCCAACGACCTGGCGGTGGAAGCACTCACGCTGGCCGACCTGCCCGCTGATTGGCAGTTGCCGGCGCACTACGCTCGCTGCCAGCCCCTGGGTGCGGCTTGGTACATGCGCCGTGCTGCGGCCGTGCTGCGGGTGCCCTCGTCCGTCATCGCCCACGAGTTCAACTACGTCTTCAACACCCAGCACCCCGATTTTGCCCGCGTGCGCCTCGTGGCCTGGGAGGATTTCGCGTTCGACCCGCGCATCAAGGGGGAGTAGGCGGGGTGGCAATGGTCTAAATCAAGGTGCTAAACTCGTTATTTAATATAATGATTTTGAGGAAAAATTATTGGATAAATATATTGTTAATCAATGGTTTATGCATGAAATAAAAATAAATTCTAAGTCTGATTAATGATTCTGCAAATCACCATAAATTAGACGACTACCAAAATTATTAGTGCCAATGGGGTAACTGTACCGGCTGTAATTACTGACGTAGTTTTCAGCAGAGAATATAACATATAATTCAATTATACATATAAATGAAAGCAATACGAAAACAGCGGTAACACCACCTTCGATTGTGAAGTAGGAGATTCATTACTTATTAGAGTGATGCCTCAAAATCCTGACGGTGGATTCTATATATTAAAAAGTTTGTACAGAGTAAAAAAGCGTTCGATAATACACCTTTGGTGGTGGTCCAAAGTGGGGTGATATTCTATTTTCAGTTATTAGCGCGTTCTGATGGGAACCACTTGAATAGCGTCAGAAAAGCGGAAAACAGCGTGTCAAGAAGCAGAATTAAATGCTGGAATCACCCCGCTTTGGACCACCGCCACACCTTTAAACCAATCGGTGTAGGCAACAGCCACCGGCGGCCGTGTATACAGCGCCAACAAATTCTGTATTGCACAGTTCGGCCCCGCCCGCAAAACAATTGCCCGGCCTTGCCCGTTTGGGAAACCGAACTACCTTTGCGGCCAGAATGACCACCCTCGCTTTCCTCTTTTGCTTCGCTGCAACGGCCGTTTCGGCCGGGGACGCCGCTGTGGGCCACGGCCACCATTACCACCATCGGTAGGGGGCCGGGCGGCGTGCCGGGGGCTGATGCAGCTCCGGTAGCCCGCGCCTCCGCCGCCGCGCCCGTACTGCGCCGTTGCGCCGGGTTTCTTGTTCCGTTTTCATTTTGTGGGATGCGCGCGGGGCGCCGCCGGCCGGTATTGGCCGGCCCCCCCCGCCGCCGGCTCGTCGTCGCGGGGCCCTCACCGGGCCGCCGCTTACCAAGTTTCTTATGCTTCGTTTAGCCATTCAAAAGTCCGGCCGCTTGAGCGAGGACTCCCTCCAGCTCATCCGCGAGTGCGGCATCAGCTTTCTCAGCAGCTCGTACAAGCTCAAGACCGAGGCCACCAACTTCCCGCTCGAAATCCTGTTTCTGCGCGACGACGACATTCCCGGCTACGTGCAGGACGGCGTAGCCGACTTGGGCATCGTGGGCCAGAACGTACTGGAGGAAGCCGACGGGGCCCATCTTCAGGTCGAAGCCCTGGGCTTCAGCAAGTGCCGCCTGAGCCTGGCCGTGCCCCGCGGCGACGCCTACGATTCGGTGATCAGTTTGCAGGGCAAGAGCATCGCCACTTCGTACCCCCACCTGCTGGGCCGCTACCTGGCCGCCCACGGCGTGCAGGCCCAGCTGCACACCATCAGCGGCTCGGTGGAAATTGCGCCCAGCATCGGGCTGGCCGAGGCCATTTGCGATATTGTGAGCAGCGGCTCGACGCTGCTCGGCAACGGCTTACGCGAGGTCGAAACCGTGTTTCGCTCCGAGGCCGTACTCATTGCCCAGCCCAACCTGAGCGCCGAGCAAAAAGACCTGCTCGACCAGCTCCAGTTCCGGATGCAGGCCGTGCGCCGGGCCAAGCGCAGCAAGTACATCGTCCTGAACGCCCCGGTGGAGGCCCTGGAGGAGGTGCGCCGGTTGCTGCCGGGCATCAAGTCGCCTACGGTGACGCCGCTGGCCGAGGCCGGCTGGGTGTCGGTGCAGTCGGTGGTGGAGGAAGATGACTTCTGGCACATCACCAGCCAGCTCAAGGCCGTCGGGGCCGAAGGCATTCTGGTGCTGCCTATCGAGAAAATGATTGCCTGATTTTTATTCAACAGTTATCAATTAACATTTAACAGGTAGTTAATTATTGATGATGAGCTGTTCATCAGGGAATTAGACTGGTAATGGGCTGAAAAAAATACTCTTATAACCCTTCAATTCCTCGTTGACAATCGCTCCTTGTTAACTGTTAATTGATAACTGTTAATTGTAAAAGCAATGCAAACCTACCGCACCCCCGCACCCGCCGCCTGGGGCCCCCTGCTGGCCCGCCCCGCCGCGGCCGAAAGCATCGCCGTGGCCGCCCGCGTGCAAGAAATTTTTAACCAGGTAGCCGCCGGCGGCGACGACGCCCTGCGCCAGCTGGCCCAGGAGCTGGACCGCGCCGCCGTGACCGATCTGCGCGTGAGCGCCGCCGAGTTTGCCGCCGCCGGGGCCCAGGTGCCGGCCGCGCTGCAAGCCGCCATCCGCCAGGCCAAGGCCAACATCGAAACCTTCCACGCCGCCCAGCGCGTGGTGGAGGCTCCTATTGAAACCCAGCCGGGCGTGCGCTGCTGGCGCCAATCGGTGCCGGTGCAGCGGGTGGGGTTGTACGTCCCGGGCGGTTCGGCGCCGCTCTTCAGCACGCTGCTGATGCTGGGCGTGCCGGCCCGCCTGGCCGGCTGCCCCGAGGTGGTGGTGTGTACCCCGCCGCAGGCCGACGGCACGGTGAGCCCGGTGATTCTGTTCGTAGCCCAGCTGCTGGGCATCACCACGGTGGTGAAGGCCGGTGGGGCCCAGGCGGTGGCCGCGCTGGCGCTGGGCACGGCCTCGGTGCCGGCGGTGGACAAAATCTTCGGGCCCGGCAACCGCTACGTGACGGCCGCCAAGCAGTTGGCCGCCGCCCGCTACGGCGTGGCCATTGATATGCCGGCGGGCCCCTCGGAAGTGCTCGTCATTGCCGACGCCAGCGCCAACCCCGCCTTCGTGGCCGCCGACTTGCTCTCGCAGGCCGAGCACGGCCCCGATTCGCAGGTCGTGCTGCTGACCGACTCCGAAGACATCCTATATAAGGTGCAAGCGCAAGTGGAAACCCAATTGGCCACGCTGCCGCGCCGCGACGTGGCCGCCCGGGCCCTGGCCGAGAGCTGCGCTGTGCTGTTGGCGGGCCCCGCCGAGATGCTCGCCTTCTCCAACCAGTACGCGCCCGAACACCTGATTTTGGCCGTGGCCGACCCCGAGGCCCTGGCCGCCGGCGTCACCAACGCCGGCTCGGTGTTCCTGGGCCACCTCACGCCCGAGGCCGTGGGCGACTACGCCTCCGGCACCAACCACACGCTGCCCACCAGCGGCTACGCCCGGCAGTACAGCGGCGTGTCGCTCGATTCGTTCGTGAAGAAAATCACCTACCAGCGCCTCACCGCCGCCGGGGTGCAAGCCCTGGCCCCGGTGGTGGAAACGATGGCCGAAGCCGAGGGCCTGCACGCCCACGCCCGCGCCGTGGCTCTGCGCCGTGAAAGCCTGGAGCAAGAGCAGCAGCAGCAAGCTGCCGTAGAAATTGAAGCCACTGAGGAAGCGGTCCCGGCCTTCGAGCTGGGGGCCCTGGTGCGGCCCAGCATCCGCAAAATGCAGCCGTATTCGTCGGCCCGCGACGAGTTTGAGGGCACGGCCGCGGTGATGCTCGACGCTAACGAAAACAGCTTCGGCTCGGTCGGCGACCGGGTGTTCAACCGCTACCCCGACCCGCAGCAGCGGGCCCTGAAGGCGGCGCTGGCCCCGCTCAAAGGCGTGGCCCCGGCCCAGATTTTCCTCGGCAACGGCTCTGACGAGCCCATCGACCTGCTCGTGCGCCTCACCTGCGTGCCCGGCCAGGACGCCATCGCCGTGCTGCCGCCCACCTACGGCATGTATGAGGTGGCCGCCAACCTGAACGACGTGCGCGTGGAGCGCCTGCCGCTCACGGCCGACTTCCAGCTGTCGCCCGAAACTATTGAGCAGCTGGCCCGCTCGTCGGCCAAAATCGCCTTTCTCTGCTCTCCCAACAACCCCACCGGCAACCTGCTGGACCCGGCCGCCGTCGAGCAGGTGCTGCGCCGGTTCCGGGGCCTGGTGGTGGTGGACGAGGCCTACGGCGACTTCACCGGGGCCCCCAGCTGGACCACGCGCCTGGCCGAATTTCCTAACCTGGTGGTGCTCCAGACCTTCTCCAAGGCCTGGGGCCTGGCCGGCCTGCGCCTGGGCGTAGCCTATGCCTCGCCGGAAATTACCGGCTACCTGAATAAAATCAAGCCGCCCTACAACCTCTCTGAAAATACCCAGCAGCTGGCCCTGGCTGCCCTGGGCGCCGCCGACCGCCTTCCGGGCCTGCGCCAGCAAATTCTGGCCGGTCGCGCCTGGCTCACGGAAGAACTGCGTGAATTGCCCGTGGTCGAACACGTGTTCCCCTCGGATGCCAACTTCCTGTTGGTCCGTTTCCGCCCCGACGCCACGGCGGTGTACGACGCGTTGCTGTCCCGCGGCATCGTGGTGCGCAACCGCACCACGCAACCCGGTTGCGCCGGCTGCCTGCGCCTGACCGTGGGCACGCCCGCCGAAAACGAGCAGCTCGCCGACGCCCTGCGCGCCATTGGGGAGGAGCACCCCGCCGCGGCCGACGTCGGCCTGGGGGCCCTGGTAGGCAACGCCTGACGCCGGGGCCCCGGGCTCGCCGTAATTGTTAAATGATACCTGTTAAATGTTAATTGACTTGAAGAAGGCCCTGTTCATCGACCGCGACGGCACTATTTTGATCGAGCCGCAGCCCAGCCAGCAAATTGACGGCCTCATGCCCGACAAGTTCCAGTTTGTGCCCGGGGCCATCAGCGGCCTGGCGCGCATTGCCCGCGAGCTGCCCGGCTACGAGCTGGTGCTGGTGAGCAACCAGGACGGCCTGGGCACGGCCAGCTTCCCGGAGGACACGTTCTGGCCCGCCCACCAACTGATGCTGGACATTCTGGCGGGGGAGGGGGTGCGCTTCGCCGCCGAGCACGTCGACCGCAGCTTCCCGGCCGACAACTTACCCACCCGCAAACCCGGCACCGGAATGCTGGGCCAGTACCTGGGCGCGGCCAGCGGCTACGACCTGGCGGGCTCGTTCGTTATCGGCGACCGCCGCACCGACGTGCAGTTGGCTCACAACCTGGGGGCCCAAGCCATTTTGGTCAATGCCGAGCCCGACGCGGAGGCCGCGTTGAGCACTACGGATTGGGACGAAATTTACTGCTTCCTGCGCTACCCGGCGCGGGTGGCCGTGGTGCAGCGCGACACCAACGAAACCCAGATTGAAATCCGTCTCAACCTAGACGGCACCGGCCAAACCAACATCCACACCGGGCTGGGATTCTTCGACCATATGTTGGAACAATTGGGTAAACACAGTGGTTCGGATTTATTCATAAGGGTAAAAGGGGATTTGCACATCGACGAGCACCACACTGTTGAGGACACGGCCCTGGCGCTGGGCCAGGCCTTCGACAAGGCCCTGGGCGATAAGCGCGGCCTGGCCCGCTACGGCTTTTTGCTGCCCATGGACGAGGCCCTGGCCCAGGCGGCCATCGATTTCTCGGGCCGCCCGTGGCTGGTCTGGGACGCGGATTTTAAGCGCGAGAAGGTTGGCGATTTGCCCACCGAGCTGTTCTTTCACTTTTTCAAGAGCTTTACCGACGCCAGCCGGGCCACGCTCAACATCTCCTGCCGGGGCGACAACGAGCACCACAAGATCGAAGCCATCTTCAAGGCCGTGGCCAAGGCCATCAAAATGGCTGTGGTCCGCGATGCCAGCTCGGCCATCCCCAGCACGAAGGGCATTTTGTAGCATCAGGCCCAACTATGCACAAATGTATTAATTTTATGCGTGTATAGTTGGGATACGTTTATTACGCATTTGTTTATGGTAGCGGTTGTGAATTACCAGGGCGGCAACGTCCAGTCCGTGTTGTTTGCCTTGGAGCGCCTGGGCGTGGAGGCAATGCTGACCGATGAGGCGGACGTGCTGCGGGCGGCCGACAAGGTGCTGTTCCCGGGCGAAGGGGAGGCCTCGTCGGCCATGGTGGCGCTGCGTGCCGCTGGCCTGCACGAGGTACTGCCCACGCTCACGCAGCCGTTTTTGGGTATCTGCCTGGGCATGCAGCTGCTGGGCCGCCGCAGCGACGAGGGCCCCGCTGGCGGCACCGAGCTGCTGGGCATGCTGCCTTTTGAGGTGGTGCGCTTCGCGCCCCCCGACGCCGCCCATAAGGTGCCCCACATGGGCTGGAACAACCTTCATGACCTGCAAGGGCCGCTGTTTACCGGCCTGCCGGGCGCGGAACCCGCGGGCGCCGGGTCCCCCGGCGCGGCCGATTACGTGTACTTCGTGCACAGCTACTACGCCCCGGTGGGCGATTACACCATTGCCCAGGCCAGCTACCCGGCCGGGGCGCCGTTCAGCGCCGGGGTGCGTTACCGTAATTTTTACGGGGTGCAGTTCCACGTTGAGAAGAGCGGTCCCGTGGGCGAGCAAATCCTGCGCAATTTCCTGCACGGCGACTTGTGAGCCGTCAGCTGGTAGCGTTCTTTATTACCCTGGTCAACGGCCATCATCAAAAAAAAAGCTAACAGCCACCAGCTGCCAGCTAACAGCTAAAATATGGACCTTATCCCCGCCATCGACCTGATCAACGGCGCGTGCGTGCGTCTGACGGGCGGCGACTTCGCCCGCCAGACCACCTACTCCGCCGATCCCTTGGCCCAGGCCCAGCACTTTGAGCAGCTCGGGGCTACCCGCCTGCACCTCGTGGACCTCGACGGGGCCCGGGCCCGGGAGCCGCGCCAGCTGGCGGTGCTCGAGCGCCTGGCCCGCCACACCGGCCTGCACATCGACTTCGGCGGCGGCATCCAGACCACGGCGGCGGCCGAGCAGGCCTTTGCGGCGGGTGCGGCCCAGCTCACGGCCGGCAGTATCGCCGCCCGCGACCCGGCGCTGGTGGGGGAGTGGCTGGCCCGGTTCGGGGCCGAACGGATCATCATCGGGGCCGATTTCAAGGGCGACTACATCGCTGTGAGCGCCTGGACGGAGCAGTCCACCCAAACGCTGCCCGCCTTCATCGAGGCCTACCTGGCGGCCGGGGCCACCACCTTCATCTGCACCGACGTGGCCCGCGACGGCCAGCTCCAGGGCCCCGCCACCGCCACCTATACTACGCTGCGGCAGCAGTACCCCGCGGCGCAGCTCGTGGCCAGCGGCGGTGTTACGACCGTGGCCGATGTGGCTGCGCTGCGGGCGGTGGGCATGGCCGGGGCCATTATCGGCAAGGCCTTGTACGAGGGCACTATTACGGAGGCGGAATTGCGCGGCGAGTTGGCGCGTTAAGCGATGCTCCTTGGCCCTGCGGCCGACTAAACAAAATCTCATTGCCATGCTGCCCCAATCGTCCCCGCCCGTGCCCATAACTACTGTGCTCTTCGACCTGGACGACACGCTGTTTGACCACACCGGTACGGCCCGGGCGGCGCTGGCCGCCACGGCGGCGGCGGATGCGCGGTTGCAGGTGGCCGACCCAGAGGCCTTGTACCAGCACTACAGTGAGCTGCTGGAAGAAATTCACGCGCAGCTGTTGGCCGGGCGCTACACCTACAATGAGGCGCGCCAGCTCCGGTTCGAGTGCCTGCTGGGCCCCTACGGGGTGGGAGCGGCCGAGGTGCCCGCCATTGCGCAGGCCCATTACGGACGCTACCAGCAGCTGCGCCGGCCGCTGCCCGGGGCTCGGGCGCTGCTCGAAGCCCTGAAACCGCACTACCGCATTGGCATTGTCACCAACAACCGCACGGCGGAGCAAGTGGAGAAGCTGCATCATTTGGATATGCATCCATTTGTAGATGTGCTAATTACTCCGGAAGACGTGGGTGTGCCGAAACCCGACCCGCGTATTTTTGCGTTGGCCCTGGCGCGGCTGGGGGCCCGGCCGGCGGAAACGGTGCTGGTGGGCGATAACTGGACGGCTGACGTGCTGGGGGCCTTGGGGGCGGGTATCCGGCCCGTGTGGCTGAACCGCACCGGCCCCCCCCGGTCGCTGCCCCATGTGCTCGAAATCACTAGCCTGGTGCCGCTGTCGGCTGTTTGGCACGCCATCACCGGCCGGCCCGTTGCGGTGGGGGCCCCGGCGGCGTAGTTCCTTTTTCTTTTGTTTACCTCTTTTTATCCTGCCCGATGCTCACCAAACGCCTCATTGCCTGCCTTGATGTGCAGAACGGCCGCACCGTCAAGGGCACAAACTTCGTGAACCTGCGTGATGCCGGCGACCCCGTGGCTCTGGCCGCCCGCTACGCCCAGGAGGGCATCGACGAGCTGGTGCTGCTCGACATCACGGCTACTGTGGAAAAGCGGCGCACGCTGATCGAGCTGGTGCGCAACGTGGCCCGCGAGGTCAATATTCCCTTCACCGTGGGCGGGGGCATCGGGGCAGTGGCCGACGTGGAGGCTCTGCTGCTGAGCGGGGCCGATAAGGTGAGCCTGAACTCCTCCGTGCTGCGCGAGCCGGGGCTGATCGACGCGCTGGCCCGGCGCTTCGGCAGCCAGTGCATCGTGGTGGCCGTGGATGCCCGCCAAACCAACGCCGCCGCCGCGGACCCTGCCGACGAGGCGTGGGAAGTATACACCCACGGCGGCCGCCAAGCCGCCGGGCGTGAGGCTGTGGCTTGGTGCCGCGAGGCCGCCGACCGCGGCGCGGGCGAGTTGCTGCTCACCTCCATGAGCCACGACGGCACCCGCGACGGCTACGCCCTGGGTCTGACCCGGGCTGTGGCGGCGGCCGTGGGCGTGCCGGTGGTAGCCTCGGGTGGGGCGGGGGCGGCCCCGCACTTCCGCGACGTGCTGGCCCCCGGCGGGGCCGATGCGGCCCTGGCGGCTAGCGTGTTCCACTTCGGCGACTTGTCGGTGGCCCGCCTCAAAACCTATTTGTTGGCCGAAGGCGTGGCCATGCGCCCGGTCGGGTAGGGGCCCGGCCGCCGGGGTTCCCGCTGCTCAAGCGGCGCTTCGGGGCGAACTTTGTTGCTTTCTGGTGCGTGGGGGTCCCCGCTGTCTGCTGCGCGAAACATCCGCCCGCACCGTTCCTATTACTACTGTTTGTACTATGGCCACTGGCTCTGCTTCCGATACTCTTGTTCCGCTCGATGCGCTGCGCTTCGATGCTGCCACCGGCTTGGCGCCCGCCGTGGTCCAGGACGCCGCCACCGGGCAGGTGCTCATGCTGGGTTACTTTAATGCCGACGCCTGGGCTCAAACCCGGCGCGAGCAGCGCGTCACGTTCTTTTCCCGCTCTAAAAACCGCCTGTGGACCAAGGGCGAGAGCAGCGGCAACTTCCTGGAAGTCGTGAGCCTGCACATCGACTGCGACGCTGACACGGTGCTGGTGCGCGTCCTGCCGGCGGGCCCCACCTGCCACCGGGGCTACATAAGCTGCTTCGAGCAGCCGGGCCAGGCCGTGGCTCCGGTAGCTCCCGTGGGCTTCCTGGCTGGCCTGGAGCGCCTGATTGTGGACCGCCGCGCCAACCCTGGGGCTGCACCGGGTTCTTATACCGTGTCGCTGTTTAATAAGGGCTTGCCCAAAATTGCCCAGAAAGTGGGGGAGGAGGCCGTGGAAACTGTCATTGATGCGGTGGCCGGCCACCGCGACACGCTGCCCGGCGAAGTAGCCGACTTGCTATTCCACCTGATAGTGTTGTTGGTTGCCACTGGTGTCCCGCTCGCAGAGGTGCTGGCCACGTTGCAATTCCGGCACCTGGGTCCTCGGCGGGGCGAAGAGTAGTTCGGTTTGCGTTAACTGCTGAATCCCGCGTAATCAAAAAGGCTCGACCGCATTTGTGCAGTCGAGCCTTTTTGATGGCAAAAAGCTAAATCGTTACTTAACATAATTATAAAACAAGTTAATTATACTCTTAATTGGCGTCGTATTTTCTCCAGTAACCCTTGTACCAGTAGTAGATCGTCCTCGTGGGTGATTTCCAGCTGCGTGTCGATGCCTGGTCCTGCGAGGTGAATCGTGAACTGGGTGCCGGATATTGGGACAGGTACGATTGCCGGCACAGGTAAGGACCGGGCCGTTGCAGCTGGATAGGCAGCCCGGGGAACGGCCGGTGGGTTGGGTGTCGGTTGTGGTGCAGCAGTTGCGGCAGGGACTGGTGTTGCGTTGGGCATCTCGAGTGCGCCCCCTCCGAGTCCAAACAGGTTTGCTACAGCGTCTGTAGGGCCTGGTGTTGGGGTGTGACGGGTCGCAGGTGGGGGGTTAAGTGTTAAAGCGGGCTCTCCCCCTTCAATGCCCGCAACGCTTCTGGTGGGTTCCCTGTTGGCAGTCGGTGTGCGAAAGGAATTTGCCGCCGGTGTGGGGGAGGCCAGTTCGCGGCGGGGCGGAGCCTGTGCGGCCAATTGGTCAATGTCGGCCACGGTGTTGTGCTCGTCGAGCAGGCCAACTGCGCGGGCACCTTCTGCGAAAGCCTTTGCCACGGCTGCGGCGTTTATTTCTTCCACGTCGAATTCGCGGATGAGCATTACGTCCAGCATTTGCACGGGCAATTCCCGCTGGCGGAATTTGCGGCATAGCTGTGTAAACAAAGGTGGCGTTAGGAAGGCCTCCCGGTGAAATAGCAGTTCTTCCTGCTTGTCGTAGGCGTGCTTGATGCGGCGGAACAGGGTGGTGGTGCTCAGCAATTCGCGCTTGCTCGTGAGCAGCCCAAACTTAACGGCCGATCCCACAATGGCCTTAAATGAGCCGCTAACCTTGCGGTCAAGCTTGCGGGCGCAGGTTTCGAGGGCACACTTGCCACCGGTGTCGTCCACGACTTCCGCTACTTCCCAGGCGCTGGCGTATGTAGTACGGGGGTAGTCTATAAGTTTAGGCATAGTATCAAGGATTAGGGTATAAAGTACGGAAGTATTACACAGGTAAAGAAAAAAAAGTTAGCATTCAGATATAAAGTATAAAAAAGTACAAAGTATAATATTATTTATACTTTTTATACTAATGAATACTTTCCCACGCCTTTTAATATACTTTTTTTTCTTATGGAGTTCTTATTGTCACCCTAAATACACCTGCTAAAAAATTGGTCTATAAAAATATATTTATGACTTGCATTGAGACTGTGGGAGGGGATACCCGCTACAACTCGAAAAACGCCATTGCGGGAGGACCTTAAGAAATTCAGGCAACTCAGATACTATGGCCGCCCAAACAAAAACCCTACACTGTATCGGACACAGCAATTGCTTTCGCGTCCACACAAGGGGCACTGCACTTAAAACTCGTAAAAAGCTCGCTAGCCGCGAAGCCAGAAACAAGCACAGGAGCTTCGAGCATTTTAGAGGTGCGTATTCGCTGCTGTTGATTTGTGAACGCGACACGGATTTCTATTACTGAAAAACTGATTTAAGGTACACCTTGGCAGAACCTAATCATCAAAAAGATAAGCGCACCGTTGAATTCAATCGCCAGGCAGCAATGCGAATGCACACATTACTGATAAAAACCAGTCAAGCTCTCATCAGAACCAGTGGCATATTGACACCAAGATGGCAGCAACAAACCAGAACAGCCTAATCGCGAACAAAACAGCGGATCAGTTATTTGTCTTATAATTTATATTATGTTAAATTGATCTACTTTAATTACGGGCCTTCGCCCCAAGAACCCTTCCCTGCTACCCAGGGTGGCAACAAAAAAAGGCCCAGACGTCAAACGACGGCCGGGCCTTTTTTACTCATACTCGATTTACAGACCGACTACTTCTTCAGCTTAGCGCTGAGACGCTCCGAGTCAGCAGTACGACCGAGGCGGAAGTACACTTTCTGCAAGGTTTGCATCACGGCCGTGTCGTCGGGCTTGATTTGCAGCGCTTTTTCAAAGTACGGCACACTGTCCTCGAAATACTTTTTGCCTTGGACCTCGTATTTTTTGCCCGACACCTGGTAAGTTTTCAGGTCCATTTTGCTGGCCTTGGTATAGGCTTCGGCCGCTTTATTATAGTTGTACACGCCCAGGTTATACTGCGCGTCGAAATTATTCGGGTCGGCGGTGATGGCTTTTTGGTAAGCTGCCGACGCTTCCGCGGGCTGCTTGTTGCGGTCGTACACCCCGCCCAGCACTGCGTACAGGTTCGAGGCATTAGCTGGGTCGGCGGCAATGGCCTTGTTGATTTTTTCGATGGCTTCGTTGCCGCGGCCCGTGGTCAGGTACACGTTCAACTCCTCCAGCATAAAGTTTTTGTTGTTGGGATACGCGGCCAAGGCCTGCTGCAACACCTTGGTGGCCTCGGCCTCGTTTTTGTCCTGACGGGCAATCTGGAGCAGGCGGTTATAGACCTGCACCGGGGCCGGCTTAGCCTTGTAGGCCTCCATGCCCAGCAGCTGATTGTAGGTGGCCTTTGCCCCCACAAAGTCCTGCTTCGCATCTTGGGCATAGGCCGAGTACAGCACAGCAGTGGTGTCAGTCGGGTTCAGCTTCGAGGCAAGCTGGTAGCTGGCAATGGCCTTGTCGTAGTCCTTGCCATTGTAAGCTTCCACGCCGGCGTTGAAGGCCTGGCCGTAGAGGTTCTGGAGCTGGGGCACGGCCAGCTTGCCGTATTCACCGGTTTTGGTATCAAGCTCGATGGTTTTGTTGAACGACTCGGATGCCTTTTGCAGGCCCTCGCCCGGCTGCAGCTGCTTGCCGTAGATGGGGCTGCCTAGCATTTGGGCATAAATGTCGCCACGGGTGTACCAGGTTTTGGCCTTGCCACTGGTTTTAGCGTCGAGCACCGCCTTATCGATTTCGGTGCGGGCCTTGTCGAGCAGGCCGGTTTTCTGGTTCAGCAGCGCGTTGGTTACGGCCGAGTTCTGGGCCTGCGCCGCGTCGGGCGCGACGGCGGCCAAAGCAGCGGCCACGGCCAGGGTCAAAAGAACTTTCTTCATGATGGAAAACAGTTGCGCGCCGAAGCGCGGTGGCTCCGGGCGCGACGCGCCCGGCAGGGTGAAGGAAAAAAAGCAGCGCCCGGTGCACCCGCCGTCCGCGGGACCGGACCTACCTAAAGCGCAAAAAACGCGCCGTTGGCTGCTCAAAAGTAAAGGGAGCGCAGCAAATGCCCCGCCCCCTCCTACTTTTTTTGCACAAAGACCTAACGCGACCCTAGTCGGCGTCGTCGGTACCCAACGCGTCAACTGTGGCGTCGGGTGCCAGCGGGGCGACCACGGAGGCCTCTACCGCATCGTCGGGGCCCCCAGCGGGCAACCCGTCAACCGATTCCACGGCTTCGGCGTCGTCGGCCGTTACTTTGGCCACCGACGAAATAGCGTCGTTGGTGCCAATTTTCAGCAGGCGCACGCCCTGAGTGGCGCGGCCGATGGTGCGCAAGTCGCTCATACGCAAGCGAATGGTAATACCCGACTTGTTGATAATCATCAAATCGTCCGTGTCGTTCACATCTTTAATGGCCACCAACGGGCCGGTTTTGTCAGTAATGTTCATGGCCCGCACGCCCTTGCCACCGCGATTGGTGATACGGTATTCGTCGAGAGCGCTGCGCTTGCCGTAGCCGTTCTCACTCACCACCAGCAGCTCCTGAGTAGGGTCGGCGATGCACACCATGCCCACCACCCGGTCGCCGGGGGCCTCAGATAGGGTAATGCCGCGCACGCCGGCCGCCGCCCGGCCCATGGTCCGCACCTTGGCTTCGTTAAAGCGTACGGTGCGGCCCGAGCGCAGGGCCAGCACCACTTCGGCGTTGGGGGCCAGCAGCTGCACGTCGAGGATACGGTCGCCTTCGTTGATGGTGATGGCGTTGATGCCCGCCGTGCGGGGCCGCGAATAGGCCTCCAGCGGGGTTTTTTTCACCGTGCCCTGCTCGGTGCAAAACATGAGATAGGTGTTCTCCAGGTAATCCGGGTCCTTAAGGCCCCGCACGTTGAGCACCGAGCGAATCTTATCCTCGCGCGGAATCTCAATCAGGTTCTGGATGGGCAAGCCCTTGGTGGCCTTCCCGCCTTCCGGAACCTCGTACACCTTCAGCCAGAACACACGGCCCAGCTCAGTGAAGAAGAGCAGGTACTCATGGGTGGTGGCCACAAACATGTGCTCCGTGAAGTCGTCCTTCTTGCTCAGGGCCCCACGAGCCCCCAGGCCGCCCCGGGCCTGGGCCCGGTACTCGTCCAAGTTGGTGCGCTTGACGTAGCCCTCGCGGCTCACGGTAATGACCATGGCCTCGTCGGCAATCATGTCCTCGGTCGAGAAATCGCCGCCGGCATAGTTGATGTCCGTACGGCGGGCGTCGCCGTAGCGGTCACGCAACTCCAGTAGCTCGGTTTTGATGATGCCGCGCTGCAGCTCCTCCGAGGCCAGCACAGCCTGAAAGTGATCGATCTCGCGCATCAGGCCCTCGTACTCGGCCACGATTTTGTCGCGCTCCAGACCCGTGAGGCGTTGCAGACGCAAATCGAGAATGGCGCGGGCCTGCACCTCGCTCAGGGCGAAGCGGGCAATGAGTTGGGCCCGGGCCAGGTCGCCGTCACGCGAGCTGCGGATCAGAGCAATAACCTCGTCGAGGTGGTCGAGGGCGATGAGCAGGCCTTCGAGAATGTGGGCCCGCTTCTGGGCCTCGGCCAGCTCGAAGCGCGTGCGGCGCACGACGACTTCGCCGCGGTGCTCCACGAAGTAGTGAATCAGCTCGCGCAGGTTCAGCGTCATCGGCCGGCCCTTCACCAGGCACACATTGTTCACGCCAAACGAGCTTTGCAGCTGGGTATACTTGTAAAGGTTGTTGAGCACCACTCCCGGCACGGCGTCGCGCTTGAGGTCGTACACAATGCGCATGCCGTCGCGGTCGCTCTCGTCGCGCAAATCGGCAATACCCTCAATTTTCTTCTCGTTGATGAGCGCGGCCGTCTTCTCGATCATCGACGCCTTGTTCACCATGTAGGGAATCTCGGTAACAATGATTTGCTCCTTGCCGGTTTTACTGGTTTCAAAGCGGGCTTTGGCGCGCATCACCACCCGGCCACGGCCAGTTTCGAAGGCCTGGCGCACGCCCTCGTAGCCGTAAATGGTGCCGCCGGTGGGGAAGTCCGGGGCCGTAACGTGCTCCATGAGCCCGGCCACGCTGATGGTGGGGTCCTCCAAATAGGCAATGATGCCGCTCACGACCTCCGTGAGGTTGTGGGGGGCCATGTTGGTGGCCATGCCCACGGCAATGCCCGTAGTACCATTGAGCAGCAGATTCGGCAGCTTGGCCGGCAGCACGCTCGGCTCCTCCAGCGAGTCGTCGAAGTTGGGCTGAAAGTCCACCGTGTCCTTGTCTAGGTCGCCGAGCAGCTCGTCGGCGATGCGTTTAAGGCGGGCCTCGGTGTAGCGCATGGCGGCCGGCGAGTCGCCGTCGATGGAGCCAAAGTTGCCCTGGCCGTCCACCAGCGGGTAACGCAGACTCCAGTCCTGGGCCATGCGCACCATCGTGTCGTACACGCTGCTGTCGCCGTGCGGGTGATACTTGCCCAGCACTTCGCCCACGATGCGGGCCGATTTCTTGTGGGCCTTGGTGTAGGATACGCCCAGCTCGCTCATGCCGTAGAGCACGCGCCGGTGCACGGGCTTGAGGCCGTCGCGCACGTCGGGCAGCGCCCGCGAGATGATGACCGACATCGAGTAGTCGATGTAGGCCCCGCGCATCTCGTCTTCGATATTGATCGGAATGATTTTTTCGCCGTCTGCCATACCAGGTGAAAGAGCGGCCCGCCGGGCCCCACCGGGGCCCGCGCCGGCCGCGGGGTGAAGTGAACGCCGTCGTGTCGTTACGCCCGCCAAGGTACGCCAAAAAGCCCGTTCTAACAAGCCAGGCGGGCCTTTTGGTGGGGCTCCAGGGGCCCTGTCCTGTGCTTACTTCAGGGGCTTGCTGCGGTCGTTGAGGGGCTTGGCTCCCGAGGGCCCCGAGACACGGATTTTCTCGCCCACAGCCGGGTTTTGCTTCTTCCACAGCGGCTGGCCGCGGTAGGTAGTGCCGTTGTGCAAGTGCTTCTTGCGCACGTGGCACGACTCGATGGGGCAGGTGCGGCAGCCGGCAGCGGCCAAGGCCAGCAGCCCACCCAGAGCCAGGGCCCGCAAACGGCAGGGAACAGTAGAGATGGCCATAGCGATAAGAATAAGTGGGAGCTGAAACGTAGCAAAGGTAGCCGCCCCGCTCCTACCCGCGCGCCGGCCGGCTGGGACCCCAGCAAGGCCCTACGCCTCCCCGTCCCACTCGGCCAGGAACTGCGCCACGAAGGCTTCCATGTAGGCTTGGCGGCCGGCGGCGAGGATCCGGGCAGCGGGGGTTTGCAGACGCTCGTGCAGGTGCAGCAGCTTTTCGTAAAAGTGGTTGAGCGTGGGCGCGGTGCTTTGCTTATAGCTCTCAAACGAGGCGTGGGCCACCGGCGGCACGGCGGGGTCATGCAGCGGGCGGCCCTTATGGCCGCCGTAGGCAAAGGCCCGGGCAATGCCCACGGCCCCGATGGCGTCGAGCCGGTCGGCGTCCTGCACCAGGGCAGCCTCCACCGACGACACCGGCGTGGGCACCCCCAGCCCCTTGAAGGACACCTCGCGAATGAGCGTTTCCACCCGGCCGATGAGGGCATCCGGAGCCCCCAGGCCAGCCAACCAGGCGCGGGCAGCGCGGGGCCCGGCCTCGTAGTCGCCGCCGTGGGCTTTCCAGTCGGCCACGTCGTGCAACAGGGCCCCCAGCTCGGTCAGCTCCGCGTCGGCCCCGGGCGAATCGGCCGCCAGGCGCCGCGCCAGCGCCCACACCCGGTGGATGTGGGCCCAGTCGTGGCCGCTGCCCTCGTGGCGAAACTTCTCTTCAATGAACGCGGCGGTTGGGGCGATATAATCCAAATGTGTAATAAGTAGAAGGTGACGCAACGACTCACCGCATTGCCTTGCCAGGGGCAAGTTTACGAACGAGTTTGTGGACGAGGGCCGTAAATATTGGGATTCATGGCCGCCCAATCGAATAATTACTGTGAAGATACTCCCCCAGGTAGCACCGATGAGCATTAACTCAATACTCAAATGTATAATTGAAAAAAGTAGCGGGTATTATGCATTTGAATAATAACTAATGTATTTAGTATAGCTCCGGCAGTAGCGCGCGCTTCGCGCTCACCAGGCAGGCCCGCTAGCCCCGCGGGAAACTGCGCCTTTTGCTACGGCCGGGTAACAGCCCCCCTACCGCTGGGCCGGCGAAGGCGGGGCCAGCACGGCCGCGGGCGACACCAGCAACTGGCCGCGGCCTTCGGTGCGCACGGTGGCCAACGGGTCGCGGACGTAGTAGGCCCCGGCTTCCACCACCAGCTGGCCGGCCACCACCACGCGGGCGTAGCGGCGCAGCTCCAGGGCCCCGCCCCGCTCGATGACCAGCCGGGCGGTAGGCCCGAGGTAGAGCGTGGCCGTGTCGCCGGGCGCGGCGGCGGCCAGTGCCAGGGCGTGCCCCGCTCCCACCGCCACCCGGGCCGAATCGGTGGGCCGGCTGGAGCCCCGGGCCACGTCGAAACGGCCCCGCACGAGGGTAACCGCCCCGCGCACCCGCAGCTCCAGCCGGCCCGGGGCCCACAGCACCGCCGGCAAGGGCGCCCGGACGTCGCCCAGCACCAACGCCGGCGGCGGACCCGGGGCCCCAGCGGCCGCATTGGGGCCGGGGCCGGTGCGGAACACAGTGGTGCCGCTGAACACCGGGCCCGCCAGCAGCAGCGCCGGGCCCGGGGCCACCGGGGCCCCGGGCGCGTTCCACTCAAACGTGCAGCCGCGGAAATGAAATGCGGCGGCCGAATCGGCCGCGTCTGCGGCCAGCGGCACGGCGCGCAGCAAGGCCCCGTGGGTGGCAACAAAGCGGCAGCCGGCGAAGCGCAGGCCGCGGGCGTGGCGATCGGAGAGCAGCAGGCCGGGGCCCAGGGCCGGGCGGCCGGCGTAGGACCGGTCTTCGAAGGTGCAGCCCACGAAACGCGTGGCCTCAGCGGCCGTGGCGGCGGCGCAGCCGTGCACAAAGGCCCCGTACACCCGGCAGTTCTCAAACGTAAAGCCCGGCTGCGTTACCCACGCCGACCAGTTGGTGGTGCCCCAAAGCGTACAGTCCACCAGCCGCACGTCGGCCGTGGCGGGGGGGTGCGAGCCAGCCGGCCGGTCCGAAACCAAGCCCTGGCCACCATTGTCGACGAAGCAGCAGCCCACAAAAGCCAGGTGGGCCACAGTGCCGCCCTCGGGCTCGACGTCGACGCCCGCGGCGGGGTTCGAGAACAGGACCCGGCCCAGGCCGGCGTTGCGGGCCCGGGCCGTATGGCTGAAGCTGCAATGATCGGCCCGGAAGCCGTGCACCCCTGTCAGCGAGAGACCCTGGCGGCCGTTGTAGTCGAAAGTGGAGTTTTCGAAGCGGATGTTTTCCCGCGCCGGGTCGGCCAGGCCGGTGGCCAGGTGGTTGAGCACCTGCGCGCCGTCGCGGCCGAAGTGGTGCACGGCAACCCGGCGCAGCGTCACCCCGCGCGAATCTGTCACGAACACCCCGTCGAAGGGCAGCTGGATGCCGGTGTCGCCCCAGGCGCCGCCCACCGCCAGCTGCGGGCTGTTGCCGTTGAGGGCCAGATCGGCCACCACCACGTTTTCGCAGCGTTCCAACCGCACGCACGTCCCGCCGCTGGCCGCGTAGGCCCGATCGGTGAAGTAACCCGGCGGCGGCTGAAACACCCGGCCGGTGGCGGGGTCGAACGAGCCGTAGCGCAGGCCGGCGGCGTACCGAATCTCAGTGCGGGCGCTGTCAGCGCCCGCCACCGTGAGGTTGCGGCAGCCCACCAGTGGCAGCACATCGGCCCCCCAGCGGTAGCCGTTAGGACCAACCGCCTGCTGGCCCACCACGTACACGCCCCGCGGAATGAAGAGCAGCGCCGGCGCATCGCCGCCGGGCCCCTGGGCCCGCTGGTTGAAAAACGCCGCCGCCCGCACAAACGCCGCCTGGTCGTTGGTACGGCCGTCGCCCACCGCCCCGAAGTCCTTTTTCAGGTCTTTGCGCAGCATAGCCAAGGGCCCCGGCCGGGGCCCGGCGGCCAGCAGCCCAAGCAGCAAGAAAACGGGGAAGCGCATAGCGAAGCGGCAGCAAGAAACTCGGGGAAAGCCCAAAGAACGTAGCCCCGGCCCGCCGCGGTGCCAAAAGCCAGCACTTAAGTGTTGAGCCGTTCGCTGGTAGCTACCAGAGTTGTTCCTAAACAGGACTTACGCACCGGGGCATCCAGTAGCCCCAACAGGATGGCCCAAACGCCAGGGCCACCGCCACCAGGCTTTTCGCGCTTTCGGAGGTGGGCACGGCAGGCGGCGCGGCGGCAGCCACCTTCACCGGCTTGTCGGGTTTGGAATAGGTGCTACCAGGCGGGCAGCGCCAGGAAAGCAGCGGCGGGGAGGATGGATGAAAGGCGGCGCACGAGGCAGGGAATGGGTAGAATATTCCTTACACGGTGGATTGGGGGCGGGATTAGCTAAATTTCCCAAATTTTGCACAGCACGGCATTTTGTCTACCTTTAGCAACCAAAATTCAGGTGCATTGGTTAGTGGCCCAACTCGATAAACTGCGGGCCCGGCTCTGTGCCAAGCCCAAGGATTTTACTTGGGACGAGCTGGTGAAGCTGTTGGCGGCTTTCGGCTTCGAGGCCCTGGGCAAGGGCAAAACGGCGGGCAGCCGCCGGCAATTTTTCAATCCGGCGACCCAGGTTGCCATCAGTATGCACAAACCGCATCCGGGCAACATTCTCAAAGAATACCAACTCAAGGAAATTATCACCCTGCTGGGCATTTGCTGACTTTCCGCTACTTTATCCTTATTCACTCATGGAAAACGGACTCATCTATAAAAGCTACGTCGGCTCGGTACAGTACAATGCGACCGATGAGATTTTCCACGGCAAAATCGAAGCCATCACCGATTTGGTGACGTTTGAGGCCGATTCGGCCAAGCAGCTCCGGCCCGAGTTTGAGCAGGCTGTGGACGATTATCTGGCGCTGTGCGCCGCGGTAGGCAAGGCCCCCAACAAGACCTTCACGGGCAGCTTCAACGTGCGCCTGGGCCCCGAGTTACACCGCAAAGCCGCGCTGGTTTCTACGGGCCGAGGCATCAGTCTCAACCAACTGGTGAGCCAGGCCGTCCGCCAATTTGTGACGCAAGGTGAATGAGTCATGGCTATCAAACCCATCTGCACCGAGGCTGACTATCGCGCTACACTGGCCCGCGTAGAAGCCATCTTTTTGGCTCAACCCGGCAAACCGGAATTTGACGAGTTGGATACTCTTACTATGACTATCGAAGCCTACGAGGCCCAGCACTATGCCATTCCCAAACCTGTAGAGCACGAGTTCAATCAGACAAACACAGGTCCTATAATTGGCTATCTGGCTTTACTCGGACTGTTTTTTTGCGTCTGTACCTTAGTAGGATGCCATGTACCGCGCACAATTCATGTCACGAGCTATACTCAGGGCAAAAAGTTAGCGGCGGGATACGAGCGGTACTATACCCCACGTCAAAGGGCCACTTGTTGGCTGGGGCCGCCGCCCGCATCCTGCACCCGTCTGCGGCGAACGAATCCTACCAAACAAGCCATTATATTGGGCCAAGTCGATGAAATATTGGAGAATGGAGGATTGATACCCGCTCCTGTCACCCTTATCAAAATCGACCAATTCCGCACATCTGCCGATGCAGCAGGGCGGTATGTACAGGTAGTAAGCCCGGGCCGGCACACCGTACAGGCAGGATGGATAGGGCTACTCTGGTCGAAAGCGCCACCGTTACAGATTGCGCAAGGCGATTCCGTGCGCATCAATTTTCAGCTGATGCCCGATTTTAGGCCCCTGATAGATTAAGGCCGTCATTTTTCGCTGGTATCCCCACCACACATTCCCCCTTTTCGTTGTTACCCTTCGTAACGAAATCAACCCGCTTTCTTTTGACTGAAACTACCCTCCCCCCCACCGACCCTTACGCCATCGAGAAAGAGCTGCGCCAGGTGCAGGCCCTGATGAAGCTGGAACAGCAGGAAGACCTGGTGCAGTTCAAGCTCAAAAACGCCAAGGCCAGCATTCAGGAGCGCCAGCAGCGGGGCCTCACCTGGTACCCGGTCACCATCACCAAGGAAGACGTGGGCTTCGGCGGCAAGGTGGTACTGGAGCTGGAGCGCCCCGCCGGCCAGCAGGGCCTGCACCTGTTTCAGGTGGGCAAAAACGCCTCGCTGTTTGGCAACGTGGCCGGGCGCGCGGCCACCGACCGGCCTACCCTGAGCGGCGTGATTACCAGCGTGCGGCGCAACAAGCTACTGCTGGCCACCACCAAGGAAGACCTGCCCGACTGGGTGACCGAGGGCCACAAGCTGGGCATCGACCTCACCTTCGACGAGGTGAGCTACCGCGAGATGGACTACGCCCTGGGCAAGGTGATGGGGGCCTACGGCGACCGCCTGGCCGAGCTGCGCGACATCCTGCTGGGGGCCCGGCCCGCCCGCTTCCGCGCCGAGAAAGCCGACGATATTTTTTACCCCAGCCCGCTGAACGATTCGCAGCAAGCCGCCGTGCGCCACGTGCTGGCGGCGCAGGACGTGGCCATCGTGCACGGCCCCCCTGGCACGGGCAAAACCACGACGCTGGTGCAGGCCATTCTGGAAACCATCCGGCGCGAACGGCGGGTGCTTGTCTGCGCGCCCAGCAATACGGCCGTAGATTTACTGACCGAAAAGCTGGCCGAGCGCGGCGTGAACGTCATCCGCATGGGCAACCCCTCGCGGGTGTCGGACCTGCTGCTCGAGCACACGCTCGACGCCCAGGTAATGGCCCACAAGAGCTACAACGAGCTGCGCAGTATGCGCCAAACGGCCGAGCAATACCGCGAAACGGCCGGCAAGCACGTACGCAACTTTGGTTGGGAAGAGCAGCAGCAGCGCCGCATGCTGAAGGAAGAAGCCCGGGCCCTGCACCAGGCCGCCGACGATTTGGAGCGCTACATCACGGAGGATTTGCTGGAGCAGGTGCAGGTGATTACCTGCACGCTGGTGGGGGCCTCCAACCGCAACATTCGCCACCTCACCTACGAGACGGTGTTCATCGATGAGGCCGCCCAGGCCCTGGAACCCGGCTGCTGGATTCCCATCAGCAAGGCCAAGCGCGTGGTACTGGCCGGCGACCACCACCAGCTGCCACCAACAGTGAAAAGCGAGAAAGCCGGGGCCCTGCGCGAAACGCTGTTCGAGAAAGCCATCAAGCGCCAGCCCGCCGCGGCCCGGATGCTGACGGTGCAGTACCGCATGCACGAGCAAATCATGCAGTTCAGCTCCGACCAGTTTTACGACGGCAAACTGACGGCCTACGCCACCGTGCGCCACGCCGGCCTGGAGAACTACGACCTGCGCTTCGCCCCCGACCTGCCGGTGGAATTCCTCGACACGGCCGGCTTCGGCTTCACCGAAATCACCATCCCCGAAAGCCGCTCGACGGCCAACCCCGAGGAGGCCGACTTGCTACTCAAGCGCTTAGCCCAATTGCTGGAGCCCTACGACCCCGCCGACCACGAGGACGACCTGCTCAGCATCGGCGTGATTGCACCGTACCGCGCCCAAATCAATTACCTGAAGGACGCAGTGGAGGAAAACGACGAGCTGAACGGACTCATGACTCATCGGATGCTCAGCATCGGCACCGTCGATTCGTTCCAGGGCCAGGAGCGCGACATCATCGCCATCAGCCTGACACGCAGCAATAACCACGGCGAAATCGGCTTCCTGAGCGACGTGCGCCGCATGAACGTGGGCATGACCCGCGCCCGCCGCAAGCTGCTGCTCGTGGGCGACTCCAGCACGCTCAGCGCCAACCCGTTCTTCAAACGGCTGCTGGCCTACATCGAAAGCATCGGCGGCTACCGCACCGCTTGGGAAATGCAGGATTAGGGCCCCGACCTAAAATACTCCCCAGGCAGGGCGATTACCCAGGCACACCCATTTCTGTGGCCCCATCTTTTTCCGCATCCCCCGGCCCTTCCCAGCCCAGCCCACAGGGCTTCCAAAACATTATGCTCGTGCACGGCGCGTTGGTGGACGGCTCCGGCTGGGCCAAAACTATTCCGCTGCTGAAAGTCGAAGGCTACCGCGTGACGGCGGCACAAAACCCGCTGACCTGGCTGGCCGAGGACCGTACCGTGAACCCCGACATGCAGCATGCTATTGCGCAGAAAATTAATGCCACGACACGCACGGTGCCCGGCAGCCACCTATTTTGTCATAATGCAGCCGGCGCTGGTGGCCGCCGCCATCATCGAAGCCACGCGGCAGATTAGTGCTTAACCGCACGCAGCCAGCGCCTACAAAACGAGCCCCACCTTCCCGCCGGTGAAAACTGGCGGGGAGGTAGGGCCCGTTTTGGGTAAGGGCGGCGGCAATGCTACGCCCCGGCCCGCGCTACTTCAAGTCGATGACCGACTCGGTGTGCGGAGCGTCGGACTTCTTGTTGACGAAGTGCTTACTAGGGTCGTCGTAGTTGGAGATAATCAGCTGCTTGCCTTTGAGCAGCACTTCAGCCGGCTGGTCGAGCAGGCCGTTGGCCCCATCGGTATCGCCGTTGCGCGAGAGCACCGTGTGGGCCCCGCTTTTCAGGCCCACCACGTCGATGGCGTTGAGGCGCGAACTGCAAACGTAGGCCTTGTCGGTTTTACGGTCGATGACCAGACCATCGATGCACGGAATTTTCGCACCCTGCACGGTCACTACTTCCTGGCTGGCGTAGGTGCCGTCGGGCTTCAGCTTCACCCGGTAGAGCTTGCCGTCGCCGTACGAGCCGGTGTAGAGGTTGCCCTGGCTATCGTAGTCGATGCCGTCGGCCCCGTTGTCCACTTCCGTCTCGTTCACGGCCGTCGTGAACTGAGCCAGCACGTGCGGGTCCTTGGTTTTGGGCACGAGGTGGATGGTGCCGGGCTTGCTCAACTCAGCCAAGGTGAAGTGCATAATAGCGCTGCCCTTGTCGTCGCTGGGCATGTCCCACTGGCTATCAGTCACGTACAGGTCGTTACCTTTCCACACCACGCCGTTGGCCAAAGCAAATTTGTCCACCACCGTTTCGATGGCTCCGGGCTTGCCGCCCGTCATGCGCACCCGCATCAGGCGCGATTTAAAATCCTTACTGTTTTCGTACTGGTTTTCGGCGTAGTACAGGTTACCGTCGGGGCCCAAAGCCAAGTCCATGGGGGCAGCTTTTTTGGTAGTCGGCTCCACGGGCAGGTTGTTGATGAACGGCTGGTAGCCGTTGGCCGTCAGCTCCACGATGCGCGCCGGGTACTGGTTATCGGCCAGATTAGGAATCGACAAAAACACCCGGCCGTCGGGGGCCAGGGCCAGGCCATCGGGCGTATTCAGCGAGTCAGGGAAGGTGGCGAGCAGGCGGGGCGTGGCGCCGATGCGGGCCGTATCGGCCTTCTTAATGGCGTCGGCGGTTTGGTCGGTGGCCTTGGCATCGGCATTCTTTTTGGCCGATTGCTGAGGCCCGCAACTGGAGAGCAGGGTGCCGCTGGTGAGCACGGCCGCCCAAATGGATGGTGAAATTTTCATTTAATCTTCAGAATGACAATGAGTTAATTGTACGTCTTTCACTGACCCGCCGTTATTGTTCAGCTTGCATATTTTTTGGGATGAGCCGTAGTAAAAAGCCCTTCAGCCAATGGCTGAAGGGCTTTTTACTACGGCTCAGGGCCCCGTCACAGGCAGTTAGTTAGCGCCGTGCGGGGTCTTATCCAAGGCTGGGGCCGACGCGTAGTCGTGCTTGCCGCTGCGGTCGCCATTGTAGCGGCAGTTGTGGTTCCCCTTACCGTTGGATTAGCCGATACTATGGATAGTATGGTCATCGTCCAGCTTCACGCCCAGGCCGTCGGCTACGCCGCGGCCGGGTTTCTCGTCCACCTTCAGCCACGGCGCCGGCTGGCGCTTGGTAATGGTTTACTAGGGGCCCCTCGATGCCGTCTACGTGGCCCACGATGTTCTTAATTGTGTCTCCCTGGGCTTTTGCACCCAGCAGGCGGAACGGGTCGCCAGGCTGGGTGTAGTGGTCGTCGTCGCCGGGGGCGTTGCGGTCAAAGCGGGCGGCGTGGATAGCCTCAATGAGGTAGGCATAGTTGCCCGCATCACTCCTTACCTTTCGTCTGGCAACTCGTAGCGCACGGCCATCAGGTGGCCCTGACCATCGGTGTGATCTTCGTGCAGTTCAAACGGCAATTGCTTGCCGGCGGGACTCGTCCAGGTGCCCGTGAGTACCGCACCGGCAAACTGACTGGCCTCCCAGCGCCCAGTGAGCGTGCCGGGGCGCGTTGTGTCAGCTTCTGCCAGCACCAGGGACCGCTGCGGATAAAATGGCCGGAGGCCGTGCAGCACCAATAGGCCGGCTGGGTGCCGGTCGTAGGTATAGCTGCCTTCGCATACAGTAGCAGCATTGCGCGAATTATCGATCGGCCCGATAGTTAGTTCCACCGTCACGGGCTGGCCGCCTACGGTGCCCCGATAGCAATGGTAGCCAGTAAAGAGCGGCTTATCCGCTCGCTCAACCGTGCTGGTATCTTTGGAAACAACGGCCAGAGCCTACCCGGCAGCGGCAGTCGGAGTGGTTTTGTCGGGGGCAGTGTGGCAGCTGGCCAGCAAGGACACGGCATCGCTCAGCAGTGTAAAGCAGAGGTTTTTCACGCGCCGAAACTACGGCCAGGCTTGCTATTTTGCCCCGTAGTGGCGCACGCGCACCGTGGCGGGGCCCTGGGCCGGCACGCGCACCTCGAACAAATACCTGTATTCGTCGTCGCCGATAGCGGCCATTGGCGCGGGGGCCCCCAGCGCGGCCAGCAGCGGTAGCAGCGTGTTGGAATGGCCCACCACCACCACGGCCCGGCCGGCGTAGGCGCGGCGCAGCGTGTCGGCCAGCGCCCCCGGCTGCCGGGCGTCGTAGAGGTACGGGGCCAGGCCGGTGGCGGCGGCCAGCGGGACAAGGGTGGCGCGGGTGCGCAGGGTATTGGTGGTGAACAGCGCCGCCGGGTGCACCCGGCGCAGGGCCCTAGCCAGGGCCCCGGCGCGGGCCCGGCCGGCGGCCGTCAGGGGCGGGTTAGGTCCGCGCCGGGGGTAAGATCTTTGTCGGCGTGGCGCACCACGTACACGGTAAGAGCGGGCGGCGCGACGGGCGCGGCGGCTAGACCCGGCCGCCAGCACCAGCAGTAACAACAGGACCCACGCGGCGCGCAACGTCCAAGGCTTCGTGACATTCATGGCATTGATGGCAAACAGAATAAATGCGTGATGGGGGCCAAAGAACGGGGAATTGGGGCCCCAACGCGTGCCCTAAAAAAATTTCTTCATCAAATCGACAGCAAATCTTCATCTTTATCTAACCATCACGTACCGAATGTTGTACCGCCGATGCGGCTTCTCTCCCATTTCCCCCCTACCCCAGCCATGCACGTTCTGCTTGTCGAAGACGAAAAAAGCCTCCACCAGGAAATGCGGCAGTTCCTGCGGCAGGCCCAGTACCTGGTCGATTCGGCCTTTACCTACTCCGAAGCTTCGGAGAAGCTGTTCGTCAACAGCTACGATTTTGTGCTTCTCGACCTGGGCCTGCCCGACGGCGACGGCCTCGATTTGCTGCGCGAAGCCCGGCCCCGCGAGGGCCAGGAGGCGTCGTTCATCGTGCTCACCGCCCGCGGGGCCCTCGACGACCGCATCCGCGGCCTCGACCTGGGCGCCGATGATTACCTGCCCAAGCCGTTCTCCCTCTTGGAGTTGACGAGCCGGATGCAGGCCATCACGCGCCGCAAGTTTGGGTTGAAGCGCACGGAAATCACGTTCGGCGATGGCTTCAGCCTCGACTCCACGGCGCGCATTGTGCGCCAGAGCGGCCAGGAGGTGCCCCTCACCAAAAAAGAGTTCGACCTGCTGCACTACCTGCTGCTGCACCGCGGCCGGGTGCTCACGCGCCTGCAACTCGGCGAGCACCTGTGGGGCAATGTGTTAGAAGACGATTCCGACTCGAACTACATCGACGTGCACATCAAAAACGTGCGCAAAAAGCTGGCCCTGTTCGCCCCCGCCGACTTCCTCGAAACCGTGCGCGGCATCGGCTACCGGGCCTCGGAGGCGTAGGCGGCCGGCGCTCATCAGAAAGAACGTCATGCTGAACGCAGCGCAGCATGACGTTCTTTTTGCATTCTTTAAAGTTGTACCTCATCCGATGCGCTTAGAAACCAAGCTGGCCCTGTTCAACGCGCTGTCGAAGCTGCTGCTGGTGCTGCTGGGGGTGCTGCTAATCACGCCCATTGTGCAGCGGGTGGCAGTGGCCCACACCGACCAGCGCCTCCACGAAAAGAAGCTGGAGGTGCTGGCCCTCGTGCAGCGCGACGGCCTGGCCGCCTTCGTGCGCGCCGAGCGCAGCGAAACCTATGCCGACTACAACCTGCTCAAGCAGGAATACATCAGCATCACGCCGCTACTGCTGGGCCCCGGCAGCCCCACCGAACGCGTATTTGAGGAGCGCCGGCAGGTGGACAATGAGGTGGAGGACTTCCGCATCCTGAGTTGCGTCGTGCCGGCCCAACGACCGGACGGGCGGGCGTTTCGGCTCGAAATTGGCTCGTCGCTGGGCACTCTAGAGCTGCTCACGCACACGCTGCGGCAGCTGGCGCTGTGGGTGCTGGTGGCCGTGGCGCTGGGCACGGTGCTCACCGACGTGGCCTTTGCCCACTACCTGCTGGGGCCCCTGCGCGAGCTCACGGCCCGCAAGCTGCGCGGCATCCGGCAGCCGTCGGAGTTTTCGTTTGCGCCCATCGCTACCGGCACCACCGATTTCCGGCGCCTCGACGACGGCCTGAACGCGCTGATGCGCCAGATTCAGTCGGCTTTCGAAAAGGAGCGCGAGTTCATGAGCAACGTGAGCCACGAGCTGCTCACACCAGTGAGCATCCTGCAGTCGCGCTTCGAGAACATGCTGCAAGACCATACCTTGCCCGAGCAGCACGCCCGCCAGGTGGTGGAGTCGCAGCGCACGCTCTACCGCCTGCGCAACACGGTGCGCACGCTGCTGCTCATCGCCAACATTGAGAACGAGCAGTACCTGCGCGACGAAGTGGTGAGCCTCACGCAAACCGCGCGCGATGTGGCCGAGGAACTCGAAGACCGCCGCCAGCAGCGCGACATCAGCCTGGCCGTGGACCTCGAACCCGACTGGGTGCTGCGCCGCGCCAACGCCACGCTGCTGCACACGCTGCTGCGCAACCTGCTGGCCAACGCCATCAAGTACAACCACATGGGCGGCACCATCCGTATTGTGGGGCGGCCCGTGCTGGCCGGCGGCTACGCCCTGCGGGTGGAGGACACGGGGCCCGGCATCGCCGCCGAGCACCTACCCCACTTGTTCGACCGGTTCCGGCGGTTTTCGGCGCCCGGCCCGGGGGCCCCGGAGGGCTACGGCCTGGGCCTGCCCATCGCCCAAACCATTGCCGCTTTCCACGGGGCCACGCTGCGGGCCGAGTCAGTGCTGGGCCAGGGCACGGCCTTCGTAGTGGAGTTTGGGCCGGCAGCGGGCTAGGGCGCTGGCGCCGCGATTCACGGAGGCTTCACCCACTGGGTCCTAGCTTCCTGCCGTGGTTGCTGCCCCTACCCTTCGGGTTATGAAATACGTGTTTTTCCTTGCGCTGGCGCTAGCGTTGGTGCTGGGCGTGGTGGCGACGGGCCGCCACCGGGCCCGCGCACGCCGCCCTACGCCAGGTGCGCCGGTAGTAGTGCGCAAGTCGGCCTGGGGCCCCGGCCGGCCCAAAACCGTGCGGACGGTGCGCGCGGCGGCCATAGAGCGGCCATAGAGCGGCCATAGAGCGGCCCTAAGGTTGTTGACTACCGACCTGTAAGTTTGGAATTGCTCTATTTCCCCCCGTGGGTTCCCAGTTCGGGCGCGGCAATGCCGTAGTCTTCGGCCGGAATGGGCTGAGGTGGCGTAACGGCGGTGCTGGCGGCGGGCAGCGGCAGTTGCCACTGCTGGCTGAGGAATTCCAGGCCGCGGTAGGCCGTAAAATCGAACTGGCAGGGCACGATGGACACGTACTGGTGGGCCAGGGCCCACTCGTCGGTGTCGGTGCCGGGGTCGAGGTTCACGAACGAGCCGATGAGCCAGAAGTACGGGCGCTGGTAGGGGTCGTGGCGCTCGTCAAATTCTTCCTGCCACTTGGCGCGGGCCTGGCGGCAGAGGCGCAGGCCGGCCACGGGCCCGGCTGACTTCTTGGGAATGTTCACGTTCAGGGCCGTGCCGGGGGGCACGCCGTGGGCCAGGGCATGCTGGCAAATCTGGGTAACCCAGGGCCCCACGTGCGAAAAATCGGCGTTGTCGCCGTACTCGCACAGCGAAAAGCCGATGGCCGGCAGCCCCTCGATGGCCGCCTCGATGGCCGCCGACATGGTGCCCGAGTACAGCACGTTCACCGAGGCGTTGGAGCCGTGGTTGATGCCCGACACCACGAGGTCGGGCGTGCGGTCTTTCAGCACGTAGTGCTTGGCGATTTTCACGCAGTCGGCCGGTGTGCCCGAGCACTGATAGGCGGCCACGTCGGGCCCAAACACGCGGTTTTCCGTCAGGCGCAACGGCTGGCCGATGGTGATGGCGTGGCCCATGCCCGACTGCGGCGAGTCGGGCGCCACTACCACCACTTCGGCCCCCAGGGCCTGTACGATGCGCACCAAATGCCGGATGCCGGGGGCGGTGATGCCGTCGTCGTTGGAAACGAGGACGAGCGGACGAGGAGCGGCGGAAGCGAGGGGCGAGTCGGACATGAGAAAAGCAACGGTACTGGGCACAGGTACGCGAGGGCCCCGGGTGCGGTTCGGCTTTTTGGTGGAATTTGCAGCCATGTTCGCTTTACTCTTCGCCGCCCTGATGCCTGCCTTCGCCCCCGCCCCACCGCCCGCCCCCGCCTGGCGCACTCCGTTTGAGCTAGATCCGGCCCGCAACACCACCGCCACCCACGCCGAGTGCGTGGCCTACTACCAAAAGCTGGCCGCCGCCTACCCCGGCCATATCAGCCTACGCGAGGCGGGCCCCACCGACTGCGGCCTGCCACTGCACGAGGTCGTGCTGTCGGCCGACGGCGACACCGACCCGGTGCACCTGCGGGCCCTGCACCGGCCGGTGCTCTTCATCCAGAACGGCATCCACCCGGGCGAGCCCGAAGGCATCGACGCCAGCATGATGCTGGCCCGCGACCTGGTGCAGCAGCCGCGGCTAGCCAAGCTGCTGGTGGGCGTCACGGTCGTCATCGTGCCCATTTACAACGTGGGTGGGGCCCTGAACCGCAACGCCACCACCCGCGCCAACCAGGACGGCCCGGCCAGCTACGGCTTCCGCGGCAACGCCCGCAACTTCGACCTGAACCGCGACTACGTGAAGCAGGACACGCGCAACGCCCGTTCGTTTGCGGCGCTGTTTCAGAAGTGGCAGCCGGAGGTATTCGTGGAAACCCACACCTCCAACGGGGCCGATTACCAGTACACGATGACGCTCATTCCGACCCAGCCCAGCAAGCTGGCGCCGGCCCTGGGGGCCTACCTGCAACAGCAGCTGCTGCCCGCGCTATACAAGGGCATGGACCAGAAAAAGTGGGCCATGACGCCGTACGTGGACTTTGCGGGCGAAACGCCGGAGAGCGGAATGCAGGCGTTTTTGGAGAGCCCGCGCTACTCCACCGGCTACGCGGCCCTGTTCCACACCATCGGCTTCATGCCCGAAACCCACATGCTGAAGGCCTTCGGGCCCCGCGTGCGCGCCACCTACGACCTGCTGCTAACCATACTCGAAACCGTGCAGCGCCAGGCCCCCGCCCTGCTGGCCGCCCGTGCCGGGGCCCTGGCCGCGCAGGCCACCCAAACCACCTTCCCCCTGGCCTGGGCCCTGGACGATAAGCCGAGCGAAACCGTGCAGTTCCGCGGCTACGAGGCCGGCCACCGGCCCAGCGAAGTCAGCGGCCAGCCGCGCCTGTACTACGACCGCGCCCGGCCCTACACCCGGCCCGTGCCCTACACCAACACGGCCCACCCCACGGCCACCGTGGGGGCCCCCACGGCCTACCTCATCCCGCAAGCCTGGGCCGAGGTGGTGGACAACCTGCGCCGCAACGGCGTGCAGCTGGAGCGCCTGGCGCAGGACGTGACCGTGCCCGCCGAGACGTACTACGTGGAGGATTTCCAGACCGTACCCCGCGCCTACGAAGGCCATTACCTGCATAGCAAAGTGCGCCTGCGCACCGTGGGGGCCCCCGTGGCCTGCCGCGCCGGCGACTACGTGGCCCGCGTGGCCCAGCCCGCCGCCCGCTACCTCGTGGAAACCCTGGAGCCCCAAGCCACCGACTCGTTCTTCGCCTGGGGCTTCTTCGACAGCATTTTGCAGCAGAAAGAGCACTACTCCGACTACGTGTTTGAGGACCTGGCCGCCGACCTGCTGCGCCGCGACCCGGCCCTGCGCCAGCAGCTCGAAGCCGCCCGCCAGGCCGATGCTAAGCTGGCCACCAGCGGCCCCGCCCAGCTCGAATGGGTGTACCAGCACTCGGCCTACCACGAGCCCACCCACAACCGCTACCCCGTGGCCCGCTGGTTGGGGGCTGGCGAGCTACCCACGGAGTAGCCGTTGAACGACCGTGCAGCCGCACGGACTTGCAGCGTCCGCGCTACCCTATTTCCAGCCCTTTCCGGTTCCAGTGGGCCAGAGCGGCGGCGGCTTAGTATGTATTCTGGCAGAAATCGAGTACGGCGATGCGGGGGTCGGGAGCGGTGCGGACGGCTTCGTAGGGCAGCAGGAATTTGCCCATTTCGGTGCTGGACGCGGCCGTGGCAGGCTGCACGGGGGCTCCGGCGCTGGTGAAGAGCCGCAGCCGATAGGCCCGAAAATCGAACAGCACCTCAAACGAGCCGCCAGCGCAGAGCACGGTCCCCGTGCTGAGGCCCCGGGGCGTGACGCAGAACGTGGCCTGCCACCATTGGTTGAGCAAGGGACTGAGGGCCAGGCGCGTTTTGCACACCACCTGCGCCAGCGGTGCAGCGTGTCGCGGGTGGGGGCTCAGGCAGCGGCGGGCAGGGCGGGCCAGGCAGCAGCAGCGGAGCAGCGGGCAGGGCGGCAGGAAGTTAGTGCGGGCGGCAGGGTAAGCGCCACCGGCCGGGGCCCCGGCGACGGCCAGCGGCGTAGAGCAGTTTGCGGACCGGGCCGAGGCCGTGTATGGCCTGCGCCGTGCGCGCGGCGGCATTCTTCGGGTTCGTGCTGGCAGGGGCTTTTGGGATAGAAAGTCTCGGCTGCACGCCCACAACGGCCTGGCCTTGCGGGATGTGCCGGAAATGGCGCGGGAAGCCCTGCGCCCCGGGGCCCCGCGTGCTGGCGCGGGAACTGCTGGCCACGTGGGGCCCCGGAGCGGAACAGCCCGCGTATTTTGGGCCGAGGCGCAACCTTTGGGGCCCCGGACATCACAGCCGGGGCCCTAAAAGATGCCCCGCATGAACCTCCAAGCGCACTACGACGCCATGCGCGCCGCCGCCGTCCACCGGCTGGCGCATGGACAAGCCGAGCTGGACCCCTTGATTGATTCACCGGATGACGACCGCCGCGGCATCACGCTGCTGGCGCGGCCCCCGGCCCGCATCACAGCCGCCATCGAAACTATTATGGCTGATTTTCGCCGCGCCGAGCCCCAGCAGTACTACTACCCGGCTTCCGACGTGCACCTCACCGTGTTGTCCATCATCTCGTGCTACCGCGGGTTCGCGCTGCCCATGATTGACGCCGCGGCGTACCGGGCGGCCGTGCGCGAGATTGTGGGGCCCGTACGGCCGTTCGGCGTCACCTTTTCGGGCCTCACGGCCTCGCCGGGCGGCATCATCGTGCAGGGCACGCCCATCGGCCCCGGCCTGGCCGAGCTGCGCGACCGCACCCGCGCCCACTTCCAGCACTCGGCCTTGCAGCAGTCCATCGACCAGCGCTACAGCATCCAAACGGCCCATTCCACCATCATCCGCTTCCGGGCCAACATCCTGTACACTAAGACGCTGCTGGCTAAAATCGAAAAATACCAGCACCACTTCATCGGCACATTCGAAGTGGACGAAATAGAGCTGGTATTCAACGACTGGTACCAGCGGGCAGCAAGTACCGTTCTAATGGAGAAATATTCCCTGTTTAAATAGCCTCTTAGTGCTTGTACGCTGGCACCGCTTTTAAGCCGCCGGGGCCCCGGCGCTGGTCACCAGGGCCGCCTCGGCGTCGCGCAGGATTTCGTGGCCCATTTTGTCGCGCTTAGTGGCCAGGTAGGTGGCGTTGTGCGGGTTGGAGGCAATTTCGATGGGCACGGTTTCCACCACTTCCAGGCCGTAGCCGGCCAGGCCGGTGCGCTTCTTGGGGTTGTTGGTGAGCAGGCGCATCTGGCGGATGCCAAGGTCGCGTAGGATGGCGGCGCCCACGCCGTAGTCGCGCTCATCGCCCCGGAAGCCCAGGTCCTCATTGGCCTGCACCGTATCGCGGCCCTGCTCCTGCAACTTGTAAGCTTTCAGCTTATTAATCAGGCCAATGCCGCGGCCTTCCTGGTTCATGTACACTACCACGCCGCGGCCCTCGTAGTCGATTTGCTGCATGGCCTGGTGCAGCTGGGACCCGCAGTCGCAGCGGCACGAGCCGAAAATATCGCCCGTGATGCACGAGCTGTGCACGCGCGTCAGCATCGGGGCCGGGTCGCTGAGGTCGCCCTTCACCAGGGCCAGGTGCTGGGCCCCGTTCGAGCGCTGGGTGTAGGCATAAAGGTCGAAATCGCCCCAGGCGGTGGGCAGCTGCACCGAAATCTCGCGCTGAATCAGGCTCTCCTGCGCCAGGCGGTACTTGATGAGGTCCTGCACCGAAATCAGCTTCAAATCCCACTGCTTGGCCACTTTTTCGAGGTCGGGCAGGCGGGCCATCTCGCCGTCTTCCTTCAAAATCTCGACCAGCACGCCGGCCGGTGCGAAGCCCGCGAGGCGGGCCAGGTCCACGGCCGCTTCGGTATGGCCGGCGCGGCGCAGCACGCCCTCGCGGCGGGCCTTAAGGGGGAAAATGTGGCCGGGCTTGCCCAGGTCTTCGGGCTTGGTGGTGGGGTCCACGAGGGCCCGGATGGTTTTGCTGCGGTCGGAGGCCGAGATGCCGGTGGTCACGCCATTCGTCAGCAAATCCACGCTCACCGTGAAGGGCGTGGCGTGCAGGGCCGTGTTGCGGCCCACCATCAGCTCCAGGCCCAGCTCGTCGCAGCGCGCTTCGGTGAGGGGCGCGCAAACCAGGCCGCGCCCGTGGGTGGCCATGAAGTTGATGATTTCGGGCGTGGCGGCCTCGGCGGCGCAAATGAAATCGCCCTCGTTTTCACGGTCCTCGTCGTCCACTACGATAACGACTTTACCGGCGCGCAGGTCCGCAATGGCGGATTCAATGGTATCGAGCATGGAATAAATTACTGAATTGCTAATTGATAAATTGTTGCCAAGGGCCAGGCCAGTGGGCGGTGTGGACAAACAAACCGGCGCGGTCCTGCCCGTTTGCTTGTCAGCGCTGCGCAAACATCCTTCTCAACCGCCCAAGCCGCCGCGAAGTTACCCCCGGCCCTCCGATGCCCGTTGAAACCGCTGCGTGGGCTGCCACACCGGGGGCCCCGCGCCGCGCAGGTAGCGCCAGCCGCCAAGCAGCAGCGCCGCGTTCATGCTGTAGAAGTGGGTGACGAAGCGCAGCTTCCGCGAGTGCCGGCCCCGGCGGCGCAGGGCCCCGTCGAGCAGCAGCAGCGCCGGAACTACCAGTTGGCCGGCCAGGGCCAGTTGGTAAAACCAGCCCGCACCCCGCGCCACCAGCCCCGCCGTAGCCGCCAGCAGCGCCAGCAGCAGCGCCGGCGTGAGCCAGCGCAGCACCTTATGCGACCAAAACGCAAACGCCACCCCGCGCCACGGCGGCCACAGCAGGGCCCGGAACTCTTTCAGGTTCTGGAAATTGCCGGTGGCGATGCGCGCCTTGCGGCGGAACTCTTCGGGCAGGTGGTCCGACACGTCCTCGTAACAGTGGGCCCGCAGCTCGTTGATGGCGCGGTAGCCGGCGCGCAACGCGGCCAGCGTTACGTAAAAATCATCGACCAGAAACGCGGCCGGGGCTGGAAAATAAGCCGCCCGGCGCACCGCGAAACAGCCGCCGAAGGCCCCCATCATGGCCCCCCACACCACGCCCTCCTGGTACTTTATTTGGTTTTCGCGCTCCAGGTAGGCTTTTTCCTGGCCGGAGATGCCCGCCGCCCCGTGCGCGGGGTTGAGGATGTGGCCGCCCACCACCCCCACGCGCGGCTGGCGGAAGTGCTTGGCCAAGTGGTAGAGCGTGTCGGGGGTAAAAAATACGTTGGCATCCGTCAGCACCAGCACCGGGGCGGTGGCTTGCCGGCCCAACTGCTCCACCACGGCCGGCTTGCCCCGGCGCTGGGCGTGGGCCACTACGTGCAGCTGCGGGTGCCGCCGGGCCAGTTTTTCGAGCAGGGCGTTGGTGTCGTCGGTGGACGCGTCGGACCCCACTAGCAAGCGTATTTTCTCTACCGGGTACGTGGTGGCGAAGGTGGACCGGACTTTTTTCTCGATGACCGCTGCCTCGTTGTGGGCGGCCAGCAGGACGTCGATTGCCGGCAAATCGGGGTCTTCGGGCCCCCACACAGCGGCGTTCTGGGACTTATTACGCGCCCAGCGGGCCAGCAGCCACGGAAACAACACGTAGCTGTGGGCCACCAGCAGCAAGCTGCCCCAAAACACGGCGGCCAGCACCAGCAGCACCAGGTAGGAGCCCGGCATCACGGGGCGGGCACGGCTTGCCCCGTCCCGAGTTGCGCGTACAGCGCCTCAAATCTTTCCGTCACCCGGTTATTGTCGTACACATCGGCGGCGGTGCGGGCGGCGGCGGCCCCGAGGGGCCCCACGGGCAGGCGGCCGTGGTAGTAGTCGCGCAGGGCGGCCTGCCAGGCGGGGGGCCCGTCGCGCAGCACCACATCGTGGCCGTCGCGCACGGCAATGCCTTCGGCCCCCAGGCCGGTGCTGAGAATGGCTTTGCCCAGGGCCATGCCCTCGATGATTTTGACGCGCATCCCGCCACCGCTCAGCAGCGGCACCAGCATCAAATCGTATTGCCGCATGAAGGCGGCGGCCGAGTCCACGAAGCCGTGGATGAACACGTTATCCGTGCGCGGGGCCAGCAAGTGGGGCGGCGTGCCGGTGCCGGCCACGTGCAACTCCAAATCGGGCAGCTCGGCGTGCACAGCGGGCCACACCTCGCGCAGCAGCCAGTCGAGGCCCTCCAAGTTGGGCAGCCAGTTCAGCGAGCCAATCATGAACACGGAGCGCAGCCGGGGCTCAATAGCCGGGTCGGGCTGAAAGGAACTCATTTCCACGGCCGCCGGAATCAGGGCAATGGGCTCGGGGCAGCCCAGCTCCTTCAGGCGCACAATATCTTCTTCAGTAATAGCCGCTACGCCGTCAAAACACCACAGATATTCTTTCTCAAAACTACGTAGCCGGGTAGCTAGCTGGCTTAAATACCGACGTTTCGCCGAATTTTTCTCGCCCTTCGCGAGTCGCTCCCAGATGACATATTCAATATTGTGGGCACGTAGTACACTCACGGTCCTTTCAGGCGTCAATTCTTCCGAAGCCAGCCACTCGTGGTACCAAGCCATATAAGTGCCTTCGTACTGTATTACGTCAAATTTTTCGGCCTGAATTAGTGCCACCAACGCGCCGATTACCTCCGAGCTGATAAACCGCTCCACGTTGTAGGGCATACCGGAAAACAGCAAGTTTCGCAGCGCCTTCAGCGGCTTGAGGCGCGTGTCCACTGCCACCGTTACCAGCCGGAAATTGGGGCCCAGGTGGGCCAGGGCGTCGGCGGGCTGGTAGTGCTTGGGGGTGTTGATGGCTAACATCGTGACGCGGTGGCCGGCGCGCAGCAGCCCGGCCGTGATGTTGTAAATCCCGATGGCCCCGCCGTCGTGCAGCGGAAATGGCACCCGCGGGCTTACTTGGAGAATGTGCATGGGCGGCGAAGATAAGCCGGGGGCCCTCCCTACGCCGGGCCGGGCGCCAGGGCGGCCTGCACGGCTTGCCACAGCACTTCGGCGCTGCGCACCCACGAAAAGCGGGCCACGTTAGCCAGGCCAGCGGCCCGCAGGCGCGCCCGCAGCGGCGCGTCGTGGCTAATCTGGGCCAGGGCCCTGGCAATAGCCGCCGGCTGGTGCGGGTCGCAGAGCAAGGCCCCGGCGGAACCGCCCGCCACCTCGGGCAGCGACGACAGGTTGGACGTGATGACCGGGCAGCCGCTGGCCTGGGCCTCCACCACGGGCAGGCCAAACCCCTCAAAGAAAGGCACATACACTGTGGCCAACGCGGCCGCGTACAGGCCCGTCAGCTCCTCCTCGCCCACGCGGCCCGTGAAGCGCACGGCGGCCCGCACGGCCGGCGGCAACTGCTGGTAGGCCTCAAAAATGGGCCCGGCCCGCCAGGCCTCACGGCCCACCACCAGTAGCTGCATATTAGCCCCGGGCCCCGCCAGGTCCTCCCCTGCCGCCGCGGCCTTAAACAGACCGAACGCCCGTAGCAAATTCTCCAGGTTTTTGCGCGGTTGCAGGGCACCCACGAACAGGAAATACGGCTGCCCCCCGCTGAATTGCGCCCGCACGGCCGCTTGCTGCGCCGGCGGCTGCGGCCGGAAGTGCGCGGCCGGCGCGTTGTAGGCCACCCGAATGCATTCCGCGGGCAGGCCAAACTGCTCGGCCACGTCGCGCCGGGTAGCCTCCGACACGGCCACCAGCTGCGCGGCGGCGCGGGCGAAGCGCGGCAGGAAGTACGCGTAGTAGCGCTGCATGAGGCGGCCCACGTCGTGGGGACGGTGCAGGTAGGCCAGGTCGTGCAGCACCAGCACGCGGGGCACGCGCGTGCCCAGCACCGTGAAGGATTCGGGCGAGAGCAGCACGGCCGGGCGGTGCCGCCGCAGCCACCCGGCCACGGCACCCTCGTACCAGGCCAGGATTAGCAAAGGGTGGCGCGCCGGGGGCCGCAGCACATGGGGCACCACGTTGGGCCCCAGCAGGTAGCGCGGGTCGTAGAACCGGTCGAAGAGGAAGTGAAACGTGCACTCCGGGTGCTGGTGCACCAGGCAGCTTAGCGTTTCAAACGTGTAGCGGCCCAGGCCCTCCAGCTGGTTGCCGGGCAGCAAAAAGCGCGTAGTGACGGCGATGTGCATGAAAGAAAAGCAACGAAAAAATACTGGCGGCCGCCACCTGCGCCGCGAAGGAAGCGGGTTTAGCCGCCCCCGGGACCCCGTTGGGGCCCCGGGCCGGCTGGCTACCTGACGGCCCCGCCCCGCCCGCACCGGCTGTCCACCCACCCCGATAACCCCGTCGTCGCGGGCAACCACTCATTTACTCCGAGCAAACCCAGCGCGACGGGCTCCAATCCTGGAAAATCCAGCCCGCAGACAAGCAGGCCGGGGCCCCACCAGCGCCGGTGCCCCTACAGCCCCAGCTGGCGGAAGTTCACTTCCATGCTCTCGATTTGCTGCTCCGAGCCCAGCAGCAGCAGCACGTCGCCGGGGGTGGGGCAGTAGTCGGCCGAGGGGCTCACCGAGAAGCTGCCATCGGCCAGGCGCAGGCCGATGACTGTAGCCCCAGTGCGCGAGCGCACGTCGAGCTCGCGGATGCTTTGGCCCCGCATTTCCTTGCGCAGCTGCTCGTAGCTCAGTTCCTCCAGGCGCAGCTTGTCGGCAGTGAGGCCCGAGATAAGATCCAGGAAGCGAATGACTTCAGGGCGCACTACCAACCTGGCCATGTGCGAGCCACCGATTTCGTCGGGCATCACCACGGCGTCGGCCCCGGCCGAAATGAGCTTACTTTCGGAAGTTTTGAGCTTGGCGCGGGCGATGATTTTGAGACGCGGGTTGAGGGCCCGGGCCGAGAGGGCCACGAACACGTTATCGGCGTCTTTGGGCAGGACCGTGATGAGGGCCGAGGCCCGGACCACACCGGCCTGCTCGAGCACCACATCGGTGGTGGCGTCGCCGAACACCGTGACGATGACGCCGCCCGCGTCGCCCGAGCCATCGTAGTCTTCGCCGGTTTTGCCGTCGCTGATATCTTTCATCAGCTGCTCGTTTTGCTCGATCACCACGATGCGCGCACCGTTGGCGCGCAGTTCCTGGTAGGCGCGCCGACCGTTGGCCCCAAAGCCGCAGAGGATGATGTGCCCACTAAAGCGTTGGATTTTTTGGTCGATCCGGTACATTTTAAACAGGTTGCGCAGCTCGCCGGTAAACAAAAACGTGGTGAACACCGACACCAGGTAGGCCACCATCACTAGGTTGAAGAGGATGTAAAACGACACAAAGATGCGTCCAGCCTCCGAAAACGGGTGTACCTCGCCGTAGCCCACCGTGGCAATGGTGGTGATGGTCATGTAAAACGCGTCGGCCCAGCTCAGGTGCTCGATGAGGCGGAACCCTGTCAGCCCCGCGCTCAGGCTAACGAGCGTGAGCACGAATGCCAGCCGTAGACGGCCCAGGTTGAGGCGCTTAAACATGCACGAAAAGGGAGCGGGATGGCGGCAAGGGCACCAAAGCTACGCCCAGCGGGCCCTTAGAGGTCCCACACAGTGCTACGCTGCTGGCGCCAGGCGCGGCGCGCGTTCATCCAAAACACACCCGCTAAATAGAGCACGACGGGCGAGCCAAACGTAAAAAACGAGGCGTACACGAACGAAAGGCGGATGCTGCGGGTGCTGAAGCCCCACCGCTGGCCCACGGCCGAACACAGGCCAAACGACTGCGCTTCAAGGTAATCGGTGAAGGTTTTCATGGCAGAGGATGTAGGTTGGAAAGGGCCCCGGGCTGGGCCAAGATACAACGCAAACGGGACCGGCCCAACTGTACCGGGTAGCTTTGCGCACTCAAGCCCTATCTTTTTGGCCCCTTGTACGTTTAGGGGGCTCGCTTAAGCCACATTCTGTTGCGTATTATTTCAAATTTAATTTCGAGAGCCCGCCCGGCCGCGCTGCTGGCCGCCGGGGCCCTGCTGCTGGGCTGCTCGCCGCTGCCCAAGGTACTGCGCGCCGCTGAGGCCGGCCGCCAGGCCACGGCCACCCCCGCCCCGCTCACGGCCGTGGGCGAAACCGTGCCCTTTGAGGTAACGGCCCGCGTGCCCGCCGCCCACCTGCGCAAGGGCGTGGCCTACGAGCTGCTGCTCCGCTACCGCTACGACCACGGCCTGCGCGACGACACGCTGGGCCGCGTATCGTTCGTGGTGGGCGACTACGTGTACGACGACGAGCACAAGGGCCTGCTGGTGGCCCGCAAGGCATTCAGCCTGCCCAACACACCCGGCCGCAGCCCCGGCGAGCTGCTGGCCCGCCCCCAGGTGCGCGTGCTGAAGCGCGGCGGCCAGGTATTGCGGGGCCCCGCCGACGTGCACCTGGCCCGCGGCATCGCCGACCCCGCCCGCCGCGTGGTGCGCGAGGACACGGCCCTGGCCCTGCTGCCCGAGAGCGTTACCAACCAGGTCGGCGGCACGCGCATTCTGCCGTTTTTCTTCGACGACGGGGCCTGGTTTATTCGCTCGTTTTTGGGCACCAACGTGGCGGCGCTGGAAGACCTGATTGACGCCAGCCAGCGCACCCAACGCGTGCTCATCACCGCCGGCCACTCGCCCGATTCACTCGATGCCCACAACCCGGCCCTGGCCAGCAAGCGCGTCAAAATGCTGCTCTATTACTATAAGAAGCGCGTCGAAGGGTTTTCGTACCTCAACAAAGTGGCCGACATCAAATTCGACACCCTGGCCTACCGCCGCCGCTGGGACTTATTCCTGAACAAGGTCACGCAGTCGGCCCTCAAGCCCGCCGACCAGGACTCGATTATCGCCATCATCAACGACACGCGCGGCGGCTACGTGGCCAAGGAAAAGGCTCTGCACCGGCTGCAATCCTTCGAGTACGTGGAGCAGTACATTTACCCGGTGCTGCGCGTGGGCACGGTGGCCGTCACCTTCACGGCCCCGGCGCGCTACAACTCGGAGGTGTATTTATTGTCGAAGAAAATTGTGGCCAAGCAGGCCGAGCTCGACGCCCTCACGCCCGAGGAGCTGCGCTACTCGGCCACCCTCACGCCGCTGCTGGCTGAGAAACAGCGCATTTATGAAGTGGCCAGCGCCGCCGAGGGCCGCTGGGAAGCCTACCACAACCTGGGCGTGGTGCTGCTGCTACGCTCCGAAAAGGAAGAAAACCCCAAGGTGGCCCGCGCCTACCAGCGCCGGGCGGCCACCAACTTTACCCTGGCCGCGCACCGCAACCCCACGGCCGAGCTATTTTACCACGCCGCCACGGCCTACCACCGCGCCGGCGACCGCCTCGAAGCCCTCCAGAACTACGACTACGCCATCAAGCTGGGCGGCGACCGGGCCCTGCTGCGCAAAATTATTTCCGACAAAGCGGCCCTGGAAATTGAAATTGGGCAGCCCGACGAGGCCCTGCGCACGCTGCGCTTCGCGGGCCCCTCGTACCAGAACGATATGAATACGGCCCTGGTTTACGTGCAAAAAGGCGGCTACGACCTCGCCGAGGCCCAGTACCGCCAGGCCCTGGCGCGGCGCCCCGGGGCCCCGTCGGCCCTCTACGGCCTGGCCGTGGTGGCCGCCCGCCGCCACGACGAGGCCCAGCTCGCCACTTACCTGCACCAAGCCATAGCCGCCGACCATGCCTTGGCCACCCAGGCCGTCGAGGATTTGGAATTTCAGGACTACGCCCAGGGCGACGCCTTCCGCGAGGCGCTGAAGTAAAGCGCGGCCAACGATGCGATTTTATCGGGTAAAAATACCAGTGGCAGTAGTGTACTTGCAGCTTGTAATCATGCTTTAAGAAAACCTGTTTCTAAATGCCGTTTTCGCCCGACTACGAGGGTCCGCTTGCGCTGTATCAGACTTGGAAACAGAAGGGAGTTACTTGGGGCTCCAACCCAACGGACATCGCATCTTTTCTGGCCAATCAATTTTCTGGCTTCGATCTGTTCGAGCTATTAACTACTTTAGAAGCAGTAGCTTTGGGGAGAAATTTTGAATGGACGGCCATCAAAATCGAGGTAATGCCAAGTGGTAATTTACGCATTGAACACCAATACGACAACCCGGACGATGAGGAGCCATTAATTCTTATTCGCACACTGCACCACAAGTCGCCACGCCGGGCATCTCATGAAGAGATGAGTCTTCCCCTCCGATTGCAGCGCCAAGGGCTTTCCCGCAGATTAATTGGAGCGTGTTATAAGCAATATAAGCAAGCTAAGGTCGATTTAATGACCGTGCAGGCCGGCATGACTGGCGGGGGCTACGCTTGGGCCAGATACGGTTTCGCAGCTGTTCAACTGACAGAAGTACAGCGCATTTTAGATACTGCCGCCGAACGAGGTATCGATGATACGGGAGCAATCCAGGAACTCCGCGAAGACTTGGCGAATTTTCGTGAGCAAGCAGTTGGGCCATTCCCAATTGAGAGTTGGGCACGCCTTCCTTTTGGCGAAAAATTGCTAGCTGGCACGCAATGGGAAGGCGTGCTGAACTTGCGCAACCCCGCTCAGATTCAATAGGACTTACGCAGTATTAGGTAGTAAAACAGGAATGGATGAATCTTTTAATTGTTTCCGCAGCCATTCAGCCCACGGCAAACAGGCGGCTTGATAGATGGTGCGGCCAATGGCGCGGGCGTATTGTTGCAGAGAAACCCAGGCTAAATAACAGCAGGTTAGATGATTGCGCTGCGCCTGTGCCTTGCGGCACTGGCACTTCTCGGACCCCGTTAACTGCTTGAAACTCCGGTGAAACTCTTCCACCTGCCAGCGCACCCGTACTGCATCAATCACCATCTCCCGATTTAGATGAGCCGCTAAGTTATTGGTTATCCCCCACTCAATGCGGCCGTCTGTGGCAACCAGCTTGAAGCGTTTGACCCCAAAGGGCACCTGTTGCAGCCGCACTTCTACGCCCCGACTCCAGCCCCCAACCGGCGGACCCAACGTGTCCAGAGACTGGTAGCCCGTTTCTTTACTTACGCTCACTAACCGATTGCTTTTCAAGGTCGTAAAAAACGTCCACTTGGCCCGCTCAATCACTTTCAGGTTCTCGCTGCTGGCATACCAACTGTCGAAGAGCAGGGTTCGGGCCTGAATTTTTCCCTCCTCCACGACCTGCTTGAACATGGCCTGGAAATGGTCGTTCTTCGTCTGGCCGTCTTGCCCAGGGGCATACACGCGGAAGTCAAGAGGCAGAAAATCACCACCTTCGCCGCTACTATGCACTAAATTAACCAGCCCGATGCCCGTGACCAGTCCGTGAACGTTGCCCGAATACTGGCGTTGCGCCAATTCAATGAAGCGACTGTAGCGCTTATCCTGCACACTGTCGTCCACCAGCAAAAAGGCTTCGGGTGAGTCGTTTAGTAAGGGCTGCACTAACTCGCGTAATTGACTCGCTGAAAAGTCATTGTCCCGCAAAAAACGATACACCTGGTCATGGCTCACCGCCGGTAAATGGGCGGCCAGATGAGTACCCGTATAGCTGCGCGGCGTGTGAAGCAAAAAGTCAATGTAGGTGCGCTGAGTTAACATAAAAGGTCGTTTTTGGCCCAAATTACGCCTTTTGCGTAAGTCCTATTCAAATTTTTGAAGCCTGTCTTTACGGGCATTAGCTGCGTACAAGTCACATGCACCATCCTGCTTTTTCATCTGCTCAAGTGTCACGCTGCGGTTTCGACCCATTGGACGACTTAGAGGTATCCGCTCTTACTGAGCGATACTTTAAGGTAAGGGCCGCGCTTAGTTTTTTATTACGGAGTAAATCCTCGCCGGAGCGCGTATTTAAGTTGTACGCTTTGACTAAAACTGAACTTGAATGGTTCACCCAGTCACATCCGCAAGAAGCCGAGGCTTGGTACCAAGCCTACTTATTAAAGAGTATTAAAGCCGCTTTAAGCGGCTTTTTTTATTACATCCATTCGCAGCAAGGGAAGGACTGCATTTGGCCGCTTCGGGCTCGCCTTGCCCATCCCAAGCGCTGTCGTAGCTTTGCTAAACAGTTCCAAGCCGTTTTTTAAGCCAGCATTTCATGCGTCAGATACAATTCCGGGAGGCCTTGCGCGAGGCCATGAATGAGGAAATGCGCCGCGACCCCCGCGTGTTCCTCATGGGCGAAGAAGTAGCCGAGTACAACGGCGCCTACAAGGTGAGCCAGGGCATGCTCGACGAGTTCGGCGCCGGCCGCATCATCGACACGCCGATTGCCGAGCTGGGCTTTGCCGGCATCGGCGTGGGCGCGGCCATGAACGGGCTGCTGCCCATCATCGAGTTCATGACCTTCAACTTCTCACTGGTGGCCATCGACCAGGTGATTAACTCGGCCGCCAAGCTGCATTCCATGTCGGGCGGGCAGTTTTCGTGCCCCATCGTGTTCCGGGGCCCCACCGGCAACGCCGGGATGCTTAGCAGCCAGCACTCGCAGAACTTCGAGAACTGGTACGCCAATTGCCCCGGCCTCAAAGTGGTGGTGCCCAGCACCCCCTATGATGCCAAGGGCCTGCTCAAAGCCGCCATCCGCGACCCCGATCCGGTGATTTTCATGGAGTCGGAGCTGATGTACGGCGACAAGGGCGACGTGCCGGAGGAAGAGTACATCCTCGAAATTGGCAAGGCTAACGTGACCCGCCCGGGTACCGACGTGACAATAGTTTCGTTCGGCAAAATGATGAAAATAGCCCACACCGCGGCCGACGAGTTGGCCAAGGAAGGCATCCAGGCCGAAGTTATCGACCTGCGCTCGGTGCGGCCGATTGACTACGACACTGTTATCGCCTCCGTCAAGAAAACCAACCGCCTGGTGGTCGTCGAAGAAGCCTGGCCCCTGGCCAGCCTCTCGGGCGAAATTGCCTACGTGGTGCAGCGCCGCGCCTTCGACCACCTCGACGCGCCGGTGGTGCGCATCACCTGCGCCGACGTGCCCCTGCCCTATGCCCCCACCCTCATCGAAGCCTCGCTGCCCAACGTGGCCCGCGTGGTGAAAGCGGTGAAAGAAGTGACCTACGCCAAAGTTTAGGGCCCTGGGAATTTTTTTTGAAAAATCCCCGCTGGTCATACCAGCGGGGATTTTTCGCGTTTGCACCAAAATTAGTCGGGAAGTTGTCCAAAATACGTCGGAACGTCACGCTTACCGGGTATCCGCTTGACTTCCTAAACAGCTTCATTGAGAAAGAAAACTAATACGCAGGCACGTCGCCGGGCTGCAGCTGCGCGGCCGTGGCCGCTGCCAGCTGCCACCCGCCCCACAGCACCGCCGCCAGCACCACCAAAGCTACCGCCTGCCGCCACCGGGACGCGGCCCACCACCGCCAGGACCAAGCCCCCTCGGCGGCCGCAGTGAGCAGTAGTAGGTGTAGTGGCAGCAGGTAGCGGCACTCCACCAGCGTGGGCAGCGCCAGGGCCACCGGCAGCCCCAGGGCCAGTACCGCCCAACCGGCCCCGGGGCCCCGGGGGCCCGCGTGGGGGCCCGGGCGGCGGCGCAGTATGTGCGCCAGCCCCAGGGCCAGCACGGCGTAGTTCAGCAACTGCCAGGGACCGGGGCCCAACGGGCGCAAGTGGCTTGGGTAAGGCGTCGGGTACCACACGTCGAGTCCGTTAAACAAGTGGCGAGCGCAGCGGCCGGCCACGGCCAACGGGTGCCGCCCGACAAATCCTACGTACTCGGCGTAGCTGCCGAACATGCTGCCCGGCACCGCCCGCAGCTGCCGGGCCCCGGCCGCGTCGGCAAATGCTACGCCCCCGTAGTGCGCGGGGTCGAGGCTCGATTCGTAGCGCTGGAAGGCGGTGCCCCAGTTTAGCTGCTTGAGGTAGATGGGCAAGCGGCCATCGTCGGTGGCCAGCACCAGGGGCGTCAGCTTCCCAAAATGGCAGTAATTGATGGCCACCTGGGGCGCCAGCACCAGCGCGGCCCCAGCCGCCACCGCGGCCCAGCGCCGCGCCGCAGGGCCCCAGCCCAGGCCGCACGTGTGCCACCACAGCCACCCCGCCGCGCCCGGCGCGCAGGCCACGTACACGGGCCGCAGGTTGATGGCCGCCGCCAGCAGCAGGCCGCCCAGCACCGCCCAGCGCCACCCGGGCCGGGCCCCGGCGGCCAGCGCCAACAGCAGCAGGGTGAGCGCGGGCGCGTCTTGCAGCGAATAATTGAAGTGGCCGCGCCAAAACGCAAACCCCAGCGCCACCACCAGTAGCCAGGCCCCGCCGTGCAGCGCCCGGCCCGTGGCCGCTGCCCACGCCGCCGGCCCCGCCACCCCAAACAGCAGCACGGCCCAGCCCAACCCCATCAGTTGGGCCCCGGCCAAGGCCGGCCAGCCCGTGGCGTAGCACAGCGCTCGCACCGGCACCAGCAACAGGGGCCCCAGGTAGCCGCGCAGCATCACGGAGTAGTGCAGCAGCGAAAAGCGCAGGCCCGGCTTGAAAAACGTGGCCGCCAAACCCCAGTATTCGCCCGCATCGAACGGCAGTCGGTCGGCCCCGCTTAGGGGCAAGTAGGCGGCGTAGAGGGCCAGCACCACAGCGCACCGCCACGGCCACGGCCAGGGCTGCGCCAGGGCCCGCGCCGCGGCGGCCGGCATACGGCGAAAAAATACGGGGCTCACAGTGGCCAAAGCTACCGGTTGCGGCCCTAAAATTGCGTAGCTAAGGGCCGCGCCCCCCGCACCCTTTCCCACGCCTCGGCCATGAATCACCGCTTGCACCTCAAATTCGAACAGCTTGAGCGGGCTACCCAGTACCTGCTGGCCGCCACCGAGGCCCTGGGCCCCGGCGCCACCCGGGCCCCCGCCCCCGGGGAGTGGGCCGCCACGCAGGTCGTGCATCACCTGCTGCTGGTCGAAAACAGCATTGCCGGCTATATACAGAAAAAACTGCTTGCCGCCGAGCAACTGACCAAGCCCAGCCTGCTCACGCGGGCCCGCATTCTGCTGGTGAACTTACTCTTGCGCCTGCCCGGCCTGCGGTTTCGGGCCCCGCGCGGAGTAGCCGAGCTCACCCACACTCCCCCCGTGCCCGCGCTGCCGGCCCTCCAGGCCGAGTGGGCTGCCACGCGCCGCCGCCTCGAACAATTGCTGAACGAGTACCCCGGCCGCCTGCTCGACCGCGCCATCTACCCGCACCCGCGCGCGGGCCGGCTCAGCATCTACCAAGTACTCGACCACTTGGTCGACCACCTGTTGCACCACCAGCAGCAAGTTGACCGCATCGCCCGGGCCCTCAAAGCGGCCCCGGCCGTCGCGGCCCGCGGCTAGCTGGCGCGGGGAGCCGGCGCCACGTAGGGCGGCATGGCGGCGAAGGCCGCGGCCAGCTCGGGCGGCGGCACGGCCAGCTTGCGGCGGTCGAGGTCAATCCAGGCGCCGTCCACGGTCACGGTGGCGGCCACCCGGCCGTCGGCTTTGTAAATGGTGTGCACAATGGTCCAGCGCCCGCCGTCGGGCGTCACCGACGCCAAGTGGCCATCGACGCGGATTTCCTCGCCGATGCCGATTTCTTTCAGGAATTTGGTTTCCTCGCGGAACAGGATGGGCCCCAGGCGCAGCTGCGCGAACCGGGCCACGCCAAAGCCCCAGCGGGCCAGCACCGCCACGCGCTGGTCGGCGGCATAATCGGCATAGGCAGAGTGGCGCATATGGCCGTTGGGATCCATATCGGCCCAGCGGGTGCGGTAAGTGATGGCGTTTTCGACGGGGTTTTCGGCGGGATTTTCGACGGGCATGGCGGGAAAAAGCGGATGGCTTCCCGCCCGTTGGGGCCCCACGGGGCCGCCCAGCGGGCAGGACAGGAATATTTAAATGGCTTGGTTGGCGGCCTCGGCCAGGCCCACGGGCACGAGCCGAACCAAGTACTGCCCGTCCTCTTCCTCGTCGAGGAAATCAGCCTGGTAGCCGGCGGTGGCGGCGGCATCGTTCAGCAGGGCGGCATCGATAAACAGCCACGGAAACGGTTCGCCAGTTTGCTTTTTATACGACCAGGTGTACTCCACCTCGCCGTAGTAGGGCCCGTTCAGGTCCAGCACCAGAGCCCCTTCCTCGTCCTCGTAGAGGTAGCTCACGTCGGACGACGTGGCCAGGATCTGGCCGTCGGGGGCCAGCAGCGTGCGGGCGTGAACCAGAAAGCGGTCGAGCCCGTCGAGCGTGCCCGCCAGCCCCAGGCCGTTCATGAGCAGTAAAATGGTGTCGTAGGGCCGCTCGCCGGCCGGCAGCGGAGCAAACAGGTCGTGGCGGGCCGCGGTACGCACGCCGCGGGCCCCCATCACCTCCACCGCCCCGGCCGACACGTCCACGGCCTTCACCTCAAAGCCGCGGCTTTGCAGCTCCAGGGCGTGGCAGCCGGCGCCAGCGCCCACGTCCAGCACGCGGCCGCGGCACTCATCGAGGGCGCGGCGCTCCAGGACGGGCATTTGCAGCAGGGTGCGGAAAAAATAGGCGGCGGGCAGCGGCTCGTCGTCGGCCGCGTTGCAGTGTACGGTGAGGGCGGCCGTGGTGCGGCCGCGTTGGTAGTCGAGCAGGGCTTGGCCCAGCAGGTCGGGAGCGGTGAGGGTAGTCATCAGGCCCGAAAAGTAACCAAAACTTCGGGGCCCCGCCGCGCGTTGCACGGGCACGCCCGTTCGTTTCCCCCGCTCATGCTCCCCGATAAGCTCCGCAAAGGCCAGTTGCCCACCAAAATCTGCGCCACCTGCGGCCGCCCCTTCGAGTACCGTAAAAAGTGGCGTAACTGCTGGGAAGAAGTAAAATACTGCGGCGAAAAGTGCCAGCGCAACAAGCCCAAGCCGGGCCCCGCCAGCGTCTAGGCCACCATAGCCCCCGCCGAAAAGATGGGCAGGCGGTGCGTGGTACGCAGCCACGACACGGCCGATTCCAAGTCGTCAAATACGTACACCGACGGGGCGTCCAGGCCATGCAGGGCCGCGTCGGTATAACACTTCACGCGCAGGTTAGGCGAGTGCACCCAGGCCACCTGTTGCACGCCTACCAGCCGCAGGTAGGGCAAAAACTCGCGGGCGAGCCACGCGGGTACGTTGGACGCCATGCCGGTCACGCCCACGTTACCGTTGAGAATGCGCGCGTAGCGCACGTCCAACAAGTGCTGCGCCATGGCCACGCAGTTGTCCTGCACCAGAGCCAGGGTCAAGTCCCCGCGCCAGTCAACGAACAGCCACTCGTTGGCCGAGTCGTAAAAAACGGAAAGGTTGGGGGTTTCGTGCAGTAGTTGTAGTTCCATCAAGTACAAAAAATAAACGGCCAAATACAATTTTGATAGTAAAAATGGAGTAAGGACATTAAAAATAATATGATTTTATTGCGATAATATTTATCGATTAAAACCGTTTATTCCGTCACAAAGAAAGCTCAAATAAAATAAATAAGTGTGCGCACCTAATAAAATTTTGACTACTAATGCTAATGCTACAAATCTACCTTATTTGCTTACAAAAGCAGAGGCAAACGACAGGAAATATCATTCATTTTTTATCCATAGTATTGATTTATAATTTTTTAATCATCAAATTATATTATAAATTCATCGTTAATTCAGCTTGTATAATTACAATTAATTAAGGCTTAAGAGCAATAATTTTAATCTTTTACCAATAGGCAACTCTATTCATTCGTACCATATTACAATAAAATAAAATCTATTATACCCCATCTATGCATATCATCACACTTTGTTCGCATTTGTATTATTATGGTTTAAATCAGCATTTATTGTGAGGCCAGCAACCGGTCGCAACGCCCCCGTCCGGCCCCTCAAGTACCTAGGCGGACCCCCAAATGCTGCGCCTAGCCCGCCCGGTGCGCCAACGGCCGCGCCCACTGTGGCGTATGTTTAGCCTCCATTTCCTCCATCCCATGGCTTCCAATCTCGATTACCTCGCCCCCGCCCTCGAACCGCTTGAAGAAAAAGTAAAGGCCTACCTGCGGGCCGAAGAGGCCCTGCGCAAGGCCCGACTGGGTACTACCGACGCGCCGCGGCAAGCGGCCAACCGCGCCCAGACGGCCGAAACGTTTGAGCAGCGCTCCGCCACCGGCAGCTACGACCAGGCCGCCGACGAGCGCCGGCAGCAGCATCAAACCCTGCACGACGACCTCGTCCGCCTCCGCCACGAAATCATTGAAATACTGCCCATCCGCGATGCCTGGGTGAAGGTAAACCTAGGCTACGGGCCCAGCCGCGTGGGGGCCTGGGCGGTGCCCGGCCCGCCCGCTGGCTACGAGCTGCGCGTGGTGCACTAAGGCCCCATTGGGCATGAAAAAAGGACGAGGCATGGCCCCGTCCCTTTTTAAACCAAAACACCTGACAGAAATAATATGCCCTGATTCGCTTCAATCACTATTTATTAGAGTTATGGGATACGAAAAGGGAGTTATGGGATACAGAAGTGGTACCTTTACCACCACGTTAGCGGGGGGTACGGGACTCTAATAAGGGGTACTGGACTTAAGGGGCAACACACCTGACCCGTCCTGCCAGCATCCTCTTCACCCTACCCCTTCCCCTCAATGGCACGTCCTGTAGCAACTGAAGCTACCATCACCCCCTTTTTGCGCGGGGACAACCTATCCGTGCGGTGGTCATTCCGGGGGCTGAAGTACCGCACTAAAGTCCTTGGGGTTGTCGCACCGGTCCATCTGATGAAGAACGGCTACGTGAAGAACACCCACGCCGACCACATCGGTATCAACCAGAAAATCGAACAAGCCCAAGACCTGCTTAAGCAAGCCACTGCCATCCTGCTAGCCACCGGGGACGTGACCGAACAGCGCATCAACCGGGAATACACTCGGTTGCTGGCAGAAGCGCAAGCAGCGGGGGTGGCAGATGAAGCCGTGATCAAGCGGAAGGCAGCCAAGAAGGAACAGGTACGAAAGATTGATACGGTAGTCCTGATTCCTAGCCTACAGGATGAAATTGCGGAGCTAGAAGCGCAAATAGTTGCCAAGCGGAAGGCAATGGTCAACATGCAGAAGGAACACCACCTGTACCAAGACGATAGGTTGGTGACCTTCCTGGACCGGTACCTGGAACGCAACAAGACCAAGATGGTAGCCGATACCACCCAGCGCACGTTCAGAGCCTTTATCACCACCGTTACCCGCTTTGATGCCAACGCACGGATTCAGGACGTGGGGGAAGACTGGCTGACCAGGTTTGAAACGTGGTTGACCACAACTAATTCCTTCCGCTCTATTCACCATATGGTGCCGAACCCCGTGACGGGGAAGATGGCACGGGGTGCCTTTATCCGCTTTGATGAAGGTACCCCCCGCTTGAACGGCACGGTTACCAACTACATCACCAAGATTAAGACCGTGCTGAACTACTTCAAGTTGCGCCCCGAATTGTTGCCGGTGGACTGCATCTTGACCGATAGCCACAAGCGTTATTCTTTTGAACAACCAATTAGCGATGGCAACGTGGTCGCCCTGGAAGCCGACGAATTGTTACAGCTATTCCGGTTTCGCGATTACCAGCGCAGAACCCACGAACAGGCAATGGACATGTTCTTGTTTCTATGCGCAACATCCCTACGGGTATCGGACCTGAAGAAGGTTGTCCCCGGGGTAGTCCAGCACGGCAGCATCCTGGTCACGGCGCGCAAGACCAAAAAGCACAACATCAAGGCAGTCATCCCCATCAACAGCATAAGCGCTTACGTGCTGGAAAAGTATCAATACGACTTCCCCGCCAACTGCTGCATTGACGACACGCTGATCAATGAACGCGTGAAAGAAGTCTTGAATTACCAGTACCCCAACCACCAGTACGTGTTCCCTTCCTTCCAAACGATGGACACCATCGTCCAATATTGCGGCAGCGAAGAAGTCAAGACCACCGACACCCGCGCCAACCTCATCACCAGTCACAGCGGCAGAAGAACATTCATCAACTTGTGTTTGGATGCAAACGTCCCGCTCAATAACATCATGCAAATGACGGGGCATATCAACGTGACGACCCTGATGGTGTACGCGGACAAGCGTAGGAATATCAAGAAGAACATGGTGAACGTATTCGGCTTCACCAACTACCCTCAAGTCCCAGTACCCTTGCAGCTAGAAGCCTAAAGTTAAGCCTTTGTAACGCCCGTGACTTCGCCAATGCGAAGCTTATTCAAACCAAGGAATGGTATGGAAACTACGCCCGGCTTCTCGCCATCAAATTAAAGGACAAGCAGTTTACCTGGCGACCGCTTTGGAAATTTTCCGAATGGTACCGGGGCTAAAACTGGGAGGGGATTGTGGCATACAAAGGCGGCTACTTCCTCATCAACGACAAGTACACGCCGGCGGTGGTCCAAAGCGAGATGATTTCGGTATTTCACTCAATTTATGATGTCTGAATATTCGTCCTTCCAGCTTTCCTGACGTGTTTTTAAGCTGACTTAATTAACAAACTAAAGGTCCGGTATCATCCTGCTTTGGACCACCGCCTACACGCCTAGTCGCCCCTACCGCACAACGCTGCTTTATTTGCAACAGGTGAAGTAGCACCTGATGTGGCTCGTGAGCTCGTTCTACTGCCTTGTGGACGGGCAATGCAACCGGTAGCCCTCCGCCCCCGCGGCGAGCAGGGTGGCAAAGACCAGCCGGACCTGTTGCAGCAGCACCGGTTGCTTGACGGCTGCCTGGGGGTGTTCCAGCACTTGCCTGGCATCCAATACCCCCCGGGGCAGCCCCGCGTTACCATAGGAGTCCTGCGCCTGGGGGCTCGCGCCGCGTGCCAGGAGTAACCGCAGCGCGGCAAGCGCCTGGTCGAAGGTGTTCGTGTCGGGCTGAAGCGACCACGTGCTGAACAAGGCTGCTCGAATGGCGTCGTGCAAGACCGGGGCGGTCCACGCATTGACGGCAGAGGTTTCCTGGAAGTTTACGTCAGCCCCCTGCTCGATGAGTAGTTCCGCAACGGCGAACTGCCCGGCTTTGAACGCTACTTGCAGCCCCGACTGTCCATCATCTTTTTTGGGTGGCGCGACCCGGCAGGCGGTCAAGTAGGCTTTATCAACCGCCACCCGTTCAGCCGACTGGCAGGCATATACGGTGATTAAACCGAATCACCGCCTTGAAGTCACTATCGACTCCCTGTGGAGCAGGATAGCGACAGTGCAACAGATTAGAACTACTAGTTTAAAGTAAGCCCCTCGCCAGCAAGCACTGCCATGAAACCTTGTTCCGTACTTCTGCTCGGTTCCCTTTTAGTAGCTGCTTGTTCAAAAGAAGCCAAGCCAGTAGAAAAGACTTACTCCTTTAGCTACCAAGGCGAATATTATCCTTCTTTTATGCCGCCGTGCACCATCACGATTGTCGCCCGGGGCTTAACCAATCGCGTCAACCTACGTGCCTACGATGACCGGGGCGCTACTCAAAAAACTATCCTACTGGATAGCGCCCGTTTATCCAACGCCGACCTCACGTTCTTCTTTGCCAAGCTCGACAGTGTACCGGTGCTGAAGCTGGTTACCAAAGAACAAACAGGCACCGATGGCATCACCGTCTACAATACGATTTCAAAAGACAGTGCCTCGAATAAGTTTAAGTTCTGGTCCCCTCGGAAGCGCTCGGCTCCTCAGGAGCACCAGTTGGTCGAGGCGGTCTTGAAACTGTGCGAACGCAAGTTCACCACGCAGAAGGAGCAGGAATATTTCGAGTCGTTGGAGCAGTACTTCGACTTTGGACTGCCTTGCAAGATTACCAGCCTCCGCCCATTTGAGGTCAGAATGTACGGGGGTCTATCTGCCAACGAGGAGCAGGCGTTAACTAAATTTATGCATGAGCTTCCCTCCGACCGTTCTATTCTTGTCGACATGACCAATTTCGAAGGAATGGGCACCATGTTCTATCCCCTGTTTCGAAACCTACTGGCTCGCAACCGTCAAATTGTGTGGGTAGCATCCAAATGGAGCCGAAAGCAGCTACGGGAGATTAAAGTGCCTGCTGACAGAATTACGATGTCCACAGTGGAAGGGAGGGCATTGGTTAAGCGTTTATCAGGCACTGCTGATTAGAGTCGCCTGTTCTATTTTCCCCTCCCTGTGCACGGTGAACGGCATCGGACGAAGCGCCTGAACCAGGGCATCGGGTAGCGCTACCCTTTCGAAGCCGTGATTCAGAACTATTTTACTTCTAGAAATGGGACTTCACGCAAGCCGTGACACGATAAAATCCGAGCACTCAACTCATCAATTGATACCCCAAACCACACTTATCACTACTTATGGAGCAACTCTTACAAAAAACGCTGACCTCGATTAAAACCGTACGCATTACCCCCACCGGCTTACGGGTACAGACCAAAAACCTGCGGGAAGAGCTGGACTACACACTCCAGTTTGACGACCTGGGGTTTGACACGGTCCGGCAGCGGGTCAAGTCCGCTAACCTGCCGTTCTACTGCTTTTTGGTCTTCGACGGGCTGTACGTGTGGCTCTTGGTCACGTCCGTCCGCCACCACGAGCCGTTCAAGCAACAGCTTTTTTGGCTGGGGGCGCTGCTGTTCTTCTCGGCACTCACGGGGTTCGCCTTCTTCCACCGCAACAAAGACGTGGTCCACCTGACGGGGGGAGCACGCACGCTGGAACTGCTTGCCACCCGCCCCGATGCGCCCCGCGTTGCCCTGTTTATTGCCGCCGTTCACCAGGCGATGCGCGACTACCACAAAGCCCGGTACGCCGCCCTCGACGCGCACCTGCCCTATGCGGCGCGCCTGGGGCGCTTGCAGGAGCTTCGGGAACGACACGTCGTTTCCGACGAAGAATACCGCACCCTACGCGATGCAATGCACTGGAGCAACGTCCTAAGCTTCCCCCGTCTCAGCGACAACTGAAGAGAAGTGGCGAGGTAGCGAGCGCCGACGATTTGCTACCTCATCTGTCCGTTGCCCAACTACGCTTTCGTACCGCTGGGGCATTTTGTGAGGCGAACGTCGTCATGCTGTACCCAGCACGAGCAGCGCACCAGCGCCTAACGGACCGCCGCCCCGCCTAACAGCGGGTAGCCTGGGCAAACCGGTTCCCCTTTGACAGGGTCAGTACGTTTGTCCCAGGATATATAGGAACACTTTTCGCCAACTTGCTACTTGTACACCACGACCAGGGAGCGTCCTTTAATCATAGCAATCAGGCGCTCGTTCACGGCTTTGCTCGTCATGAAGCACGCCAACGAGAAATTATAGAAGCCGGGGTCCGCGTGAAAGACGATGGCTCTACTACGGGCATTCGTGTTGACCCCCGCCGTGATGCCATCCACGCGCAAGGCGCGCCCAAAACGCCCCGTGTACGGGACTTTATCGGTCAGGAAGGTCCCGTAGCAACTTAACTCACTGCCCTCCTCGTTGGAGAATTTTGTGGGGTAGAGCAAGCCCGACCGGAAAGCGTGGGCAACCCTAGTGGACAAGACAACGGATTGACTTTTAACATCGTACACAAAAAGCCGTTTTTGACAAATGCTTTTCCGAAAATCGATGATTGTGATGAACCGGGTGTTGGCGAGCTTCGCCTGTTGAGCACCGTACTCCTTTTTTGCTTGCCTTAACAGGGCGGGGTCTAGCGAAGCGTGCGTGCTGTACCAAACTAGGGCGAGCAATCCACCCAGGAGCAGTAGCAAGAGCGCTTTCTTCATAAAGGAGCTGTATAGCAAGCAGGAAGGATTATTCGCGGCACCAATAGCCAACTCAACGTGAAGCGGGATAGCAAACCACTCGGCTTTGCAACGGGCGGTCGTTGCGGCTGAACGCCCTCGCGGGGGGGGCGGCTGTTTCCGGGCACGCACCACCTGGCAACGTTCCAAGTCCGGGAGGCGTCGGGTGCATACGACGTCAGCTTCACCAGCTCCGACAACACTACTATCCGGGTAGAGGCGAAGAAAACCACAGACTTTGCGCCGGACTCCATCTTTCCTTCCTTGGCGGCGGCTTCCGCCTTTTTTGAGCAGGGTGCCGTGGGCTACTCGCCCGGCGCCCACGGCTACGAGGGGCTACGGCTGCACGCCTACCGGTGGCAAGTGCGCCCGCTTGCCGTAGACAAGGTCCAGTCGAGCTTCTTCGAGGATACGACCCGTTTTCCAGTGGGCTCCATTCAGTTTGATAACGCGTTATTAATGAAAAATAGAGAACGAATAGCACAGCTTGGCTGCCAAGCCGCGTCTAGTCGGTACGTGCGGCGGCTAAATGCGGTGGTACGCGCCATTCCTATGGAAAAGAAAGTTGTCTACGGGAGCCGCCCCCAGCTTATCACGCGACTGGTTATAAGTTGGGGCTTCGTCGGGATGAGCCTTTGGATTAAGTACTAGGCTGGGCTCGCCTTTTTCGGGCTGTGCACCGTTGTGAGCACGTATCCGCTGCCAGACCCCAAAAGTTGCGAGCTTTTCGAGCCGATGAATAACCCAATTTAGTGAAGGGGATAACTACTGCGAAGCGCATACCACTCCTCGGCTGCTTCTACGATGTCATCTACGTAAACCTGACGTTTTACCTTCGTTTGAGCCGGATGGTAAGCGTCAATGTACAGCTTGCCATCCTTCATGTAATAGGCAATACTTGCCTTCCGTTGCGGCTCCACTCCTTCTAAACCCAAGGCGCGTTGGTAAAGCCAAAAGGTATTAGCAAAGACGAAAATATCGGGACTAAGCAAATTGATTTGCTCGTGTAATAAGTCCTTGTGCTTATTGTAGGAATCCGCAATATGGGAAAACTGGGTTCTGGTCATGCCCAGCGCGGGCAGTTTTTGTGCATTCACGATAGCTATGCTGCGCACGACATCACACATGAGCGGCTGATGACGAATAAAAGGCATATCGTCCCACCGCGTAAACCCGTTTATAATACCGAACGTCGCGTAAATAATAGGGTGCCAAGTTACCTTATGCGGCATTTTAAAGGTGCTGTTGTAAAGGTCGTCTCTATCAAAAAGTCCAGTAAAAGTCCACCCGCCGCCTTTGCCATTCGCTTCGTCGTAGGGCTCTTTCAGTAGCCAAGCCATTTTAATGGATGATTGCAGATAACGCCCGGCATTAACGGCACCATCATAAATCACGGACCGCTCATTATGCGGGTCGCCCATGTCGGCGTGAAACCGCGCGCTTAAGGCGTTGTCCAGTTCAGTAAATTGCGCTAGTTCCACAGTTGACACACGGGGGATAAATGAATATTAAGAATGCTTGGCATGATTACAGATAATATTTAATTGAAATCTTACTAATATTAAAATTGTCAAGTAAAAACAATGGCTAACATACAGCGACGGCAAAGAAATCCCCTGCGATTATGTTTGTACTTAGTGAACCACCTCCAACGAGACGCACAAAAGTGGTTGAGCGCCTGTGGTAAACATTCAAATTATTCATCAAATGGTTCAGCACACTTAACGCGTGCCTAGCGAGTCAATGCGACTTCATCTCGTCCTTCCCTAATTCAAAGGTGCTATGCTGAGTGAGTGGTTACTGGAACGGGGCTTTTCGCTGCGGCACGATGTAGCGGGGCGACCATCCATTGCCGCCCTTTTCGCTGGCTCCGCCACGTGCGGCATTCACATCCTGCACTTCGCCAACGAGGAGTACTACGTAGGATTAGCGAAGAATGTGGTCCGGCGGTACGTACAGCACCGCCGCACGCACACGGACATCGTGAGCCTGAGCTTTAAACCCGTGGAAGATGCACTGCTGAAGCGGGTCGAAAGCGCCGAGATTGCGTTCTTTAAGTCGCGGGTGCGCCTGCGCAACATCGACGAGATGGAAGACCTCATCATGGAGCGCGACGTGGACAAGCTGGTGGTACCCGAGGTTGCCGCGCGTTTCCTGCGCGAGGTTACCTATAACGACCTGAGCGGAGAGAAGTATCTTAACGAGGAACTGCAAGCCAACTACCGCTACCGGCAGTGCTTCCAACAGCTTACGCAGCAGCCATTTTACGTAGCGTTGCTTGCCGCGTGCAAACAATACGTCCACGCCGGGGTGCCCGCACCGGTCAAGACCGAGTACGCCTTCTGGTCGGTGACCTGCTTTCCGTTGAAGCCGCACAAGGAGGACACCATCGTTCTGAGGCTAAACATCTACCAGCAGGAAGTTTTCACCGTCTTCCGAACGACCCTGGCGAACGGAAAGAAGTCGTTGGAGTACTGGTTCCAGCTAGCGAAGACCCCGCTCATGGAACTGAACAACGGCATCAGCGGCATGGCAATGATTCGACAACAATGTTCCTCCGCGAGGTTCGATGACCACTTCTACCGCACCGGGGGCAACGACCAACTGCGGCTGGGGGTATCAGCCGCAGACTTCACGCGCTTGGTGCGTTTGCCTGCATTCCGCAAAGCGGTTCGCTTGCACAACCTGCGGCTGATGCGCAAAGGCACCAATATGAACCGGGTATCCCATTGCATGGATTTTGCGGAGGAGTTACTAAAACCTGCTTAACTCTACTCGTGGAAAGAAGGCATTGCCCGGAATTACTCCACGACCTTTGCTGCCGAACCTGCGCAAATGCAGCGCCTCCAAAATATAGTTTTTACAAGCTTGGAGAAAAATTAAGCAATTCAACAACGTGGATATGCCGCAAAGCATCCTTAACTCTTAAGCTTAATCAAGCTGCTAAACCGGTTCAAAAGTATTGCCCGCGGCTCCTTCCCTGTTTTTTCAATGTTTATTTCCCAATTGTTCTTCCGTGCGGTACTCAGCACGTTGCTCGTCACTTGGCTGGTCGGGTGCTCCCACGACGAAATCCCTACCCCCGCCGCGGACAGCACCATGGCGACCCGCGACGACCACCTGGCACTGGGCAACCCCAGCGGCGCGACGACGGACGTAAACCAGCCTACGAACTATTTACTCCTAAAGCCCCAATACGCGCTCTCTTACCATCGTGACCGCGGCATCCCCAACTGGGTGAGTTGGCACCTCAGCGCGGCGTGGCTGGGCACTGCTTCGCGGCAGGATGATTTTCGAGCAGACAATACCTTGCCTTCCGGATGGTACCGGGTCACCGCTTCCAGCTATTCCGGCTCGGGCTTTGACCGGGGGCACAACTGCCCGAGTGGGGACCGGACCAGCACGGTGGCGGACAACTCGGCGACGTTTCTGATGACCAACATGGTCCCGCAAGCGCCGCAAAACAATCAGCAGACGTGGGCGAAGCTCGAAGACTACTGCCGTACGCTGGTGGCTGCCGGTAACGAGCTTTACGTGGTATGCGGCAGCTACGGCAATGGGGGAACAGGCACGAACGGCTACCAAACAACCTTGGACAATGGTCGGGTCGCCGTTCCCAATCGTATATGGAAGGTCATCGTGGTGCTTCCCGTAGGGGCAAACGATGTGGGTCGCGTCACTAGCAGCACCTGATTCATTGCCATCAACACCCCAAATGACAACGGGCTGAACAACGATTGGGGGAACTACCGCACCAGCGTCGACGCGGTTGAACAGGCGACCGGATTGGAACTGCTGTCAGCGCTTCCAAATGGTATACAAAATGCCATTGAAACGCGGGTCGATCCCGGTCCCACTCAATAGATTTCAACCGCAACAGCTATGTCAGGCTTGGAATCGGGTTCTAGTCAGGGATAGAATCCTTGAATGATTTCAGGGTTCCGGCAAGTTCTACGTAAGAACTGTTGCGGCTTTTAATCATCTCGTTTATGAGCAACTTCTTGGCTGATGCTGTTGAATCAGGAAGGTCATCCCCGAATAGACCATTAGCGAACATCATTATGTTGCGCTTGTAATCGGTGGTGAATGCCGGGACGGTTCCACCTTCCTCAGTGATTTTCCTTGTAACGTAGGCTTCATCCCAAAGCATTTCTTCAGAAATGCGCCCGGGCAGGTAGCCAAGGTTAGTAGATAGATAGGCGAGGTAAGTGTTCGATGAAGCAATTTTTTGCGCTACATCCCCGGTTTTTCCTGTTCCGTTTATTCGGAAACCAAGTTTTTCAAAACCTATGTTCGTCGCGTCTTTTAGCGTGCGCTCCAGAAAACTGAAGTCTTTGGCATCGGCAACCCCGAAGGATGACGGGTCAGGAACCGCTTTGCGTTTGTCGCCGTCCAGCAGGATGAATTTATGCTTTTCATTTTCCTCGGAGTAGGTGACCGCCCTCTTATAGATTTCCTCCGACCCCCCGGGATAATAAATGACCCGAAACAGCAGGGCGTAGTCAGTCCCCATACTGGTCAGCACCTTTTCAACGATGGTTTTGGCGGTGATGTCCTCAACAATCACAATGTATTTGTCATCCTCATGCAGCTCCATACCGATGCTTTGGAACGCCTCAAGATAATGGCTTGAGTTCTGCACGATAAATTTTCCAGACGGGTCCTGCAGGAATATTTTGATTGCGTTATCGGGCAGAAATTCAACGAATTTCGGAGAGTGTGTTGATATAACTATCTGCAATTTCTTTGCGAGCAGGGTCTCAAGCAGGAAAATCTTAAGTTCTTCCTGCGCTCCAGGATGCAGCGAAACCTCCGGCTCATCCAATATAATGAGGCTGTTATTAGGGACTTTACTGACTTCATGCACCAGCTTTACAACAGCATACTCGCCCCTGCCGGCGTAGGCTTCCGAGTAGCTAAGAGCATTGGTTTTGAAATATGCAGTCAGTCCACCGCTACCATAAAAATTGTGGACAAGCAAAACGCAGGCATCGTAAGTCTTACCCAGAATCTTAGCTACAGTCGCTATTTCAGCGGCAGTAAGTGTCACCGGGACACTGTTTTTTCGGTTACGGACCGAGACGACGGTACCCGTGTCGATGGCGCTTTTAACATATTTGGAATACTTCCTCAGAACGTCCTGCTTGCTTCTAAGTGTCGACGTTATGGAGAATTGCCCGAAATAAAAGAACTGGTCGAACGCACTCAACTCGGCTCTGAAATCAAGATATACAACCTTCTTCTCAATTGCAGGTCGGCGCTTTCCCCCGGGCAGTAGTGTCATACCATAGGCGGCAATAGGGCGAGACGGCTCCCAATAGTCAGCACCTTTCGAAGTGCCGATACGTGACTTGAGAACTTCGAAAATTCCTCCAGCGGCACTCTTGTACCCGTAGACAAAACAGTTGGGTGCATTCGATTCCTGCTGAATCGGGTCAACAAGCGTTGAAAACCAGAATCTGCCAGTGCTCCGGTTCTTGGGGGCTCCATAAATTGCATGAAGCGCGGAGCTTTTACCAGAGCCATTTAACCCGGTTAAAACCGTAAGCGGAAAAGAGAAGTCAATTCTGGTGTTATCCAGCAGGTTCTTGAAATGAGGGAACCTTATATACTCAATGTAATTTGGGAATTGGTTTGCGGCATGAGCGCGATGAATACTATTAATCAACGCTTTTATTTTTGCCGCTTTGCTCATACTAGTGAAGCCGTCACCTCGGCTGTTTGGGGAGAAATAATAGAGCGGGCAATCTGCTCAGCGAGAAAAGGAGGAACAGCATTGCCGATTTGACGTGCCTTGGCTGCAATGCTGGAGCCATAGAAAGAGTAGTTCCTGTCAAACGTCTGGAGTGTAGCGCCCTCCCGCAGTGACAATGCTCTGTCCTGGTCTGGATGACCAAACCTTCCGTTGGACAGACTGATAAACTTTGTAGTAATGGTTGGTGCGGGAGCATTCCAGCGCAGCCTACCGTACGTGTCAGTGAATGCTTCCGTGTCCTGAAACTGTGAGGGTATTGCCAGCGCCACATCGTCGACATAAGAAAGTCGTGTCCCACCGTCTTTTGGCGTAGACTGTATCCTAAGCAGGTTCAGGTCGGACAAACCTGCTGTTATGTGCAGTGCTGAGGTCTCATCTTTTGCACCCGCAGCGAGAACAGGGAACCCATGCCCCTCTGAGATGAAATCGAATACCACGCTGGCAGGAGATGCAGCGGGTGCCGGAAGCTTTACTGCCTTGTTTACTCTTGAAGCGATTAGTAGGAATCGTCGGCGCGTTTGCGGCACGCCATAGTTCATGGCGTTGATTACCTTTTTATCGAAGTGATAGCCTTTGGTTGACAAAAAAGCCAGAAAATCGTCCAGCGGGCTCTCCACTTTCTTGGTAAGAATACCCGGGACGTTTTCAATTACAACTGTGCCCGGGTTGTAATGGTCAACAAATCTTCTGAAGTCATTAAGCAAGTTTTTGGATTCTTCTGACTTCTTCTTGTCTGTTTTAATCTTACTCCAGTACTGGCAAGGGCTGCAACCGATGAATATCAAGTGGTCATCCCCGACCCTGATTTTTGTCTGTTTTGTGAACTCACGAAAAGTGAGCGTCTTGATATCTGCCAGTATGAACTTGGAGCCGACGTTGTTATCCTCGTAAGTCTTCCTGCAGTCGTGGTCAAAATCAACCCCGGCGATGACGTTCACTCCGGCTTTCCGGAAACCATTGGTCATGCCTCCTGCTCCACAGAAAAAATCGACTGCTTTGTATTTAACTTTTTTGGGCACCTTGCTTTTTTTCTGGATTTCAGAGGCTAAGATATAGCAAGTTTCCACGCTTAAGGCAATGGTTCACGCAGACCCAACCTGAAAGCATCGGGGTTCGGACCGAAGAGCGTTATCCTTCCTATTGGCAGGAGGCTTACCTACAGCACCTTTCCAGCATGGAGCATGTTGAAAATTTCATGGCAGATGTTCACTCACCTTCGGTGCGCAGTTATAACATGTCCCGAATCAGGAGCAAGGATACCAAGCCTGAGCTCCTTGTTCGTCAGTACTTGCACAGGCATGGATTCCGTTACCGCCTGCACACTGCCACGCTTCCCGGTAAGCCCGACCTAGTGTTTCCTAAGCTCTGCACCGTGGTATTCGTACACGGCTGTTTCTGGCACTGCCATGAAGGTTGCCGGTACTTTGTAGTGCCAAAAACCAGAACTGACTTCTGGATGAATAAAATCGGGCGAAATGTTGCCAACGACCTGCGGCAGCAATCGGAGCTTGTCGCACTGGGGTGGAGGGTGATAACGGTTTGGGAGTGTGAGCTGAAGCCACTTACCAGAGAGGCGACCCTTGTTGCTTTGGTCAACGAGCTAACGAGTCCTCCAGAGGCTGCCCAATTCGTCAACTAGCACGAAGCTAAGAGGCTGCTCAATGCCAGCCTGAAATCAAGTGTATTAGCTTCTGTTACTCCTGCACAATCAAAATTGTCCCGCATAGAGTTTCGTCTTCATCGTATCCAAATCTCACTCCGGTCAATTCAGACAATGCCACCATTGCCGAATGGTTTATTTGTCCTTCGTGGTCAAATATTGAGTAAGCAACGTAACCTGTGTCACTTGCAAGTATATCTACTAACCCTGGTGCACAATTTAACAACAGAGGCACCCGCTCGGGTATGCTCACTAATTTAGTTATTGCGTCAGGTAAAACCAGCCCCTGAGTGGTTATAAGTTGGGGTGGTTGCTGCGGAACGTAGAGGGTAGCGTACATGGGCAATAAATAGACTGCGTTGTATCCCACATAGGAGCAAATTATAACTTTAAACCGCAGTATTCATCCAATAGTCTACGCATGGTAGTTGCTACGCCTAGCGCCATTGGCACTGGCACACCGTTTCCTATCATCTTAAACTTCGTGGTTAATGAGGGACCTTCGGGTAGGATATAACTTTCGTCTACGCCTTGAATACGCAGCACTTCGCGCACGGATAACCGTTGGGGCAACCACGGGTGTAAGTGTACTTCGTTATTACCATAACAAGCAGTGGGACTAAATCGATAACGGTGCAGCCGCTTGAAACAGCGGTTTCCTACCATCCCTTCTGGTGTGCTTATTGCTTTTTGGGAATTTAACTTGAAGCGGTCACGGGCATTATGGGTTGAGGCTTCTTCTTCAGTAGGCACCAAGCAATTGTTAATAGATAGTGCCTTGACTGTTTCACAGGTTGGTACTTCAGGTACCGCGCCTGGCAATTCTATGGTAGCCCACTTGCAACTTTTTCTTTTTCCCCGATGAGTAGGATGTTGCTCGGTTGTCCATCCTGCCCAGTTATTCGCAGGCGCCAGTTTACGTTGGTCGTCCGTGAGTTCCTTTGTCACCAAATCACGTCGTAGCCCTATAAAAAAAAGTCGCTCCCGGCTTTGTGGCACACCATAATCCAGGGCATTGAGCTTGGCGAAATCTGTTAAATAGGCTGCTCCCATGCTTTCACGTAACTTGTCGAAAGTAGCCCGGTGATTCTTCTGGAGCAGTCCAGTGACGTTCTCCATTACAAAAAATGCTGGATGCATCTCTAAAATGTGTCGGCAATACTCGTGGGTCAAACTGCCACGATTACCCTCAAAGCCAGCCCTTAACCCAGCAATACTAAAGTCCTGGCATGGGGGTCCCCCGATGATGCCAAATAATTCGTGCTTACCACCGGGGAATACACTTTTCAAGATACTCGCAGGTCCGCCCAGGTCACTCAATTGAGCTGGCGAACTAATTTTTGCCTCTGGTTTAGCGCAGCCTCTATCGCGCCTCCACGCAGTTATGCCATGCTCATAGAATTGTACGAAACCCGGATGCATCTCATTGGTCCAGACAATGGAGTACCCTGCTTTTTCAAAACCCATGTCCAGAAAGCCACCACCGGTAAAGAAGGAAAGAACTGGGATGGTCGAAAGCTTACCAGATGCAACTAATTGAATCATATACTTAACTAACGCCACAGCCCCCTACGGGCACGGCGCACGTAATATCGGTTGCAGTAAAAGTAAGTCGGTTGGCAGCAGGTCTTGCGTTACATACCAAGATTTCGCCCCCTGTGATGGATGTAAGCTGGGCAGACAACCTCTTACTAACGATGCCAACAGACATGAGCTGCCGCCTGGTACTGCCCAATTCAAGGACGAGTTGCAGGCGGTCACCAAATATTTTATGCGAGACGAGTGCCCCCATGAGGTCAGAGGGTGCACTATCAGGGTCGAGGCGTATTTGCCCTATGTAAACCGGGCACATTGCCCTGGACCTACACCAACCGCATTGCTCGGGTGTAGGGGTTGCTAATTGCTCAACTTGACCGTCAGCTACCCCTTGGTTTACAGCAGCCAGTAACTGCCGTGCTTCGGTTAGTAAGCCTACACATTCCTCTGGGGTAAATGGAACCTCTATTTCTTCACCCGTCGCGTCCACCAAGAGCAGCTTGCTAGGAAACTCCTTATAAGTGTGCTTGTAGAGCGCCGCGTATAATTTAAGCTGGCTTGCGTACTCTGGCTTTATTTCACCAGTTACGCTATCAATTACTTGACCCGATTTAAAATCCTTAATTACCCACCCAGATGAGGTGCGTAGTATTAAATCAGCTTTGCCACTTACTTGCCCTGTATCGTCAGCTAGCACCTTTTCCGCTCCACCTTGAGTGGAACAGTCATTTTTATGCTCGTGGGACGGAGTTCGGTATTTCCATGTGCGCAGGAAAAGGGCTCGACGGACAGCAAAGTTTGGGACCGAATAACGTAGAGGCGCTATAGGCGCTGTTGATGCCCTTTTTGAAAGCTGAGCTTCAAAATCATCCGCTACCCGCAGCCAAATTCGCTCTAGTTCGACTTGGTTGGCAGGCGATTCTTTAAACGCCTGCTCGGCAACACGGTGAATCAATGTCCCTACCAGCATGTAGACCGTAGGCGGAAGCCCCCCTTGAGGAAATGTGCGTTCCAGCACTACTTGAAGCGCACACTTCCTCAACGCCTCAAAGTGGCTAGGTGAAATTGACGTTAGGGGAACGAGCTTCATAGTGAGCACTTCCCGTTTAATAGCCACTCGTAGCAACGTCCCTGTCGCCGATGTAGATTGAAAGTATCGATGAAATGGGCTGAACCTCCTGTCAGGGCTGCCATTACTTTTGCCTCAACCACTATATCAGCCAGCCAGCCATCCTCCTTATTGTCCAGCACATTCCAAAAGGGATGCACTATCAATAGAATTTCGCTACCGTCAACTTTAACACCAGGTAGTCCAGGACCAACCACGGGTTGAATTGTGATTGGCTCCATCTGGTCAAACGTGTTACAAAACAGGTCCCGCAACCCGTGGGCATGAACAAGCCAATCAGCAATTTCTGGCGCATCAAAGAACCCATCTGCTCCCGAATGATGTTTTTTTTCAAACATCACACGGAGTAATCCCAACCCTAACCGCCAATCGAGCAGAGCATGGTAGCTCATATTACGGTACCCCTTTAAGCAGTCGTAACACGCATCGGCACAGGTGGTCCTATGACCATCTAACAAAAACACATCTGTATAGCAGATGCTTTCGTCGGGTTTTAACTCGCGCTTGTAAAGCACCTGCCGGAGCAAATTATTGGCATCATCCTTCAACAGTAGGTTATATAGCTCCGCAACAAAACCTGAACCGTTGGGCAGGCTGTCACATAAAATCAGCTCCCCAACCTGACGCCCAAATATGTCATCGGGTAAGGCAACGCTACTCAATCCGGCTACCTCAATCTCAACGGGGTCAACGTCGAGCTTATCTGCTATTACCCGTTGCAGTAAAAAAGCAGCGGTGTAGTATGCCGCCTTTACGCCATCCGCGAGTGGGCTACGCAACGGATTGGGGTCAAGGCTTAGGCTTCCAGGTAGCTCGTTGGGGCGCAACCGCAAAATCTCAGTGGTTTTGTGCGCGGCTAACGCTAGCTTTTCCAGGGGGGTATCGGCAGTTGGTGCTGGTCGAGCCGATATCTCGTAACCGCGCTGCCACTCATCGCGGTCAGTCCACAACTCCGCCGGTTCAGCCAGCCATTGCTGGGGTGAGTTGAGGAACTGGCTGGTATTTGGTCTGGAAGGAAAATCATTTCGAACGTTGTCGTACAACCGCCCCCTAAATAACTGTTCCCGTGGACCACGATTGAGTCTCCACGCAGCATCAGAATCAGCCAGTTCAGCCCACATTCGCCCGAGAACATCAGATGTAGGTGCTACGGTACTACGCTCAGCTACCAGCGGGGGGCGTGTGAAAAATGCTTGCGTTTGACTCCGCTCATCGCGTCCACCCGTGTAAGCAGTGCGGAATGCTGCTGGAGTGCAAATACGGAAGAGAGTTGGTGGCTTGTTTCCGTCCCCATCTTCGGATAAAGTGACGCCGCACTGCGGGCATACTATCTCCAATGACACGGGGTCTGGCGCAGGCTTGACTTTGTAGGTCTTACAATGCAAGCAAACTGTGCAGTTACTCATCCACATGTCCAGTTCGAAGGGTTTTCCGGGTTGGGACGTGTCCAAGGGGTCTGGGGCTATTGAAGGATTATAAAATCTTCCCTCACGCTTCTCCATCAGGGGGGCGGTGAACCCCACTGCTAGTTGTACCGTCTTGTCCTTCAATTTCTGAGCTCCCGGCGCAAACTCGTATATCGCCATGTCAAGGGAGCGGTCGATGCACGGGAACTCCCAGTGGCGCTCGTTGCCATTAGCACGGCGAACGTCCAAGTGAAGATTCCTGACATCGGAGGGCATCCCGAACATGGGCAGCACACCCCCTCTCGCCAGCTTTTCAGCAGGGTCAACGCCCGGTACCGTAACCGACGTGGCGGTGCCATTCACTTTGGCATCCATTCCTTCCAGTCCGTTATCCAGCATCCAAGCCAGCATATGAGCCCGCCTTGCAACTGCCGCTGGGGCTGCCCCTGGCACCAACTGCTCTAGTAATCTTGAAGCCAGTCGTTGCCCGTCAGCACCCTGCAACCAAGCCTTTGCATGAAACCAATTATTACTCCACTCGCCTAGCCCCCCAAATGAGCCAAGCATATTGTTGCCGGTAATATTCAACTCTTGGAATGCCGCCTGTAACAGCGCTTTTACTAAGACGCGGCGCACAATCCGGTCTTGGTCCATTGCGAGGAAGGGGATTGGGGGCGGGTCACCGGTAATCCGTTCGGGATGAGAGAAATAAAATTCGTCGTGGCTTCGCCCTCGGCAAAAGGTGAGGGTGACTGCGTAGGCTTGCCCACGGCGTCCAGCCCGTCCGACCCGTTGCTGATAATTGAAGCGTTGCGGGGGCATGTTCGCCATCATCACAGCCTGCAAGGAACCGATATCGACCCCGACTTCTAGCGTGGTTGTTACGCTCAGCAGGTCGATACGGCGCACCTTGCCCGGTCCCTCGTCTGGCAGCACAACGTTACGGAAGTGCCGCTGGCGCTCGAACTGGTTGTCAGTTTGACCTGTAAGTTCTTCACAGTGAAGTCGGATTGGGGCACGGTGTTCAACGGCAGCATGATAAGCCAGATAGTTTCGGCTCCACAACGCTGCACAATTGGACTTCTGATTATCGCTAAGTGGTTTGCGGCAATTGGTGCAAACATTGGCTGCCAAATGCAAGTGCGGGCGTTGGCAGTTGGCGCATATCCATGCTGGGCTAGATGAACCCATCCCTTGTAGCCATAATCTGCGGATTACTACGTGGGCTCTAGAGTCTAATATGTTGCGGTTGTCCGCTTGGTTTTGATTATCGGGTCGCAATGCGGCAAATAAAGCCCTACCCAATTCGTCCTCGTTCAGCCCGTGTACCTCGGCTACCTTTTTAAGGTACCTGCGCACTTTGGAAGGCAACTCGTTCCAGCCCGAAATCGAGTCCGGTTTTTCATATTCACCAGGCGTGTACATGTAGCTGTCGCCCAGCACCCTTATAAATGCGGCGGCTACTTCTATCTCCCGGTCTTCAAGGGTAGTCCCTTTTAATTTATTGGCTAAAGGGGATAGTTGGTTTAGTGGTGGGATAGCCAGCCCCAGTCCGGATGCCTCAAGTGAGTAGAATAGTCTTTTAAACAGTAGTTCACCAACGGTACGCTCAAGCCCTTTAGCTAAAAGGGCTTCCTGATTGGTATAGTCGTCTCGCAAGTAAGGGACTTCATTATCGAAATTGACGGCTTGGTACCAAGGTACCGATTCACCACCTGCATTAGATTGGGCACGTTGATTGTCCAGCTTGTAGCCGCCTGGGTTGACACCTAATTGGAGAAGCCCCCGCAACAAAAACCCCTTACCAGATTTTTCAAGTCCAGAAATCAGCGCCGCTATAGGTGTCAGCTTACGTTGAACGTGCTCGATTTCTTCCCTTGCCAAGCGCCGTTTATCACCGGGCACTTTGCTTTGGCTATCGTCGATAATATTAGCCATATACAAATAGGCTGCCGCGAGTTCTGGCGACTGCTTTTGCATTTCTAATAAATCATCATCGTCCAATTCGGTCAATTTATTAAGCAGCGAAGCAGATTTAGGATACAGAGTTGCTAATTGAGCGTATCCTTCTTTATCCAGCTTTTTAAACAGGGCCTCATGCAAAAGTCCCAAGGCGGGTAATTCTCGCATCAAGTAGTCAGCTAGCACTTCACGGGTCAAGTCGCTGAAATGGGTTTTTTCTATGCCATCTGCTACCCGTGCCGCGTCCTCCCGGCTATCCGAAAACACTACCAGTTTCCGTCTTTTCTCGTCGGGCACCAGTTGTAGCAACAGCTCTTTGGCATAGGTCTGGCTAGTCTGGGCAAAACCAGTCCGAAACCCTCGCACTGGGCTCATACGCCCTGAAAATGAGTCATTATTGCCGTATGGTACGTGGTTAGCTCCACACCCTGGGCACACCCCCGGCAGCCCCCTCAACTGACTTTCCAACTCCGGGGTAATCGGTGTTCCATCAGCTTTCACCTTGAAAATTCGTCCGGGAATCCAGTCCGGTTTATTCTCATTATGCCTGCCTTCGACCACAAGACCTGAGCGGCTGTTCAGGCAGGCATCATGCCATTCTGATTTATTTTGCCACCCCTGCCCATCATTGGATTCGTTTTTAGGCTGCCTCCACCAAGGTATCGTACTTCCCCAGGACTCACTACGAACACGCTCATGAGGTGTGTAACGTTGACCTGCTTCAAGCCAGAAAACCGCATAGTCCCGGTAGGAACGTCGCTCGACTGTCGTGTCTGCACCCTTTTCTGGTATTCCCTCAATCTCGGGGCTAACCGATAACATTTGGAATCCTTGCCCATTAGGTAATCTCAGGCGACTACCACCCAGGAATGTCGTCCCACATTTTTCACAGTACAGCAGCTCAAGAACGTGTTGGTTATCATGGGTGCGCAGCTCCGGCTGGGGCAAGAGTACTGCTAAGGAGTTTTTGTGCAGGGCATCCGCCTGCTGCAACCCAGCCCACAACCCTTCAATATTTCGGAAAAAATAATGAAATCTGAAGCGGGGAAGGTCTACATCGCCCAGCAAGCCCCGTGCGATAAACATCCCACGCACAGCTTGTCGCAGCCTTTCGGGGATTACTCCATCCTGGTCACCAAACAGGCTTACTGTCAGCGGCGTTAATGTGTCTTTATGACCAAGTGCAGGAAATGGTGGGGACGCCACTGGCACAGCCCGATACGCTCCAGCCCCATCACGACAAGCAATGTATAACCGCTCTCGTAGCTGCCAGTGGCAGAATGCGCTCATTAACTTACCATCTCCACCTGGAAGAAGGGCGGCTGCCAGCTTAGCGACTAACGTCGCGGGGTCACCCTCATTCCATGAGTTAGCTAGCTCCTCGAAGGGCTGCCATGGTAGTGAGCCAGCATTAGGCGTAGGCGCTTCTATAACCTTTGTTTTACCCGTGATAATGGAAAAATTTTGCGCGGGGTCTACTACGCCGAAAAAGTCGCGTAGGAACTGAGTGCTTTTACCTTCCGGGGCACCATCAATTTCAGGTTCCAACGAAGCACTGCTCGCAAGTATGCGAAGCTGAGGATGTGTGGGATTTAGCCCTAAACGGTCCAATACCAGCCTGAGCAGACATGCTACTTCGGTCCCCGCAGTTCCACGGTATAGGTGCAATTCGTCTACTACTAAGTGGAAGATGCGCTTTTTTAGCTCCTCTTTCTTTGTTTCATCCGCTATCCCCTCAAGGTCATCACCCCGTAACCATTTTTTTGTTTTCTCAAAAATTGGCTCGTCTACCTCGCGCATCAACATGATGCCAAGCATAGAGAAGTTTGTGATGAGTATGTCAGGAGGGGACTCCTGCATGTCAAACCGACTCCGCATCTCAGCACCGTCTGCTTTCGGGAAAAAAGCTAACAATTCTCTTGTTTCTTCCTCGGATAGCCCCTCCTGACGAGCATAGTCATTTATGCGTAGCTCATTTTCGGTCAAATTCTGCAAACGCTCCCGAAGCTTGCTAACCTTCGCCAGATTAGCTTCTCCATCTTTTAGCAACTCGCCTGCAACTGGGGTTTCGCTTGTATAGCGCCCAAATGTGATGCGGTTGCCCTTAGCCGGACTACCGGACGAGGTAAGCCATTTCGTTACCTCGGTGGAGTCGAGAGCAAGGCGCAACCGGGTAAGTTGGTCTTCAACTAGCGCATTCATTGGGTAAAGGAGTAACGCCCGCATAGCAGCGGGACGGGTTTCGTTTCCCCGTTGTTGATACTCTTCGCAGAGCCCCGTGTGCGAAGCGCCAGGCTGCACGACCCTGTTATCTCTCACCCCACTATTGGCATTCCACCAAGTATTAGCTTCTGGGAAGGAAGCGCGTGGTGGTGTCCAGCCAACTAGTTCACGGCATATCTGGGCAAGCAGTGGGAGTAGAAAAGACTCTGTTTTGCCAGAACCAGTACCAGAAGTAATGACGCAGCGCTCACCTTCCAATGCTCGACGCAGCATCTCGGCTTGGTGCGCGTAGAGTTCACGTCGCTTTCCGGGGACTTCGGGCATCAGCCCAACTTTTATTAACGACTTAAATGCCTCAAGCTCCTCGTCATTCAAAGCTCTGCTCACATCCTCACTTGTCAATTCTGACACTTGCATGTCACTCGACAGGTATTCGGGCAGGGGCTCAGCCCATGGCTCGCGATACATGACCCGGTCTTGTAGAAGCAGGTCTTTACGCGCATCTTCCAAATACTGAAATTTTGTACGGAAGGCTGTTTGAATGTATAGTATGAAGTTGTCTCGAATGGTATCAAATGCACCAACTGGGTCAATGAGGTCGGTAGATGTCGGCATGTAAGACTGGGTGTGTAAGGGTAGGTGCCGAGGTGATAATGCCTTAGCTGGGCAGGTGCCCTAGCTTACAGGCTCTTGGCTCAGCAATTCGCGAAGTTCGTTTTTGAGCATAGCCTGGGCAGTGGCTGGGTACTCATGGTAGAGTCTCCCGTCAATTCGTTGCAGGTCAGGCACTAATCCATCTAACAAACTAGCAGCCAATCCGATGCCGCCTGGTAATTGTGCGCTAGCTGGCACTAGGAGCTTATTGCCACGTACTTGGAGTGCGCGGCGCTTATGCCGTTCGAGAATGATATATCTTCCCCAAGCAGGCTCAACCATATAAGGTATTCCGTCCAGCCAAAGTCGAAATCGCTCTTGCCCACGGCGCATTTCGTATTCTACCAAGGCACCTTTATCCCGGCAATAAGGTAGTACCCCGCCAAGCTCTATCTGTACTGGCTTCATTGCCAGAAGATCAGGGTCGAAGTATCGATGTGGTGATTCCGGGGGTGGCAGCGTACTAATGTCAGCCTTAATCATACTCGCCTTGTAGTGGCTAAGTCCACCTCCAAGCAGCATCCATTGCGCCGTTGTCGGCATCCAGCTTTGAAAACGGAAACCCAATTCTTTTGCGATATTTTGGATGTCACTGGTCGCTCCTTCCAGAATAACCGCGTCAGGCAATAGGAGATGGTCATTGGCTGCGTGTTGCCTTATGCTGTAGACGCTGACGCACTCCGACTTCAACTGCGCCAGTTCTGCTACCATGCCAGGGAGCCTCATGCCGGTTAACAGGAACCTGCTGCCCCCATCACCCCGTCCGGGAAGTAACGATAACGTTGGAGGCAACACCGTGAGAATGTCCCGCCCGCGCTCGTACCGGTAGGCGGCATGACCAAGTTGACCAAACCACCGCATAGCAAACCGCCATTCGTTACCCGCCTCTGGGCGCAGGCTGCCAAAGGCTTCGCGGAAACTTTCGCGCTCAAGCTTCCCACGGGCAGACAATAAGTATAGCATCCGGTCGGCTTCTGAAAAAGCAACCGGAGTGATTTTTGACGATGACGGTGTGGTATCCCTGGTGGAGCTCCCGCTGAAATAGTGGTTGTAGATAATCCTAAAGCGCTGCGATGCCTTGTATTTTTCGGATTCTGGAACTTCAATGCCAAGTCCATTAACGAACTCGGTTGACTTATCTGGTTCAGGACAATCTTCTAACAATAGTCCCCGGTACACATCTGGGCATTTGCCCATTGTCGGCAACAGTGCTCGCCATGCTCGCAATTGGCGCGAGGTAACCATGCTGTCGTTCGTTTCCACGACGAAAGGTTCATCCAGGCGTAAATCAAGCGGCAACTTCCAAAAACCCGGCTTACCTATAACCGGGGTCAATAGCTGCTTACTTGAATCTACTGGGTAACTCACCCACAACTCCGCTTGAGATATTGAGCTACTAACTTTAAATAAAGGCATAGCATCTGCCAGGTAATCACCACGCCCTACTAGCAGTCCTCCTACCGCCTCAATACTTTTTTCAGTCCTAATGCTGATTGGCAGCCCATGCGGTACGGCGCATATTCGCTCGAACTGCATTTTCACATACCAGTAGCCAGTGGCTTCACCAGCTACAAGTGGCATATCCTGTGAAACATTCCCACAGTTCGCAAGCCACGGGCGGAGTTTTTCAATATGCACAGGTTGACAGAGAACTAACATTTCCCCTAGTTCTGGCTCGTCTACTGCCACGTAGTCGGGTAAACCGACCATGTTACTTGCAGGTGCAAAGAACTGTACTTCTTGTAAGTGGGCAACTGCTTTCCATCGCCGCAACTTATCCTCAAGTACTACACCGCTAGCCTGTATTGGGACATTATCTAAACGTGCAGACCAAGCTGCCCCTACCTCACAGGGGTAATGTACGCCTCTATATACCAAATCAAGTTTTGCCTCCGCTTCGGCATTTGGCTGCAGCCTATGATAGAATGTAGGCTTTCCAAACCCGATTTTGGCGAATAAGACCAGTTCCCCAATGGCTGCTTCAAGTACCTCCCCTGAATGGGAACGGCTTTTACTAATCTGGGTATCGGTTCTTTCTACCCGCACTAAACCATTGTAGAGGCGCAAGCGCCCACGTACTTGCTCGATAACTGCATCCCGGACTTCTGGGTAAGCAGTACCCGCTAAAATATCGCGTGTACGACTGGGCAATACTGCACCTATATCCAACAAGCACGCTTTCAATGCTTCCGACGAGATGCGTGATGCAGCCTGTGCCGTAAAATCCCATTTATAAAACTGGCGGTCCAATCGTCGTAAGCAAACTGGGGGTAGTAGACACTGAGATAGGGGTATGCCAACATACTTCCAATTAGGATTTGTAAACTGTCTCACAACCAAGGTACCCCGTTCGCCCGCGAGGTCATCCTTGCTCCACCTACCTATTTCATCCCACATTTCAGCCCATGTACCCTCCCCTATTCCCCTAAGTGCGGATGAAGATAGTTTAGCATTACTACTGATTAGATTCCTAGTGGGAGCAAGATAGAATTTATTCCAAGCGTCGTAGTATTTATTAGAGTCCTCAGCCCCCACTGCCCCAAGCGGGAGCGTGAAGCTCAGTAAGTAAAGCATGTGTAACGGGGCAGAAATCCGTATTTTCCGGTCCTGATACTTTATAGCCCTAGCACCTGGCGACCCCATGATAGGCTGAGCTTTGCGCCAATCATGCCAAGTATATTTGGCATATTCAGCAGGGTTTCTTGGGGCTGAGCGAATAACCAAGTCGGATACATCATCTCCCATGAAAAAGCTCTGCTGCCCATCGGTCAGTGGCGTTCCCCAAAACATAGGTCCCCGTTTCAGCGCACGCCAAAAATCCGCCAAAACCTCCTCTCTAGACATTGGAGCAAGCAGCCGCAGTGACTGTGATGCAGTAAGATTGTCAGCGGCTATAATTACCGCTTTCACTAAGTCATCTTCCGATATACATAAAAAGACTTCTTGCCCTTTGCGAGAAGGTTTGAATAAATAGTTAGCAACTATATTATTCCATTCTATATAGTGCATATTTTTTTAATCAGAAGTAGATTAAGGTACGTCTCCGTCCTTAGACTTTGATGGAGTTGATGTGGACCACGTCATAGTGAGCCGGCAAGAGACTCGGCAACCCGCGTAAAGATGCTGTTCACTCTGGCTAAGCGTAGTGCATCAGCAACATTATCAGGGAGTAGAGCGCTATCAAACCGCCGTAGAGGAAGTGGAGTAACCCGAAGTTGTTGGTAGAGATGATCACAACAAGGGCAGGAACTGCGGCGAGCAGATAAGGGTGTGGAAGATAAGGATCCGGCGCGACAACTCGATGCCAATCATCGCCAGGGTAGTGCTTAGTGAACATATAAACGACACATTCGATGAAGCCATCAAATTAGTTTCGAGCACACTATTTACGCTAGCTCGCACTCCTACACGCGTTGTTAAGTTTTCAATTCGATCAAGCTACAGCCCTGACCTGTGCAGTCGGCGTTGCAAGCAGCTTAGGGAAATATTATATCTGGTGGCGATTTGCTTGCGCGTCACGTATTCCTCGCGGCTTTCGGCTTCAACGTAGTGCCTGACCTCCTCTAGCATTTACTCAGGTTGTTTATACTATATATCGTATACGGCTCGTTCCCTAGGCATTCAGACGTCCCTTTTTCGTAACTTTTTTATGGTGAATCGCGGCAAAAGAGGCACAAATTGCAGTGTACCCCCGCCAAACGATGTTTTCTATACGCCTCTACCTGCCTCTGTTACTGGCGCTTGCCCCGCTGGTATGCAAATCCCAAATGCTGACCGTGGCGCAGTACGAGGTGCTGCCCTTAGATAAGATTGACACACTGCCGACTGACTTAGCCAACGACTCCTTGACCAAGGAGTTGCTAGCCCACCGCTCGGTAGAGAAACGCGTCCCCGTCGTGCGGGTCGCACAAACAACATCGGCGGCGGCAGCTTTTGCCAAGAAGCCGCTGCCGTTTGCCGTGGCATCCCCGCAGCAGCTCGCCACCTACCTGACGCAGCCCTTTAAGGACGAAAAGCTAAAGGCGTGGGTACTATACGTGTGGATGGCAACCAACCTGAAGTACGACAAAAACCAGTACACGCCCGCCAAGCGCCACCTGATTCGCTTGAATCCATTGGAGGTGCTGCTGTACCGCAAAAGCATTTGCCAAGGCTACGCCAACCTTTTACTGCGAACTGGCGCAGAAAGCCCACCTCAGGGCGGTGGTGGCGACCGGTTGGTTCAAGGGCACGGTGCCGGGGTCGAAACCGGGGGAGCACGCGTGGAATCTGGTAAAAATCAACGGGCAGTGGGGAAATCTGGACGTGTTGTGCTACGACCCGCTCTACCCGACGTACGATTTCTTACTGGACCCGAACGAGTTCCAACGCACGCATTACGCCAACAAGTTCTCCGACGACGAAGCCCTGCGCATTCTCAAGCAGTTTAAGCGCCTCAACCGGCAGCTATCCTATTTTCTGGTGCTGGGACCTCGACAAGCTACCCGCGTCGTTTGTAGCGCCTAAAAATGCGGGAGAATGAATGGCGATAAATAGGTATTTTCGTGGTAGGTTTGGAGCTCACTAACCCCCATCCCCGATGAGCCTGAGCGCCGATGAAACCGTTGCCCGCCTGAAAAATTATGAAACCGAAAACCAGCGGTTGGTTGCCGATGGGGAGTACCCCGGTCTATGGACCGAGGTCGTCTTGTTGGGCGACAACAATTTGGGCGTTGCCAGCGTGGAACCCAACGGGGATGACGCCACCGAAAGCGACGGGTTTGCCGTGGAGCCCGCCGTGTACGCGAAGCTCAGCGAGTTGCCCTCCTTTGTCCCCGATAACCGCATGGATTTGGCAGCGTACGGACGCGGTCAGCGCCAAGTAGAGCTCGCAGCCGTCATAGCAGCCCTGCAATCCTAGTACCTTTACGTCAACTTGGTGGGTGACCATCATGTTGTCAATTCTGAAAACCCACGGTCCTGCTGTGGGTTTTTTTTGCGTCCGTAGGCAGCCTTGTGGACACCATCTTTCACGGTTCTTTTATTTAAGAAATTTATTTTGAAACATGGTGTCCAATCATTATTAAACCTAAGCGGGTTTCCTCTTACTGTTTTCGGCTTTCACTGCCAGTGCGGCGGATTCAATCTTAATGTACTTCTTGAGTTGGCTGTAGTCCTTACTCCCCAACATGGATAACAGGTCGGATTCGGTGAAGTGACCCGAATTGATGTTGCGGCTAATGAAACCGCGCCGGGCAGGTCTTCATCACCCCGTGTAGTCTTAAAACAGCGACTGTTGTCCCGGTATAATAGCCCGGCTTACCACCGTGCCACTGGCGGTGCGGTGCACGGCGAAGTGCTTGGTTACCGGGTCCGATGCCAGAATCGGGGTGATGCCGCGAAACTCGTCGCCTATTTTCTTGGTGAAGGGTCCGTCCTCCGTGGCAAAGTAGGGAACGTTACGTTGCAGCATCTGCGCCAAAAGCTTCACGTCGTCCTTGACGCTGGCACGGTCTCGGTCGCCCCCAGGCTTCATGAACGTGCTAAAATTGAGCTTACCCGCGAGCGCTCCGTCAAAGATGTCGAAACCCAAGGGTAGAAAGTTACCGAGCGGCAATTGCTTGATATCCCCCCGGGTGCAGAACTCCGCCACCACTATGCTCGACAGGAATAGTAAAAATCCGTGTTCGATGAGGAATTGGTAGAGGGCGAGCGCGGTGGCGTGGTTGGGGCGCTGGTCGTCAAAGACCGTAATCAAAAATCCGGTGTCAAGCAGAATCGACTTGTCAACGGCAACTGGGGCAGGGACACTCTTAGCCATGTGCTACGACGGGGGCGAACTATTCACCTCGGAGTTGGGAAACCCAGTCCGTTAGGCTATCAATGCCAGCAAATGCCTTGGAAACCGCGCGGGTGGCGTTGGCGTGGCTGTCTTTATCAAACGTAGGGGCGTACTTCACGAACTGTCCCAATTCCAGATTTCGCAAATCCCCCGATTTATACTGACGCTCTGCCTTCACTCGCATGACCACTTCATGATAGACGAGGTTGGCTTCCTGCTGCGCGAGTTGCTGTTCGCTGGCGGCTACTTTGTAATGGTTTTGCCCTACCTCAATGGTGAGCCCGGTTTTGTTGACCCCGCCCAGCGACAGGATACGTCCGCTGAGGTACAGTTCGGTGGGCAGCCACAAATCTTCCGCTGCTTCGACCAAGGTCGTGTAGCGGTCAATGATCAACAGGGGCTGGTCCCCGTGCTGGGGGTCAAGCACCTGGTACACGTCCCCATAAGCCTGCGCCTGCTGAAACCAGGTGTGTATCACGCGGCGCTGCTTCGGCAGTAGTGCTTCTAGCTGCACTCCTACCACCGTGTTGCCCTCCGCGTCCTGGGTACGCAGGGGACGTAGCGCCTGCACCAGGCGCAGCGCCCGCTCCTGCCGCGACCGGGACGAGCGAGTGCGCAGTTGCGCGGACCCCTCCTCGTAGCGCAGGGTAATCGGCTCTTCGGCACGCTCAGCGGCAGTGGTCGTTTCCGGACGCAACAGGTCCTCGACCTCACCGATGAATCGCTTAAGCTCTGCCACGTCCCACGTATCGGGACTAATGGGCGAGCCGTTACGCTGCCCTTTAAGCTTAAATACCAATTCGGTACGCGCGGTCATCAATCGGGGTGCTGCTCATGGCAGCCAGTTGAAGGGGGGCGAAGATACGGTGCCACCCTTATTAGCAAGACAAATTCAAAGCCGAGTAAGTTGTAACGGACTCACGTTTTGCATCGGATTCATTACCCTTGTGCACGGCAGTGTGGTGGCTGCTCAAATACTGCCTTGATAGCACCAATAAGTTGAGTGAACGTCTGTTGGCGCGTGCTGATAAATTTGTGGGTGATGAACACTTTGCTTTCGTGCAGCGCTGACACGTCGAGCCACACGTTATCCTGCGGGGTTTTTTCTAGCCTCTCGGCAGCGGCAATGTCGTCGTATACCGGCTGCAAGGGCTGACTTATATCGACGACATACACCAGGTTCTGCCGCACATATTCTTCATCCACTTCTTCGGCGGGTTTGTCGCGCCCGATGACGCAGAGTGCAAACGGGTCCTTGTTTTCTGCTGCCCGCTTTGCCTGCGAACGCGCTAGCCGAATAGGTTGGGCATTGCTTGTGCTGTACGATTTCAGTTCCAAATAAAACGCCTTGAAGTTTACGAGATCGGCATTGTGAATAACAAAATCGTACGACCCAATGCCTTTGTAATCAATCTGTGCCACGGTCGTAGTGCTATCCTGCCCCGACTCAATGCGCACGGTGATGTTCTCTTTTGTAAGCGCGGCAGCGAATGCCTTTTCCATGAGGGCACCGATACGCTGTAGAAACCGGAAGCTTGAGTAGTCATCCTGCAACTGCTTGGCGTTGCGTACCACTTGGGTAAGGAGGTCGTTCGATGGCGCCAATTTTACTAACTCAAGGAGCTTTTTTAAGTCCACTTCGGACCTGGCGATAGCCGCTAAATCCGACAGTTTGCCTTCGTGACGCATCAACTCAAGGACTTCTTCACTTTTGCCGTTGCGCTCTACCGTCAGGCGGAAATAAGTACTGGCAGCTTGGGCGCGGAACTGCGTCAAGTACCTTTTCGCCAGCTCATCGTTATGGGGGTTGAGGCACCAGCCCAGCAAGTCCAGCAGCTCGGCACGATTGTTTTCGTGTTGGTGGTCGGCGTACAGTACCTTGTTAGCAAAGCTCACCAAGTCATTGCCCAACTGGTCGAAAGTGTAGGAGTTGAGCAGGGTCAGGTCCACTCCTTTTGCCAGCAGTTTAGGCTCCCAATCCTGCTTCTCATCGCATGCTTTCAGAATACGCAGCAACGTGTCGTCTAGTGGCAGCTCAGGCGTCCCGGCGTTGTGCAGCTCGGCGTAAGGACGTAATTCTTTTTTTCGATTGGGTACGATGCTACCTATCTTCAGCAATGGCTCCATCTTGGACGATTTCGCCAGAAAGCCCAGGTAGCCATTCAACCAAGCGAGTGCCGCAGTCTCGGAATCGGCACCACTGTTGCCCAACTGGGTGGCAAGCTCCGCCAGGTTACCGCAACGGGTAATTTGAGTGTTTAAATGCAACACCAGCAACTCGCTGGCGCGCTCAAAGCTCAACGTCGCCAAGTAGGGCACTTCCAATAAATCTTCCTCGAAATGCAGCAGTTGCTTGGCAAAACTAAAAAGCTGGCGGCGCAGGTTGTTGTCGCGCGCACTAGGCGAAGTCAATTGCAGCATTCTTACGAGGATGCCCACGGCGTCGGGCAGCCGTAAAAAGCTAGCGTCCAGTCCTTCTACTTGTTCACCAACTTTCAGGGCGTCACTTATCGCGCCCGATGCATCGCTTAGCCCGCGGCTTTTGTGGGTGTCGTCGGGTAAACGCACCCCCAGGTGCAGCAACTCATTACGCCAAGGCAATCCAAGCTCCTCCAACACGTTGAGTACCGGGGGCGCGATGGGGTCGGTGCCGCGCTCTAGCCATAATTCGCCAAGTTTACGCAGTTCGTTTTCTTGATTCGGTACCACGGCGTGGTCATGGAGCAACGCGAGCTGTTGCTGCTGCGCCAGAAACTCGTAGAGGCGGTTGAGCCATGCCAGCCGGCTTGCCGTGTCGGTACCACAGGGCAACTGGTCGAGGTGCGGGTGCGTTGCCACCAGTTCCACCAGTTGCCTGGCGTCGAGTAGCAGCGGTAGTTGCCAGCTTTCCATCTCGGCTTCCACGCCCAGTGCCTCAATCCAGCGAGCTTGTAAGTCGCTGGTGGGCACGTGTTCCGCGCCCAGGTAGTCGTGCGTTAGCTCCCACAAAGCATGGTGGTCGGCAGCCTTGGGGGTACCACCCGTTGGCAAGCGGTGACGCGGCACTCGCACTGTGCGCAACGGCTCACTGGTACCCGCGGCGGATTCGACCAACGGCATGTCAAGTAGTAACGCTCGGTAACTGCGCTGCAAGGGCTTGTACCAATTGCGCAACGCGAGGTCGTCGAGGTGTCGAGGTTCGGGTAAGTGAGTTCTTGCCAGCACGAAACGGTTTCGCGTAGTCGGCTGCTCCAGCAACCAGTGGCTTAGCACTAAGGCGGCGCGCTGCCCGGCTTCCAGCACGGTACGGTTGTGGCTAGGCTTATCGCCGGAGGCGGCGGGGTCGGCATTATTCAGAAAAACACTGTCGCGCCGCTCGGTTGGAAAGAGGGTTTGCCCATTCAGCACAAAAGGCAAGTAAAACCGCTCGGTGCCGATGAGCGGGAAGTCGCGGTACAGGCGTGGTTCGCTATCGGTGTCGGGGGCGAGCACCAGGTCGGTGAAGTTGTCCACCGGCGCTAGCAGCCGCAGCCTCACGGGCTCGGTTTGCTCGTATGCGACAAAGCAATGGTGCTTTGGATGGCTCGCGTCGAGAGAATGCTGCACCGTCACGCCGTAGCGAACGATGCCGGGCGTCGCAGTCCCCTCGGCGTCTGAGGCAGCCACTTTATTACAGGTGTACGTTTCCTCACTGCCATTGGCGTGGCGCACCCGCACCTGCTTAATTTTGCCGTGTAGGTTCACCAGGGTGGCGGGAAGAGCATTTATCAGGTCGTCCAAGCCGGCAACGGCAGCCGCGCGGTTGGCTGGGGTATTGAGTTGGTAACAAAATGCGGTGTCTAGGTCAGTTTCGCGCCGGGCAGCCTCGTAGTCGGTCCGCCACGGAAAAGCAGGGTTGCGGTCGTCTTGTGGCAATTTCTCTAATGCCTGCTTGATGCTGGCTTGCAGCGCCTCCGACGTTTTACCAGAACGGTCAAGCTTCATTTCTAGCCCTCGGTGCGCACCGTTTGCGCGCGCCACGTAGCCCGAGACGACAATCACATCGGAGAGTAAGTGGGTGCTAATGAAACCCGTGCCAAACTTGCCCGTGATATCGGCATCTTCGCTGCCGGGCGGCTTCGAGCTGACCTGCTGCACCAAGCTCGTGAGTTGCTTCGCCGTGAACGGGTCTCCGTTATGGCGGAACGTGAGCGCCTCGTCCGTCAATTCCAACGCTACGGACACGCCTCTTTCCCAGCGCTGCGGCGAGAGGTCTTTAGCGTTTTGCAACAACTCCCACACCCACCGCCGCTTTGACAATTCACCGTCGTTACGCACTTGGTCTAGAATCTGCAAAATCTTATCCGCCGACAATTTATAGTTGTTGTCGAGCTGGCTTTGTTCAAAATCGGATAGCTCCGCCATAAAGAAAGAAATATAGTAAACGGTGAGAATTTGTCTGATTAAAACTGGGCGGTCGGGTGCCAATCAACGTAGCGGCTCAGCCGAGCCTCTACTCCGGGGACTGGGCACGGGGGCTGCCAATCCCACCCGCTCTACTGCCTGAAAGCCGCCCGTTTTTGTGAACTTCATCGTGTGGGTGAAGTTGCGCATCGAGTCGGAAGGGTCGAGTGCCGTAAAATTCAGTGTTTCCAACGTCGCCCGGGGCATCGAGGCGGAGGCAATGACATGGCGTTCGATTTGTCCCGTAGCCGGATTAAGCTGCTCAACGAGGGCGTGGGTGACCACCTGCGCGACGGGCAGGTGCGCAAATACCTCACGGGCAACCCGGAGCAGCGCGCCGCACACTAAATCCTGGTACAACTCATTGAATTTGCTCAGGGACAATTTCTTGCGCGAGAGCTTACCGCTGGCGAGCTGCGAGACGACGAAGTCGGGGATGACTTCCGCCGTTCGCACGTGCACATCTACTTCTACGTGGTCAGCCGTGAACGTAAACTCTAGGTGAGATCCCAAGTGCTCAATTCCCGCGAAGGGTGCGAAGGCGTCTAGCACGGAGGAATACACCTCGGCATTTTTTGCTAGCACCTGCGCGGCGAGTTCCTGGCGCTCTTGCCAATCGGCGTATTGGCGGGTATGGTTTGCCTGCTGTTCCAGGGTCACCTGCTGGTCGCACTGGCGGGCGGTCGCCACCGCCTGCGCTAACTGCTCCTGCTTCTTCGGACCCCGCTTGAAAAGCCTATCCAAAAAGCCCGGTTGGTAGCCCGCCAAGGCGGCTTGGGCATTCCGCTCGTGCTCAACACTGGGCGTTGGCACACCCGGCGCTTTTTCCTGCTGCACCGCTGCCCAGTTTAGCTCGGGACTACAGTCGTGGTGGACCGACCCGATAACGGCAAGGTAATCGTTGTACGTTGCCACTGCCTGTGCCGCACTGGTCACTACTTGTTCCTTTTGCAATTGCTTGAATTGCTGCGCGGCGATGCGCGAACGACGTTGCTGGTCACGTTCGATGCGCCGGGCAGTGGCGGCGAACGAGCGGGCGGCTCCTTTCCAACTCATGGGTACGGGACGGGCGGTAGTGGGGGTTAACGAACGGTAAGGGTTAAGCTTCCTGCTCTTCGGCTGCCACTTCCGCTTCGGAAGGAGCATTTTCCAACTGAAATTTTTCCCACTCCGCCTGGTCGAGCGTATTGTTGGCGAGGGCTTGTTCAATCGCCAAGCTCTCGCGGTATTCGCGGGCTTCGGCTGCCAGGGTCCACTGGGTCGCAATGCCCAGCCGCTCAATCTCGGCGCGAATCTGGGCGAGGTCCACGCGGAAGAACTCCTTGCGGGGGTTGGCTTTGTTGAGCTGGCAACGCAAGAAGTGCCGGTGCAGGTCACGCTCCAGCGCGGGGGCATCGTCGCTGAAGAGCAGCGCGTGGACGTCGAATGCGAACGGCACCGACGCATCGCCCAGCTCCCGCACCCGGTCGAGGGGTTCGAGCCGGCGCGTCATCCCAATCTTGTAGACGTGTTCGCCAAACGACCCGATATTGGAGATGACGTAGACGTGCCCCGACTTGGTTTGCTGCGCCATCGACAGCGCCCGTTGGTTCTTCTCCTGGGCAGCGCGCAACTTGCCTTCCAACTCCCGCAACTGCGCCTCAAAGGCTTCCCGCTGGGCTTCCGAGGCTTTCGCCGCTTGTTGCTGCACCCGGTCAATTGTTTTCTGAATGGTCTCTTCCTGCTTCGCGGCATCGCGCTGGGCTTTCTCAAATTCGCGGCGGGCTTTTTCTTCCTCCCGAATCTGCTCCCGAATCTGCCGCTGCTCCTCGCGCTCGCGCAACTTCAACTCGTGCGCCACGGTCGCCCAGCGTAACTCCTCCAAGCGAGCAGCGAGGTACTCCGGGGCAATGTGGGCGTCTTTAAAGGGCTTGCCCAGGTTATTAACCAAGGCGTAGGCATCCTTGATTTGCTGGGTGAGCGTTCCGACGTTGTCGTGCTTGACGCTGGTCAGAATGGTGTCCACCTTTCCGTTGAACGCATCGGTGACGAAGTTCTCGGCACTGGTGCTGCGCACCGCCTCTACGTACCCGCACTTGGCGGCGGTGCGCGCGCGGACCATGAGCCGGGTGCGTTCCCGCGCCTTTTTCAACTCCTCCCCCGCCTCCGTATGCCCAAAGTCGGCAGCTAGCTCATCGAGCAGGGTATAGGAGGGAACCAGGTACTGGTCGCCGTAGCCATTTACCGTATTCTTGAGCGCTTGGATGATTTTTTCCAACCCCGTCGCGTTGCGGGCAGCCGCCAGCGCTTCGCCCGCAATTTCCTCGGCGCGCTGGTTTGCCGTAGCCACGATGCGGGCGGCTTCGCGGCTGGCGTTGAGAAGCAGGTTATCGGCTTGCGTTTGAAGCACGCGGGCTTTCATCCCCGCTTGCTCCTGCATTTGCTTGCCCTCGGCGCGGGTACTTGCCAATTCCTGAGTGGCAGTTGCCCGTAGCTCCCCCGCCTCCTGGTGGGCACGGGTCAGGACGGTTCGCGCCTCGGTATCGGCAGCCGTCCGTACCGTGTCCGCCTCCCGCTGGGCACGGGCAAGTTGCGCCTGGGTTTCCACGTCGGCGGTTGCTCGAATTTGCTGGGCGTACTGGTTGGCGTCCGGGATGACGCGGTACGCACTAAGCTGGGCTAGCTCCTCGCGCAATTGCACCTCGCGGACAGCCCCGGCTTGGTGCTGCTCCTCAGCGGTAGCCAAGGATTGGGCGAGCGCAGCTTCCTTTTTAGTGGCTTTGCGGTGCTGAGTAACTAAAACGGCGAGTAAGACGAGGAGAAGAATAAGTAGGACTGCAACCATGCGCGTTTGTCAATAATCTTTTGACTTATAGGTACTAATGAAGCCGACAACGATTTATTTGCTAGGCTCTCGCTCCCAATATAGGCGTTTTATGGGCGGTTGAAAAGTTAAGAATTAGTTTGGTCCACCGAATTGTACTTTACGGCAGCCGCGCGCCCTTTTGCTTCCCTCCCCGCCCGTGCCCGCCTTCTGTGCCTTCTACAGCGGGTTTCTGGCGCAGCTTCGGCATCGGAGGGATGAAATCCGAGGACCGTTGACATTCTCGTCTAAAATTGGCGAGCCAATAATACTGACGGGCGTCCCACAGGACAAACTGGCGAACACCATAACAAGTACATCAGACAGGTAATTGGCTTAAAACAGCAAGTTAATAGCCCTAATATTCACCACTACTGTCGACTGACTCCACGGGGGCTACCCCGCTTGGCGCTGGGGATGGCAGGGTACGGATTCCTTCCGATGCCCCCGTCGAAATCTATTCCTGCCGTCTAGTTGCACTTACGGACAATGAGCGGTAAAGAGCTGCCCTTGCTTTTCCACTTTGCCCAATTTTTTAGCGGAGTCGCCAAAGCGTAGTACATTCAGCAATAAGCCTTTTTGCAGGCTAAGCTCGGCGGTTTCACCCGGCGCTATGCTTTTCACCAGGGTCGTCGCCGCCCCAACCGACGTCGCAGTTCCAAAAAGAACGGTTTCTGAGCAGGTGTTCACCACCCGCACCGTAACCATGGTGGCGGGCGGCAACGGGCGCGGCGTGAAGGAACTGGTGGCTGCCGCTAGCAGGAGCAGTAGTAGGCGTTTGAGCATATATATAGTTAAAAAGACAAGCGACGCGAAGGTACGTCCGGGTGATGCCTCGATGCGCTCAGGGCAGCGGGGAAGGTAGACAAAGCGGCGGGCGTCTAAAACGAAGTGATGAGCAATTTAGCGAATAACCATTATTCAATTTAATGTGCTGATAAACAGAAATTTTTGAATAATTATCATCCTTACTAAATCATCCTTTTACCCTGCTTTGGACCACCGCCATATTACTGTTGGATTCGGGTATATTGCGGCTTCAATTTTTACAACCAAACATTTGTATGGATAAGAGATTTTCGCTACTTGTGTTGGCAGTTGCCAGCATCAGTGCTTCAGCTTGTGCCTTTCCAGTGTTTAAGGGCGGGAATGAAATGGTGCAAATTGAAATTGTGAATCCATGCACCCGGACTATTCAGTACGGTTATAACGGACACGATTTTAAGCCACAAATGCAAGTTGACAACGGCGGAACTGTCGATGCAGGTAAGTCGAGAAAAGTCATGGTGCCAAAGGGTACCTATCTAAAATATAGGGCTAAGGCTGACGGGGGCAGTATTACCATTGCTGCTCATATTGAGTACGCCGGACAAGTGGTGAATTTGGGCTGCAATTGATTTTTCGTAGAATCCCACCCCCGTCTTGTATAATTCTTGGTGTACGAACGGGTAATTCGTATCACTTTCGCCTATTTATCTTAAACAGTGCCATGGCATAATTGCCATGGCACTGTTTTTTTGTACGCATCGCCAGGGACTCAATAATGCTTGCTGCTAATCCGAAGAACGGCATCCGCCGAAACCATCATTCCATTGGGCATAGCCAATTGGTACAAGCAGCCCCGTAAATTTATTTAGCTGCTGCCGCATCCAAGGCTTTAAATCCGTAAGGCGGAATACTTGCTTCCTGCTTAGGTATTCCATAAATAGGGCAGCACAGGTGTATTTACACCAAGCCAAGGCTACGGTGCCGGTGGTTTACATAAGTGGCGCCGCGCCAGTCAAGCCGATGAAGACGCAGGAAGCAGGCTACTGTAAAGCACAACCCCGCCTTTGCTAACCGTTTCAAAAGTCTATTTCAAAGAAATGAAGAGATATGCAGCAATTCTTGATTTTATCAGCCGGTTATTAACGGGCTTGGCTTGTTGGTTGTCGCTGAGCGCTTGCGCCCGGGAAGCAGTAAGTCCCGGCACCGGACCGTCGAACTCCCTGGCTACCCGCAACGACAACCTCACGCTGGGCAATCCCAGCGGCGCGGTCGCCGACGCAAGCCAACCCACCAACTACCTGCTGGTGGAACCGCAGTACACGCTGAGCTACCACCGGGACCGCGACATTCCGAATTGGGTGGCGTGGCACTTAAGCAGCGCATGGCTGGGCACTGCTTCGCGGCAGGATGATTTTCGAGCAGACAATACCTTACCCACCGGATGGTACCGGGTCACCGCTTCCAGCTATTCCGGCTCGGGCTTTGACCGGGGGCACAACTGCCCGAGTGGGGACCGGACCAGCACGGTGGCGGACAACTCGGCGACGTTTCTGATGACCAACATGGTCCCGCAAGCGCCGCAAAACAATCAGCAGACGTGGGCGAAGCTCGAAGACTACTGCCGTACGCTGGTGGCTGCCGGCAACGAGCTTTACGTGGTGTGCGGCAGCTACGGGAAGGGAGGAACGGGAGCGAACGGTTACCAGACCACCTTGGACAATGGGCGGGTCACGGTTCCGAATCGCCTCTGGAAAGTCATCGTTGTACTGCCCGTGGGCTCCAACGACGTGAGCCGGGTCACCAGCAGTACCCGCGTCATCACCATCAACACCCCCAATGACAATGCCCTGAGCAGCGTTTAGGGCGGCTACCGCACCAGCGTCGACGCAGTTGAACAGGCAACCGGCTTGGATTTGCTCTCTGCGTTACCAAGCGGCGTACAAGCTGCTGTTGAGGCTCGGGTGGATTCGGGTCCTACGCAGTAACCAAAACGGCGCGGGAAGGAGCCCGTACCGCTGGCAAAAGTTCTTGCCGTTAGCGGGACGGGTAACTAAGGCGCGGTAGGCAAATACCGTACTCGCCTTTTGAGGTGGTGCGCTTTGGTTGCATTACAGATTAACTGGTACATTGCTTCAATTTTCCGGCTTAAATCCAGTATTTGAGCAGTGAAGTAAGCTCCTTCTCATTCCATAAAGGATTTGAATAGCTGCACTATACTAAGTTCAATACCTTGTTCTCCTATTTGAAGCTATTCTACCATCTACATGTCTTTACGCGCAGCCTGTAGCGAAGACCGTAGTACCAAATCTTTCATGCGGCGAATTTTAGTAACGGGCTCTTCGGGCTTGATTGGCTCAGAAGTTTGCACCTTCTTCAGCCAGCATGGCTGGGAGGTACATGGGCTTGATAATAACATGCGGGCTGCCTTTTTCGGGGCGGCGGGCGATACCCGGTGGATGCAATACCATTTGCAGAAGACCCTGCCCCACTTCACGCATCATGAAGTGGACATCCGCGACCGGACGGGCATTCGGGACAAGATAAAAGCCATCCGTCCTGATGCGGTTGTGCACACGGCTGCGCAACCTAGCCACGACAAGGCGGCAAGCATTGTGTTCGAGGACTTCGACATCAACGCGGTCGGCACCCTCAACCTGCTGGAAGGGCTGCGGCAGTTTAGCACCAGCGTGCCCTTCGTTCACATGTCAACGAACAAAGTGTATGGCGACCGACCCAATACCATCAAGTTGACGGAATTGCCAACCCGATGGGACTTCGCGGATGAAGCATTTGCACACGGCGTTGCGGAAGGCTTTCCCATCGACCAGAGCGTCCACTCCCTGTTTGGAGCCTCCAAGGTGGCGGCAGACATTATGGTTCAGGAATACGGCAAATACTTCGGCATGCCGACCTGCAGCCTGCGCGGGGGCTGCCTGACCGGACCGAATCACGCCGGGGTGGAGCTGCACGGGTACTTAAGCTACCTCATCAAGTGCAATCTTGAGCAGCGGGAGTATACCGTATTTGGACATCAAGGGAAGCAGGTGCGGGATAATATTCATTCCTACGACGTCGCCCGTTTTTGCTATGAGTTCATCAAGAACCCCCGCCATGGGGAAGTTTACAACATCGGCGGGGGCAAGCAGAACACCATTTCAATTCTGGAAGCCTTCCAGCGCATCGAAGCCATGTCCGGTTTGCCCATGAACTACGCTTATGTGGAGTCAGCTCGGATTGGCGACCATATCTGCTACTACAGTGACTTGCGCAAGATTAGCAGCCACTACCCGGACTGGAGTATTACCAAGTCGTTGGACGACATCTTCTCCGAAATCTATAGCTCCTGCTACCCCGTCCCCGTTGCGCGCGCGGTAGTATCACCCGCTGATATCATCATCCAGTGAGAATTTTAGTAACCGGGGGTGCGGGCTTTGTGGGGTTCAACCTACTTTGCTACCTGAATGATGGCTATCCCCACTATCGGCTAGTGGGGCTAGACAACCTAAAGCGGTTGGGCAGTGAGCAGAACGTATCCGCGCTCTTAAAACGGGGCATTGAGTTTTTGCACGGTGATGTGCGGAACATGCACGAGCTGCAACAAGCGGGGACGGTCGACGTGGTCATTCATTGCGCGTCGGACGCTTCCGTACTCGGGGGAATCACCTCCCCGGCGGAACTCATCATCCAGAACAATCTGATGGGCAGCGTAAACGTATTCGAGTACGCGGCGCAACAGCATGCCCGCCTTATTTATTTCTCTACCAACCGCATCTACTCGTGCGAATCGCTGAACGCCTTGGCGTATGCCGAGCGGGACAGTCGATTGGTATTAGCGAAAACGCAGAAGCTGTCCGGGGTATCAGCGCGCGGCATTTCGGAAGAATTTCCGGTCATGCTGAGCAAAACCTTCTACGGCGCCACAAAATACTGCGGGGAGGTTTTACTACAGGAGTACGCCGCTTACAAAGGGCTGCGGTACGTTATCAACCGTTTCGGGGTCATCTCGGGCAGTGGGCAGTTCGGCATGGAGTCCCAAGGGGTCATCGCCTACTGGCTGCGGCAGCATTTCGAGCAAAAGCCCTTGAAGTACATCGGCTCGGGTCTGGATAAGTGGGCGGGGCATGCAGAGGTTGGGATGTTAGGGACACCACGGGCTACCCTGGTGTACATCGCCTAGGGCGGGCAAGCGGAAGAAGACAAATGACCTTACTCAAACAGGGGCGTAGCCTCGGGCTGCGCTTTGCGCCCACGCTTGCTTTTTGCGGGGGCGGCTCCACCAGAGCGCAATCGTTCTAAAAGGTCGATAGCCGGCTCATCGTTTGGGTCCTGGGGAACGAGCTGCCCGCTGAATGCCTTGGCTAGCAACGCCTGCGGCAACTGCTCTACCAGCGCCGCTGCCTGCTCGAACCGGACTTCCAATTGGTCTGCTAGATCAAAGTAGTGATTGACTTGACGAACGATTTCCTCTTGTTCAGCCTGAGGTGGAATAGCAATAGCCATTGGCTTGAAATGCTTTGCCGCAATGCCAGTGACCATAGTTCCAGTACCACGATTTCGTAACCGAGTCTGTACTACTTCGCTCATAAACTGGATTTTTATGAACTCAGAATTTAGACCCGGCAGGGGACGTAAAACCATCATCCGTTGAGCCAGTGAAAACTTTTGGTCAGGGACCATTGCTACCTCGCCAAGTGGGGCTTCGGAAGTAAGTAAAACGTCTCCTACCTTGGGAATACCTCTTGTCATAAACTCAGCATACACTTCTTCGGTAACATAAGCCAAGTCATTCCAGATGATTTTCCCGCGTTTAACATTCGACGAACGTAGATGAGGAATGTCTTGGTCATTGCCGCTAAAAGGCGGCGTCCGTCCTCGGTAGTCTATGATTTTAATAGAATTACCGACAGAATCATAAATCCAGCCTTCTGGTAATTCAGGTAACTCATGGGTATCTATAACTTCTGCAGATTCAGAATCAAATTGCAAAATTTCACTTAGTGCGAGTTGGTTTCCATTCGACTTTCCGAGCCCCTTACCTTGCTGGAGAACATGACGTTCTAACCTGATGCGGTTCAGAAGTTCCACCGCCGTCTCACCCTGCGGTTGCTCAGCCCGCCACGCTTCAGTCAGCTTCCCCGACACTGCTGCCACTAGCACCGCTTGCCGAAACTTCTTCAGCAGCTTCGGCAGCTTTTCTAGCCGTTCTTGGCTGGCTTCAAGCTTCTGCATGGTGGCTTCGAGCTGGGCTACGATGCGCTCTTGCTCGGCAAGTGGAGGGAAAGGAATTTCAAGTTCATAAATATCCTGAACCCTTATCCCTTGTACTGTTGTACCACTGGCTATTTCTAAGAACTTTCGTTCATAATTAAGGAAAGCGTAATAGATGAATAATGGTGAAAGCGGTAGTTTAGGGCGAACAATTTTTAGGTCTTGATTTATAGCCGTCTTGACCTTTGTTATGATAGGTCTACCTGGAGCCATTCGAGTTACCATGAGAACACTACCCGGCTCTGCGAGTTGAGTAGCGCTAGCTTTTAGTCCTTCCTCCGTAATTGTGTCTTGGGTTTGGGTAAGATATTTACCCTTGACATCCTTAACAGAAGCCCAAAATATATTTCCGTTCCAATATTTAGTAACATGTTTGGAAGGAGTACCGCCACCACTAAGACTCAGGATGTCGCCTATTTTGACAACCGACCAACCTATAGGTAAGTTACTTTTCATTGATTTCGAGTAGGCGTAATAGTTCCTTCAATTCATCAACTACCACTTCCAACTCATCAATAGCCGCCGTAGCCAGCTCTTTTGGGTCGGGGAGGTCGGCGGTACCGGCGAGGCTAGAATCGGCAATAAGCCCTAAGTCCAGCGAATCGCTACGTTGCTCAATTTCTTGCCGAGTAAAACTCGCCCACCGCTCATCTGCGTGGGCGGCGCGTTCATCGGCACGGTACGCTTCCACAAACCCGTCGAAATGGGTGCGGGTGAAGGGCGTCCGCTTCCCGAAATTCTCCATGTTGGTGCGCAGGTCATAGTACCACACCTTCTTGGTATTTCCCTTATCCGTGGTGCCCCGCTGGAAGAACAGAACGTTGGTTTTTACCCCGGCAGCATAGAAAATACCCGTAGGCAAGCGCAGAATGGTGTGCAGATTGCACTTGTTCATTAAGTCCGCCCGCACCTTCTGACCATCGCCGTCTTGGAACAGCACGTTGTCGGGGAGTACCACTGCTGCCCGTCCACCCGGCACCAACGAGCGGTAGATATGTTGCAAAAAGTTTAGCTGCTTGTTGCCGGTAGGGAAGGTGAAGTCCGAACGGCTTGGACGCTCGCCGCCCTTCTTCGTACCGAACGGCGGGTTGGCAAGCACCACATCGTATCCCTTGAGCTTTTCACCTTGTTGGCTCAGTGTGTCGCCCAATACGATGTTGCCCGAAATGCCGTGCAGCAAGGCGTTCATCAGTGCCAAGCGGTGGGTGTCGGCGACTAGCTCGCAGCCGGTAAATGCCTGCGTCCGCTGGAAATTAGCTTCATTCTCCGAAAGGTCGAAATAGTCGTCGGTTCTCGCTTTCACGTGCGCATCGGCGGCAATCATGAACCCGAATGTGCCACAGGCGGGGTCGTTGCAGCGCTCGCCCGGCTTTGGGTCCATCAGTTCCACCATGGCATCAATCAGCGGACGCGGCGTGAAGTACTGCCCCGCACCTGACTTCACCTCGGAGGCATTCTTCTCCAACAAGCCTTCGTAGAGGTTGCCTAGCCCTTCGTGCCGCGCTGAGTACCAGTCCAGCGCGTCGATATTGACGATGATTTTGCGCAGGTTCATGGGCTCGTCAATGTGGGTCTGCGCATTGCCGTATATCTGAGCCACGCTGCCCGTGCCCTTGGTGCCGAGGTCTAGTAAGAGCTGACGGTAGAAGGTCTTCAACTCCAAGCCCTGTTTGCTGGTCAAGTCGTCCCAGCGGTTACCCTCGGGAAGCCGCTCTTCTTGCCCCGTCTCCTTCATCATCTTCAGAAAGAGTAGGTAGGTCAACTCCGATAAGTACTGATGGTAGGTGATGCCGTCGTCGCGTAGCACGTTACACAAGCCCCACAGCTTGGCAACAATTTCTTGGTTATTCATACAGGAAGAAAGGAGTATCCGAGCTATTCAAGGGCAGAATACAAGGAAGTTCCATGGAGAAAAGAACGAAAGATACTTACGCCGCCGTCATGGACGGATACAGTTTTTCTTGGATGGTATGCAGCAAATCATCCAAGTTTCCACCCATCAGCTTGTTATACTGAGTGAAGCCACCCCCGGAGCGGAAGGGCTCTTGGTCGAGGTCCGTGCGGGTAAGGATGGTTTCGCGTAGCAACTGCTTTTGCACCCGGTCCAAGAATTTTAACTGGTGTACGTTCCAGTTACGCAGGAACCGAACGTGGTCGATAGCATCCTTCACACGCTCCGTCAACGGGCGAGCGGCGGTACCTAGCGACATGGTGCGCACGTAGGCAATGATATCCGCCCCGAGCTCCTGCTTTTTTACCTCCCGCCACGCCGTATTCAGTTGCACGGCGTTGAAACCTTCGGCGTCCAGCGCCTGCTTTACCTCCCTCAACATAGCGCGGGTGATGTTCTGCGGCTCGGTGCAGATAATTTTTAATGCCTCAATCGAGTTCTGATTCGTTTTGACAAACTCCTCGAAATCGTGGAGGTAGTCCTCGGGACGTTGGGCAATGCCCCCGTACCCGCGCTCATGGTTTAGGGCAACGTCTTCTTGGGTGCTGACCAATATCCGGGTTTTCCGAGACTGAACCGCTGATGCATCAATTAAGGCGGCTTGATGCTGGCTCAGCAGCGCCCCGGCTTCGGCGGGCGGCAACGTGCGCACTTGTGCCAAGAAGTCGGTCAGTGTCCTGCCACTCGTGCTGGTATATACGTTCTCGGCTTGCGCGTTCGATAGCTTGTTGCGCTTGCGGTGCAACATCGCCACGATTTGTTCTACCTGCTCTTGAAGTGCAGCTTCGGAATGGATATTTGGCAGTTCCGCCAACAAATCGGCGACCGACTGCCCCGGATTCGCCACCACGGGTTTCATGGTCGTCACTTTTTCCAGCGCCTCATACAGCCGCACGGCATCAAAGATGCGGAATACTGACTTCCCATTGTCGTCGTCTCGGCGCGTTGCCCGCCCGAGCATTTGCTCGTAAAGAATGCGGGATTTCACCCGGCGCATGAACACCAAATTACAGATGGAGGGAATGTCAACACCCGTGGTCAGCAAGTCCACAGTCACGACAATGCTGGGGTACTGCTCATTTTTAAACTTCTTCACGAGCTGCTGCGGCTTGTCGGCTTTCGCTGTGATTTTAACGATGGCATCGTCGTCTACCAAAATGCCCGCCTGCTCGTATGCCTCTGTGAGCTTGAGCACCAACAAATCGGCGTGTTCGTCGTTGGCGGCGAAAATCAGCGTTTTCTGCGGACCTGCTGGGTCGAGGTAGTTGATTAGCTCCCCCGCAATCGTGCGGTTGAACGGCTCGGTCAGCACCTGCTGGTTGAAGCCGTCTATTTCAATGCGCAACTCGTCCGCCAGCGTATCGAGGTCTTCGATGCTCTGAGTAGCAGGGTTGTACACTTGAGGGGTACTACCTGCCTCCCACACAATCCCATGCTGGTTGAGTGCCGTGCGCAGCAAAATGGGCGGCTCATGGTCAATGAGGTACCCGTCAATAACCGCTTGCCGGTAAGTGTACCGGAAGACCGGTAATCCGAAGATTTCCACCGTATGCAGCGCGGGCGTTGCCGTCAGCCCAATACGGGCGGCGTCGAAGTAGTCCAACACGGCGCGGTACTTACTTAGGTAATCGAGCTGGTCCTTGAAATCCACCTGCTCGTCGCTCATGCTCTTGTCGAGCGTGTAGCCCCGGTGTGCCTCGTCCACGATAATGCAATCGTAGGTGTCAACCGGTAGTGGCGTTACGCCCTCTGCAGAGTAGTACAGACGCTTCACCAACGACTGCACCGTAGCAACGTGTAGGCGCGTATCCTTCTCCGGCAGCTTCTCTTCCAGTCCTTTAAGGTCATATATGTCCTTCAGCGCTTGAAAGCCCTCCACGTACACGTCGTTAAACGCGTCGGTGGCTTGGGTGCCCAATACGTTGCGGTCCACCAAGAACAGGATGCGCCGAAACCGGTCACTTTTGATGAGGCGGTAAATCAGTCCCAGCATGGTGCGGGTTTTGCCTGTGCCTGTCGCCATTGCTAGCAGCGCCCGGCGCTCCGGGGTGTGCTGCGCTAAGGTTGCCTCTACCTGTTCAATCGCCTCGATTTGGTAGCTGCGCAAGCCAAGCCCATGAGGGTCGCGCAGGTAGTCGAATGGGTCAGCGAGGAGCTTGGCTTCGGCGGCGGCAACATCTTGTGCATGTAATGCCAGCAGCCCCTCGGGGGTATACCATTTGTGCAGCGGGCGCGGATGGTTAATAGGGTTGCGCCCATCGAGGAACCAGATGCCCGACTTTTCCGGCAGTTGATAATGAAGTTGCCTGCCATTTGCTGAGAATAGGAAGGGTGCTTGATAGTCGCCCCAAGGAGCCCCGTTTAGCAGTTCCACACCAACAGTCGGCTTGAATCCTTTGGAATAACGTTTGGACTGAACCAGTGCCCCCGATACGTCCTTATTGATACGCTTGGCTTCCACCATGCCCACGAGCGTCATGCCTGCAAACAGGGCGTAATCAGCCCTACCCTTTTCTCCGTTCCACTCCGTGCTCCATTCGGCAATGGCTAGGTTTCGTCCTTTCTGCGGGCGAGTTCCTTTCCCATAGCACAGGACTTGCGTATCGGCTTCCCAACCCGCCGCACGCAATTGCTCGTCGATGATGGCACGAGTCTCGGCTTCGCTAAGGTGGATGTTGTCGGCTGCCTTTTGCGCTTTCTCTTGAAGTTGAAGCCGTGCTGGAGCCGTCAATTCGGGACGAGCCGTCAGGCTGGCTTCCAGTTCTACCACCCGAGCTTGCAACGTCTGCTTCTCGGCTTCGAGCTGCGCCAGTTCTTGCGCCGTGTTGCGCGGTTCGGGTAAAAGAAACGGGGGAGGATTTGCCGCGCCCATTGCGCTGTACGCATCCGCCACCCATTTGCCCAAATGATAGGCGGATTCCAGCAGGATGGTCGCATCGGCGAAGCTGCCCACGTTCTGGTGCGCGGCGACGTTACCCTTGCGCTTGAAGAGCTGTAGAATGTCTTCCACCTGCCGGGGCAGCAGCCCCTGTCGCTTGAGTTCTTCCAGCCGCCGATGTTGGGTGTTCTCCACCAGCGGGGGCAATTGGTGCTCCGCAAAAAGGCGGTCTACCAATTTTTCCCCGAAAAGCCGCAGCTTAAACAACGCGGCAACGGCATCGTGATGTAGCTGAAACTCCGCCTCCGTGCCGAGCGAGTAAAGCGTCGGGAAGTCGTCGCGTAAGAAGTCGAAATTACTGGTGGTAGAATTGGACACAGAATAAAGGAGTGGCGGATGGAAATCAGCACCCAAGGTATGGCAAGTGGGAATCGTTTCAAACGCCTTCTCATCGGCAATTCCGTCCCATTTTGCCGGAGCGCTTTTAAATGGTCGATTCCATACAATCCAGCCACTTTTATACGTTCTTTTTGTCCCCTACTCTTTTCTTTCTTTTTCTAACCGTTCCAAAACGTACTCTCCGGCATGCCCAAGCATTTTTTGGTTTTCCTGAACGGGGCATGGCACCGCACCAATCGACTGCCGGTGCCGAAGGTGGCACCCCCCGAAGCTCACCAGATTAAGTGGCTGATACGGGGGTGGGACGAATACATTGTATGCGAGCGCAACAAGCTCTGGCGGCTTCCCCATACCAACTCGCAAGGCAGAGGTAAAGGGTTCAAGCAAATCCTTTCCATTGAGAAAAGGGATGGATATCGAAGTTTTAACCTTTGGAAGGACGACAAGCGCTGCTATTACTCAGTTATCCAACTCAGACGGCTGCTAATACGAAACCTCGCATCCATTAGACCCTAAAATCGACTGCCCTATTCTTCTAACCATTCTTCCATCAACACAGCAGCTATATGACTTGGGTAAAGCAAGAACACGTTTACAGCGCTATCGGAAAGAGGTTCGAGAGTGCCACGCTAATGTATAGTTAGTTATGAGGCAAAGCACATAATAGTGGATGGAATAACTAGCTTCGGGCTTTTCTCACCAAATGCACCTGTGCAACTCTACCGATGACTCAAGATGAAAAGGAGAAAGTTGAAGACGTCGTATTTCTAATCAACGCAATAGCTAATGAGGTTGAACACTATGTACAATCAGCCAAATTGGCAGCCCAGAAACGCGGCATATTCAAAGGTGATAGGGCTCTTGAACCGGATGAAACGCTATCGCAAGGAGCGCTGATGTACGTGGTCATCCGAGTTGTTTCTTTCATTGAGGAATGGGACCGCCAAATTGGTGAATTGATTAAGGATGGAATCGAAACGGCGCGCTTTCAAAAGCTAAAACGAGTCACCAAGCCAGTAATTAAGGAAGTGCGCAAGTTCACAGGGCTTGTACCTATGCGCAATATATTGGCACACAATGCCAGAATACAAAGTCAGGGTTACAAGAATGCATACAGAGGGGGATACTTATCAAGCTTGTATGTGCCTGCAAGGTTGCCAGACTACCTCCTCATCAGTGACTGCTTAAAGATTTGCAAGGAAATGCTTAACAAGGCATTTCCAGAATTTATAGTGCTCTCATCTGATTTTATCAAAGCTAACACTGTTGTAAATCTGCCTAATAGCATTACCGAAGCAGAACAGGTAGAGTTGGTAGCAGCGTTGATACAAAAGGTGAAAGACAATGTCGCATCGTACGTGGCAGAACAACCAAAAGAAACCCTATCGTAGGTCTTTTCCCTATCGATACATAAACTAGTAGAATCTTTTCACCGCCTGTTTATGGTACTAGGACAGTGGGAGCGCCACAGGGTTCCTTTTTGCAGTATCTGCTATAGGAGTGCCATGGTTTAAAACCTTACCTCCTACCCTTCCGCGCTACGAGACTTGTTCAGGTGGTATGTCTGCACTTCCAGCAGAATGAGCGGGATGCTGGACTGGTTTGGCTGCAAAATGGACGTCACGTTTTGATGCACTACCTCGTCGTCCTTTCCGGCGTTGAACGTCACTTCATTGATGCCTTCCAGCCATAAAGCCATCAGTTTGGACTGCACCATGGAGAAGATGGAAAGAAGAAACGGGAACGAGGGTACCCCACTGAAAATAAGGGAAAGCTTAGCGCCGTGTTGTTCGTAGCCAAAAGGCTCGTCGAGGGGAAGCTTGCCAAAAATGTCCTCGATGCCGTAAAAAAACGCATCTGGAGTAAACCCGTCTGCAGGTGGGTTTTCATTCAGTAGGAACGCTTGTATCTCCTCATCAGTGGGAGAGACTTCGTAGTCGTCATAAGAAATCAGATTTTGGAAGTTTTTCAAAGATGCCGATGGGTATAAGTCACTCATATATGCCTAGTTTTTTTGTTCAATAATTTGTCCACGTCCTTTAGCAAGAAATAGAACCGGGTGCCTTCCACGACTTTGCGCAGACCCGCTTTGTGCAGTCGGCGTTGCAAGCAACTCAGCGGCATATTGTATCTGGCAGATATTTGCTTACGCGTCACGTATTCCTCCCCATTTTCCACCCCAACGTAGTGCCTGACCGTGTCTTGCATGTACTTAATGTTATTTATACTATATATCGTATAAGGCTCGCTTCCTAGCGGTTGAATGCCTCCTTTTTCGTAATTTTGCTAGTGATTAGGGAGCTACACGGGCTCCTGTTAAGCGCGAACAGCACTATATGACGGAGAAGCGAGTCGGCGAAACGATTAAGCAGGTTTTCCTTGCCATTGCCACCGCCGATGCGCTGGGCGTTCCCGTCGAATTTGCGCCCCGTAGCGTACGCCAAGCCGACCCGGTCACGGGCATGCGCGGCAACGGCACCTACGCAGAAGTACCGGCTGGTCATTTTTCCGACGATACCTCGATGAGTTTCTGTCTCGCTGAAACCATGGTGCAGAGCGGAGTCGACCGCATCGACTTGGACGATTTGGCTACGCGATTTATACGCTGGCTCCACGAAGGGTATTGGACGGCAGATGGTTGGGTATTTGACGTCGGCATTGCAACCCGTGCCAGCATTGAGCGGATGCATGCCGGTTGTGCCCCAGAACTGGCGGGTGGCACAGGTGAGCACCAATGTGGCAACGGGGCATTGATGCGCATTATGCCTTTGTTGTTCCACTCGTTGTTCCAGCAGGGAGATGCTTGCGAACGGCAGAATCTTGTGCATCAAGTATGCAGTTTGACGCATCGCCACCCCCGGTCCACGCTAGCATGTTACATCTACTTGGCGTTGGGGGATGCCCTGCTACAGGGGATGGAAAAGCAGGATGCCTATGCTCACATTTGCGCTACTATCCCGGCTTCACTGAACCCCGACCTTGCCCCGGAGTTGACCCACTTCACCCGAGTTTTGAGCGGCGGGCTCAATCTGCTGGCAGAATATGAAATTCAATCCACAGGCTACGTAATCCATACGCTCGAAGCGGCTATTTGGCTCTTAGTCAACTACCATGGCTTTCGGTCCACCACCTTGGCTGCGGTCAATTTGGGCAGTGACACGGACACCACCGCTGCAGTTGTGGGACCCTTGGCAGTGTTAGCCGCCCCACAAGAGAATGGAATACCCGCAGAGTGGCTGGCGGTATTGGCTAGGCGAAAAGAAATCGAAGAACTGGCTAGGCGCGTGGCAATAATTGTAAGTGAATCGGGTTGTTAACTGTCAGTATCTAAATCCCCACTCCTTGTTTACAAAAAAGAATTTTATGAACTTCTTCCGCTGCTGAAGCCAGTTATACATTTGGGGCTCATTTCACACCTTTTTTTCTCAGTCCACAACATGTATGAAGAAACTTATCCTTGCAGTACTAGCAACAATGACAATTAATATTTCAATGGGACAAGTAAAAGTGTATAAAGGCACTTCCAATTACGGAGGTGATGTGATTTGCAATCTTGCGAATCAAAAAATCTACAAAAAAACATCCAGCTATAGCGGAGATGTTACTTGTAATGTGTCGAAAAATAAAATCTTTAAAGGCACAAGTACATACTCAGGCGATGTGCTATATAACATTGCTGAGGGCAAAGTTTACAAAGGCACATCCACTTACAGTGGAGACATTGTCATGAACATTAAGGATGGTAAAATCTACAAGAACACATCGACCTATAGTGGTGATGTAATAGCTACAATTCGTGATGGCAAGGTGTTTACCGGCACTTCTAGCTATTCTGGTGACATCGCATTTAGCATCAAGGGCGATGTCACTATTGAGGAATTTGTCGCTATTTGGTACACTATAAAATACATTTATTAGAGACGAATCAACAGAACATGCACAGTGCAAAAGACATTAAGTGCGTATTAGATGAAGGACATCGTCTCGAAATTAAGGATGATATGACATACCTACATCCATTCACGCACTAAGTAATTGTGTTCATTGTAGTAATAGGAATCCTTTGCGCTCCTTTCGTCGCAATATCATGATTGGATTCCTGTTTTAAAGGCATGAATAAATATATTGCCTTAGCCTGTTTATCATTGTTAGCTAACACGGTCAGCAGCCAAACTAGAGGTCCACTCCGCACCTACAAGCAAGCCTGTAACTTGCAGCAATTAAATCATGAGTACGCCGCGCTGCTCCAAGTCAAGCGCCGACAGTTCGTGCGCAACGCGCCAGCAGTGGTCTTCGACCCCGCACTCTTGAAGGATATAGTCGAGCACAACCGAATTATGGAAGTGCGTAACAAGCTATTTCATGCCGACCCAGCGCCATGCGCAGAGTTGGTGGGCATGAGTCCCGAACTGAGGCAATGTCGTAGCGACCCCAAGTTATTGGCACTGGCAATCTGGTCGGCATTTCAAACGTCTACCAAGGGACACTGCGAGATACAGGCGAGTCCGGAATATTACAGTGTCGCTGTAAGTTGCAGCCAGAACTACTTTATTGTGCGGCTGCAACACATTTCAGTCATAAGCAACGAAGAATAACACCAGAAGGCATTTCTTACCATACGATACTCGTGGAACGGCTGAGCTCGTTCACGTTTTTTTATGGCAACTACAAATCCGCAGGGTAGTGTAGGGCGACAACAGAAAATAAACGAGCCCATGAGAGAATATTTCTACGAAAAGGAAGGGCAGCAAGCCGGACCTACAGCCGGTCATCTCTTAATTGCCCACGGAGTGAAAGCCAATAGTTTGGTTTGGCACAATGATATGTCGGGATGGGCTCCTGCGTCAACCGTTCCCGAATTGTTGCCCTTATTTTCAGAAGTATCGGAAACTTCCTCCACGAGAGATGCTCAAGAAAAGAAGGCATCCCTGATACAATCACAAAGCCGCACCCATACCGCGAAGCCAAGGCTTGTGCGCCGTACTTCAGTCAGGGCTCCTCAATTCAGCGCGTCCTCGAAAACTACAAAATGGTGGCACGTAGTACTGTACTTTATAGGCTGTATAGTCGCGCTATTATTTGTCCGAGCCTGTGGAGTTATCTTGGCACAGCTACTGCTCAAGCTATAAGGCAGTTGCGGTGCTTGAATTTCACTGTTTGCATATTAATGGGTTTTGTTTCTAAATAGTCAGATGTATTATATCGAAAAGGGTGGCATTGCTACTGGTCCTTTAGCAATGCATGAGTTGATGAGCCATGGGGTAAAAAGGGAAACGTTAATCTGGACCGCAGGAATGGATACATGGGTCGCTGCTGAGCAAGTAAAAGCCCTTTCATCGTTGTTTGCAACCATTCCCCCTCCTTTCCCTTCAAAGAATGCCTCCCTTGCGCAAACGCACTCGACCGGGGCTGCTCCGAGTTCGGGTATTAATGCAGGCAAAGCCTTTAGTGCTATGGGGTACTCAGTCCCAAAATTAGGTGTATTTCAAGATGACCGAGAGGTCCTTACCATGGACACCGCTGAGGTGTTCGCGGCTTTCTCGAATAACGAAGATTTACAACGCTTAATAGAAAAAGGGTTGTGGTTTAATGAATCCTATAAGCTCCCCCTCAGGGGTGCATCAGGGCTTTTGTTTACCCTTTATAAGCCCAAGCAAAACTATTGGAGCTTCCTCTCCAGTAAACAAGAGTTACATGTGCTGGACACAAAAAACCAGTTATTGGCAATTTGCCGCGTGAGCGCACGCCTGCCCAAGTCGGGTTGACGGTCGAAGACGCACAAGGCAGCGTTATAATGACGTTAGACTCCTTGTCGCTGCTCATCCAAATCAATCTCGACATAGAATTGATGGTAGAAGGGCGCGTTATTGGAAGACTAAGGCAAAGTAAAGAAGGCTCGGAATGGACCCGCGCTATTCTTGTCCACCAAAGTGACCGGTTCGAATTGATATTTGAATCTGGCGTCGACCACACGCTGAAAACGGTTGGGATTGGTGCGGTCGTTGCATTGCACTTTTTTCTGTAACACCGATGGCGGTGAGTTGCCTCGTGTTAATATTATCGGTGACAGTGGTTAACTCAATCAAGCTTACTTGTTACCCCGTAATTGTGCAACCAGTAGGGAGTCATGTCGGCAGAAAGTTTGCTCACCCAAGAGCCGGTACGCTTCCTCCCGATTGTCAAGCGCATCCAAGTACAGTGGTTCCATCTGAATCGCCTTGTTCAACGCTGCCACCGCACGGCGTGGGTTGCCTAGCTGTAGCTCGCAGTACCCCCGCAGATTATAATAGGAGGCATTGAGCGAGTCCCCGAGTGACAGACCATGGCTAATATCGCTCAGTGCTAGGCGATATTCTCCTTCTGCGACCCGAAGCAAGGCTCGGTTTCCATAGGCGAGCGCATAGGAATCATCCAGCCGAAGTGCCATGGAATAATCTTGGTTTGCCTTCTTGAAATCACTGGTTAAATAGTAAGCATGCCCCCGATTGTTGAGTGCATTAACGTAAGTCGGGTTCAGGTAGAGGGCAGCGGTAAAGTCGGCGATGCCGGCGTCGTACTGCGCCAACTCATCCTTCGCATACCCGCGCAGCAGCAGGTACCGGGCACTGTCGGGTGCTGCGGCAACCAAGGTATCCAGTTTACCAATGGCAGCTTGAAACTGCTTTGTCCTTATGGCTTGGTAAGCCGCCTCCGGATTAAGAGAAACCTCTTTTGCGGAGCTATAGCAAGCCGTACAGAGCAGCGGTAAACATCGAAATAGCTTCAAGCGCTCGAAATTCATGTGGTTTTATTAATATAAATTGGATATTAATTTAATAAAGTATATCAAAAAGATTAGAAAGCAAGCCCCTATGACTGTACATTGCATTGCTTATATCAGCGCTGTTCACATCCCTTGCTACTGAATAGCTCGAGATGGTTCAATGGCATTTGGGCATAGAATAAACACGAGCATTATCATTGATTTGCGCACTACAATCCGCGATAAAATAGTGTAAATAAGCAAAACACATTACACTCACACATTGGCACTCAACTACCTCATGTTAATTAAACACAGCCCTGTGAAATAAAATGCATAAACTCCCCCGCAAACAGCTTGCTCATTAATCTACTAACTTTTGCTTGCAAAATGTTGTCTGTAAAAAGCCTTCGAAAGACTGTTACTGTCGAGTTTGATATTGCTGTGGTAAAAGAAGTGATGTACAAATTGCCAGATCCAATTAATACAAATTACTCCTGCGTTGAGGCTAATGATATTACCAGCATGTATTATTTTGAATCAGAGGAGCATGATATTGAAATACAGCCACAGGGATTGACTTCGGTTCACACCCAAGTAAAGAGATTACCTAAATTATTTACGGCTTATTGGCTGAGCTTTGGCTTTGCATTGGTGGCGCTGCTAATTTTCGCAATGAATGCACAAGCACAAGTAATAATCGAAACGGCAAAGGCGATACCACCGGCTGAACCGAGTTTCTGGACGTTCAAAAACATTGCCTGTACCATTGGGGCACTAATTTTCATTCCTCTTATACTCGACAGAATTGGTATTTCCATATGGCGTGCCGCGACTGTCTTTGTAGGGTCTGTAGTGGCTTTTACAGTGGTTTCAATGGCTTTCAGTTATCTCGCAAAGAATGCCAACGGTATAAAAGGGAGCATTTCAAGTATGCAACACCAAGTGGGCAACGAAGCCCTCAGTTTTAAAAGGTGGGTTGCCGAAGCGCCGAGCCCAACTAATACGGAGCCCATTGTCAACTCCGACCACCAAAGCAGCAACAAATCGGACAATAGTGCTTTGGTCTCGACTGAAAAAGCTGCCACCACAACTTTGGAAGAAAAACTTCAGTTCGATAGTGGCGACAAGGAAAAGTACCCACACGAGGTGCAAGTTCTATCCAGTGCTACAATGAATGAGAGGATACACAAGGTTATGCAAGGTGCTTATTACGAGCTTGCGGGATTTTCATGGTTTCTGCAGCCGGGATATTCATCAAGGGCAGGGTTAATAACTGCCGATGGAGATAACGCAGAATTGAGGCAAACGAAGGGAGTAAAAATAATGTTTGACGAGAAAAAAAACGCCGTGACTGTGGGTATTTGGCGCTCAGGTAAAGTTGAGCTTTACGCTGAAGATGCTGCTGCAGTGCCTTCCGAAATGCAAGAGTGGGCTAATGACAATACCGGTAATTCGGAGCCTACTAAAGCTGATGAGGTAGAAATAGCGAAGGCTCCACAGGCAGAAGACAACTCCCCAGTGGTCCAATGGCGACCCGCGGAGGTTAAAGTAGAAGAGCGAAGTGTTTTCATGTGTGATTACTGCGGTGCACAAGTAACCAAAGCCGGTTCTCCACGTGGCGGTGGGTGCTCAGCACACGCCGGCTCCCATAGCTGGTCTAATCTGGGCTCCCCGGGCAGTACCTCTTTTTCATGCGAATACTGCGGCGCGGTGGTTTTAATGGCAAGGTTTCCCCGTGGCGGTGGATGCTCAGCACACGCCGGCTCCCATAGTTGGAATAGGCTTTAAAGCCGGCGTTGAGAATAGCCATGCCGGCTCCGAGGAATAATATAAGTGGTCTTAATGTTTTGATTAAAAGAACATTGCTTATACAAGTTGAGACCCGCGTTAGTAGCTCCGGCGCCCCCCATTTTTCAGATGGGTGGTGCGCACTTCTATGACAAATTCATGGCAGAGTAATACCGGCTCCCATTCTTACAGGAACGCTTAAAATCGTACTTCGGGCATGCTCATTTCAGACTTGGTTTTAGTTTTAGCTGTGCAAATGCGCGCTTGATGATCTTCTTGGCTTGCGCCGCATCTTGCTCCCGCACGCAGAAAGAATCGTGGATGGTCACGATGCGCGTAATGCCCGCGTCTACTAGTGCCTTTACCACAACGGTGTACACAATGCTGGCTTCCATGCGCTGCGCCAGCAACGCCGGGTTCGCGTAGTATTTGGTATAGAAGGTCTTCGTGCCCCGCTCAAAGTCCCACGGCAGCAACTTGATTTCGGCAAGCAAATCGTATGCCCCGCGAAACTCCGCTTTGAACATAGTGATGCACTGGTGGCTAAACAGCAGAGACTTTGCCAGCTTGACCCGTTTTTTGGCTGCTTGTAGCTGTTGCACTGCCTCGTGGCGCTGGTAGCGATAACCGAAACACAATACGTGCTTATGGGACTCTTCTACTGCCGCTAACGCGTCGCAAGCTCGCTGGACTCGTACGGCACATTTAGCCGGGGTAAGTTTCTCGTGCTTTTGATAATTGGTGTAGAAAGCACGAAAGCAAATGCGCTTAGCATCGGCGCGAGTGAACTGTGCCCCGTACATCGCGTTGTAGGCGTCGCGAAACGCTTCATAAATGCCGTAGTCGGGATCCGCGCACAGTCGGCGGAAGCGCAGCAGGTCTGGGTGCCGGTTGTACGTTTTGAAGGCAGGGATGGCGTCCGCGCATTCGGGCACGAACTTCTTAATTAAGGCGGGGGTGATGATGGAAAGGAACCACGGCTGGGACGCCACCAAATCAATTTCTTCCCACTTGCTTGAGTCCCCGCCAAAGCGGAAGTCTTCGCGCATTTGCTTCAAGTTATTAGTGATTTCGGTGTGGACGCGGGTACCAAAAGCGCAAATCACGCTGCGCTTCACTGGGTCGAAGTTGAAGGCATTGATGCGCGCCGTGGCGTACTCGTCGGTGTACGCCACACCGCGCTTAGCACATTCCAGCGCAATCACGGACCGGCTGTGGTCGTTATCCAGCAACACCACTTGGTTCATTTGCGCCAGTACATAGTTGCGGTAATATTCGCGCTTGAGATGTTGGTCAGTGGTCACGCCTTTCAAGCGTGCAATTTTATTCATCAGCACTTTGTCTAGTGTATTTATCGTGGCAGTTTTATAAAACTTGCCCAGCTCGTGTAAGCGCTTGGGTATGCGATAGGACTTGGCAGTGGCACGGGTCTTGGAATAGTAGCCGGTGGTTTTCACTTCCCCCGTTTCGGGGTTCACTTGGTTAACCTCCAGCAAGCCAGCGGCTAATAGCAAGTCTAGCACGCCGCGGTATCCAATTCCAAATATATCCACCAACTGCGCGTAGTGGAACTGGGTGTATCCATCGAGCTCGTTGCGGTTGTACAAGCGCAGATAATCCTTGCACAGCATCGTATAAAACAAACAGGCTTGGTCAACTATTTGGGCTTTGCCATGGTCAACAACCAGGATATTTTTCAATTCATTGACACATAGATTTGAAGGGAGAAAGAATTTCTTAAGCATCCATGTATAATTATTTTTTAGGTATTGTTCCACCAATACTTCTACTTCATATTTCAAAAAGAGGAATTTATTTTATTCTGCAATTGTGGTGATGCTGTGGTGCAACAACACGACTTATAGGTTCGTATAAGGAATCGGGTATTTATCCAGTAAGCGAGCACGGGTGATATATTCAGTACTACCGGACAAGTATTGAATCATATGCGTTTATTATTTTTTATACGATATGGAAAATTCTGTTCCATATCGTATTTATTATATTATATAAAATTTGTTTAGTTTAAAAAATATTTAGATTATTTTCAATCTTTTCCAGGGCTTATCGTGGTGGTCTTTGCGTGTGTGGCACCCACACGCTTCATGTAAAAAATACTATTCTCACGTCGTTAAAAGAGGGAATGGAGTAAAATGCAGGGAAAGGGAAGGATAGCCAATGCTACCACTATGACTAACGAATTTGACATAATGTACCCTTACGCCCTGAAAACGCATTTATTTTTGAAAAAACAGTGATAAATTGGGTAGCGCAGGCTAGCAGCCTATTATTAAATACGCACCAAAATGTCATCGCAAAAAACGGACGCATGAGAGAATCATTTCGTAGTTAGTTACCGAGAAAAAGCCCGCCCGACCAGCGATTTTTTTTGTGCTTACACAAGCCTAGTGATGAATGTGAGAATATATTTTGATGTTGATATTAGGCATTGACGTGGGGTCCGTCACACACCTTTATTCTGACATTTCATCTTTAAAAAAGCCGACTCGGTGCCGCGCATCACCCCCGTTGTTCTACTATCTTCGGTTTTTTTGAGAAATATTTTGTGATATTATAGAATATTAAGACGTGTTTACACATCCGTAACTACTTGAACGATTGAGGCGTTTTACTCATCTACACGGCAGCTACCCACAAATACACGGAGCTACCCACGAAAATGGTGTGGCTATGAATTATCACGCCAATGCTTTTTTTAAAAATTATTTTACGCCGATGCAAACAATTACAAAACTTTGCCGTATTTTTGTCCCACAATACCTCTCACTTTCACGTCTGAGAATACATTAATCACCGTTACCATCTACTTACAAGAACCTCAGCGTGTGTTAACCCACACGCCCAATGCCGCTTCACAACCACGCTAGCTTAACCAACGAGTTTGTCCAGTTTCCGCAAGAGCCCATGCCGCTCACGGAAACGCGTCTGTATCATGCCGCCTTGCGCTGTCTGCACCGGAAAACCGGGTCGGCAGCGCCTTCTTTATGCGTACTGGTCAAGGAGCTGAACGTGTCCGGCGCGGTCGGGTACGCCCAACTTGCCGCTGCTATCGTGTCGCTGCAGGCACGGCGGTGGTTTGGGGAACCCTTGTTCCTAAGCATGGACCGACCCGCTAGGGAAGGCGCCATTGACTTCGTGTTCAACCCCAGGTTGATGCCGCACTTGCTGCACGATGACGCGTGGTACACGACGTTGGACATAGCAGATTTGGAAAAGCGGGGGTTGCGCAACCCCAACGCCCACCGATTGCTGTGGGTGCTGCGCTCCTACTACCGCCCACTGGCTGCGGTCAAGAAAAAGTACCTGACCATTGCCGAAATCGAGTGTCTATTTTTTGGGGGTGACTCCCCCTTTGCCGGCAGCTACACGCGGCTGAAAGGCTGGCTTGATTCGGCGGTAAAGAGTCTCAAAAAAGCGGGCATTGACTGCACCGCTACGACCAAAAAACGCGGCATGGTGGCAAAGGGAGTGTGGTTTACCATTCCCGAAATCGCGCTGACCCGCAAGAAAGCCGCTCCGGTGCGTCAACTCGTGGGGAACGCGGTGGCAGCGGTCCAGGACACGGTGGAGCCAGTCAAGGGAATCGTGAAGGAAGCGGCGTTGCCGGCGGCTGCCGTGGCATTGGTTGCCAGTGCGCCCAGCGTGGCGGCTGCCGAGCCCGTAACGTTCACTCCCACAGTAGAAACGGCAGCGGATTCCTTGGCTGCGCTGATTCGGCAAGCCCTGCCCCACCAGCTACACTGCACCGTTATCGAGCCGGTGCCCTCGCACCCACCGACCGACTCGTTCGTGCCGGGGCAAAAGCTCCCGTTGCGGCAACGACTCATCAATGCTCACGCCAAGTTGTTCACCTACGGCGTATCCGAGCACCAAGCTCGCAAGCTGTGCCGTGCCGTGCTGAATCAACCGGAAGTCTACGAAACAGGATTTTTCCGCGCTGTCTTAAAGGTAGATTGTGAAAAGAAGAAAGTAAGTGCGGACAAGCTGGCGGGGTTTGCGATGAACACCTTCAAGTCCGAAATGCGGTACATTTTTTAAGACCACAGACATGACGGAACAATAACTATTGCAACGGCTGCTGCGCTGCTTTAAGCTGGATATGCTGCTGAAGTAGCAGTGCGCAAAGACTTTGCGCACCTCCAACATGCTCACCGCCTTATACATCCAAGTCTGCCACCACATCCCTAAATCATCCATCAGGATAAAATGTGAATAGCAATACACCGTTTATACCCGCGGCAATAAACGTGTTACAACATCTCGCTTGTACACCACCACTAGCCGCTAATACAAATCATTTCCCCGCGACAGCCCTAGCGTTATGGCTGCTGGTAAAATAGCCGGCTTACCCCTTGTTTTCATGAACCAACTCGACCACTATTCGAAAAGATTTCATATAAAGCTTGGCACCACCATCGACGTTGATATGATGTACACCACGTTTTCGCGCCCGCGGCATCGCAAAATTAAAACCCTGCTGAATAATAGTACATAATCGTACTACTTGCAAATACTTAACACTTTCAAAATTTAACCAACAATCCAATGAGCACCACCACCGCGTTGCGCGACGAAGCGCAAGCATTGTTAAAAAGCTTTTTTCTCGTCGCTGATTTTTGGGTTGGGGTTAGCAACGATGATGATGCAGAAATGCCTTTTTACCTTTACCCATACACCGGCAACAACGAAGTTTACGAAATAAGCGAAGAGCTGTATAACTACTTCGGTGACGCTTTTTTTGATTCTAAGTTTGATAAAAATCGCAACGCAGAAGAGCACCGTTTTAAGCAAAAATACATTATGCAGATACTGTACGAACTAGTGCCGACCCGCAAGGATAAAATCAACCGGTTGCTAAGCGAACAGTAAGTTTACGCCGATGCGCAACCACCAATTTTACTACACTATACCAGCCAGCACAGTTACCGTATTGACAAACTAGTAATTCCACCGCGCTTTAGTTTTTCACGCTTCCGCACGGAAAAATATACTGAAATCCAATTGTTTATCGAATGAGCGCTCAAACTGCATAAACCCCTCTCTCGTTCACCATTTCATGAGCCGCTACGGCATGAGCGTATCTGCCCTGGCTGCTAAAATCGGCGTGGACAAAAACGTGCTCATCAACAAGCTCCACCCCGCCCGTTACAATAAGCTCACCGACCATGAGCAGCAGCAGATTTTTGCCGTGTTTCAGCAATTACAGCAGGAGCTTGCCGCTTTTTTGGAGACCGACCTCGACGAGTTGCCCGCGGCACTCGCTAACCAAGCAACCGCACCACGGGATGCCGTACGCGAAATGGTTCCAGCGGATGTTTCTGTGTTAAAAATTCAACAAAGCGACGTAGTGGCTTCCACTCCTATTGCTCAGGTTCTGACCATTCGCGCTGGTACCAAGGGGGTAGCGCCGGAACAGCAACCATTGGTTGGGGTTCGAGCCGCCAACCTTCAAACCGTCGCTGACCCACTCGCCGCACTCGAGAACGTTTTGATCGCCACCGAACCGACGTCCACTTCAAAACCCGTTACTGTCGCCAAGACGAAGCTACAAAAACGCATCGCTGAGCTACTGTTAGGATATGAAGGTGCAAACAAACCAGCAGAGTGAAGAAAACAAACCCGCCCCAGTGCAGGAGATTTCGTTTGCGCAATCACTTGAAGACGCCAAACGCCGAGTCACGGCAACGAAAGCAAAGGCAACCAGGCAACGCGACCTCGAACGAGCGCAACGCCGCCTGAAAGACCCGCTTTGGTTGGAAGACAACCCCTACGCGATTAAAGATGCCAGCGAAGAAGCCTTAAATCAGTATCCGCACCTACGTGATCTAATTCCGCCGCCCTCGTCGCCAGAAGACTATGCAAAGACCTTGGTACTATTTGGAAAGTAGTAGCCACCAAAAGTTCTACTCATGGCAGCCCCGGTTTAGCATGTATTAGACAATCGGTCGCCGCTACTCATACAAAATACGATCAAAACCCATTGGTTGCGACTAGCACCGCCCCTTCTGCTATTTGCTGCATCCTTGCAAAGGTGGTTACTAGAATGAGGCGGGTATAAACATGTGCCTAAGCCATCTGAAAGCACAACATGCTTACGTGTTACACTGAAAACCATAGTGTGATTATCCGGTAAGAGCAATTCTGAATAACAACCGCTGGACTGCCGAATGATAGAAAGGCTTTCCACGACGTGTTTTAAAGCCCACACCATTTAACTCATCAACAATTTGTTGCAGCGAATGACCCTTAGCATGCAATAATGCTGTCAACATACCTGCCTGCTTGTTCTGGGGGTTTTCTAACGCATTCCTTCTTCTGACCTCTTCACCTTTGTTTCTGGCGGCTGCCGTAAGGTTTTGTGGTGATCCAAGCGTAGCCCCTCGTACTTTCTTCGCCGCAAGTGCATCCTTAGTGCGCTTACTAATGGTTTCGCGCTCGTGTTGAGCAATCACCGTAAAGAGACCCACCGTTAGCGAATTGGCGTCCGGCATGTCGCAACACACAAAGGATACGCCGGCATCGCGCAAGGCGAAGATGAAACCGGCATTACGAGAGAGCCGATCCAACTTGGCGATAAGAAGCGTCGCATTCTGACTCTGCGCCGCAGCAATTGCAGCGTGGAGTTGTGGACGAAGGTCCTTATTCCCGCTTTCGACTTCGACAAACTCACCGAGGACGTGCGCTTCCTCCTTGACAAAAGAAGTGACTGCGGCTTTCTGTGCTTCTAGCCCCAATCCAGAAGCGCCCTGTTTTTGGGTGGATACCCGATAATAAGTAATAAATCTGCTACGGGTTTCGATCATCGTTAGTAATAAACTTTCGACAAGTTACGAAATTGCGCATTATTTAAACGCTCGTTTAAATAATGCGCATCCCCTAAACGCATAAGGTGAGCGTTTTACTACGAAGCTGTAAATACACACATTTTTCACCATTACTGCGCTTGCCAAGCAAAATTCGCTTAGGCACACGGCTGATTCTACACAATGGCATTCACCTGTACGATTGAAACTGAATTTGTCAGCCGCTGACGAGCGATAGGTATTTTTCCGCAGTAGGGACACGTTTTTGTCGGCACGGGGAAACACATCATCGTACCCCCGTTATTCTAAGGCATTATGCTTAACATTCACCTAGTACTAGTTGGGCAACCTTACGCACAACAAATTGAAAATGAGGTTATTTATTTAAAATTAGCCACATTTTATCAATTATTACTCAACTGCTCAAATTCAGTGGTAGCACTGATGTACTAGCAAAAACCCTGTACTACTTTCGCTTCATTCAGAAAGACTAACATAAAAGAGTTTGAGCCCAAACCTTAGAAATGATTAAAGAATACTTTCAAATACTTTAAATAATGTATCTGAAAATAGAGTCTCATGCATTTAAAAATCTAACCACAAACACATAATAACAATGGCAACAGCAATTTCGCTTCACATCGGTCTAAACTATGTTGACCCAAATCACTATTCAGGTTGGAATGGGGAACTCAATGCTGCTGAGTATGATGCAAATGATATGTCTCTGATCGCAAAATATCAAGGATTCCAAACATATGTTCTTCTTAGGTCAAATGCGACAAGGCAGGCGGTTACTTCATCGATTCTAAATGCTGCTCAAACACTGAACCAAGGAGACATATTCGTTATTTCATATTCCGGTCATGGAGGGCAACTGCCTGATATAAATGGCGATGAAGATGACGGGCTGGACGAAACATGGTGCTTATATGACGGCGAACTTGTAGATGATGAGTTGTCGCAACTTTGATCCAGTTTTAAGGCAGGTGTTCGGATCTTAGTAATTTCAGATAGCTGTAATAGTGGTACAGTTCTCCGACTAGCAAGTAATAGGGAGCGAATTAGCACTGATTTTCGTGCAAAATACATGCCCAATGAAGTGGCATCCAGTACATATTACGAGAACAAGGAGTTTTACGATGACATTCTGAAATCGGTTAAAAATGTTAGTTCGCCAAATATTAAGGCAAGTGTAAAACTACTCTCCGGCTGCCAAGACAACCAATCCTCTTACGATGGACCTTTTAATGGCAAATTCACGAGTATGTTAAAAAACGTGTGGAATGGAGGCAAGTTTAGTAGTGGTTATTTATCATTTTACAAACAAATAGTAAACCTTATGCCTGCAGAGCAAACGCCAAATTATTACAACATTGGTCAACCAAATCCAATTTTCGATAATCAAAAACCTTTCACTATTTAGGCAAGATGAAGACCTTTACGTTTACCTTTTTACTCTTTTCAGTCACATACCTGACAGGTTTTGCTCAGCAGTCTTTGTATCCGAGAGGAAAGAAGATTAAAGATCAGGCTCTCTACCTGTCTATGGATGCTACAGACAATACCTTAAGTTATTTTCTCACAGGCAAGACTTCTGACAATCCAATTCCAATAAAAGACGGTATCATTTTCTCTTTGGCTGGCGATAATTCATGTAGCATATACATGAAGTGGTTAAATCCGCTAAAGTATAAGGTACTATGGAAAGACACCACTTTTACAGACGATAGAGACAAAGCCCTGAGCGATTTTGTTGGGCTATTAACATCTCAGTTCGGCACACCTGTAACATCGCTAAACAGCGCTGAAACTAAATCCATTGTTAAAGGCTCACGTGCAGCATTATTGGCTGCAGGAACAACTGAATTAAGTATCCCTGCAAATGGCTTTAATAACACTGCTCTAACGTTACTTTACTTACAGCTTCGCGCAAGCCAAGACTTATTGACGGAAAGTGATAGGATAAATTTTAATAAAATTACGCCTTTACTTGAAAACGTTGACAAGAAAATATCAACCAACATTCCAAAGGAATTAGAAGGTATTTTTGAAAAGTTGTTTGCTCTTTCTGACGCTACCAATGTAGCAAGCACAACAGCTTTAGAATCGTCTAACGTTGACAAATTTGAGACTCAACAGACTGAAATAGAGTCAACTCAGATTGAAATAGTAAAATTAATTACTGAACTCAAGCTTTCAGACGTATTATTAAATAGCTATACAAGGACAACCGTATCAAACTTCATTGAACAAAACTCCCTAATCGTAAACTCAAACCGGAATTTAATAAAAAATATGAGATCCGTGATCGCAATTATTAACACTTCGCAAAAAAACGAGTCTTCTTACAACACAAATCAACCGGAAACTAAAGGGTATTATAAGATACGCCCTTTATCATTTGAAGACGGAAAAAGGCTTCAAACGAAATTGACAATCACTGAATATGAATACAAAAAGACAGATGCTAGCAAAGAGCGCAAAGAGCTTGTTAAAAAAAGCGATGTAACAAAGAAAACATTAGTGTTCGAAACATACGATTTCGTAGTAGTTTCTGTCAGTACTGGAATATTTTATGGCAACACCACGTTAAGAGGTTTTGGCGTTTCAAATACTGGTCAAGGTCAATTCTCTATCACAGAAGATGATATTAAAAGCAACACTCCTATAACAGCACTATTTTTAAATTTTAACCCGGGTATAAGGTCAAGATACTTCGTCCCTATTGCACAGATTGGTTTAGACCCCACTAAGAAAAGACCATTTATTTTATACGGAGGGGGGTTTGCATTTCCAAGCAAAAAGTTTGCGATCACTGCTGGCGGCATTCTTGCGTGGGAACAAAGTTTAAACAAACTGGCAGTTGGGCAAACAATATCTTCAACAACTGAACTAGAGAAAGACATTAAATACACATTTAATCTTAAAACTAAAGGGGCATATGTCGGCATCCAGTACAACTTTTAAGAATAATTGGGATACCGGAGCATTAGTTGTACCAAGCTATAAGTTCACTTAAATTTATTAAAGGTTGTACCTGCTTTACTAACTAAGGGTAGATAACGTTTAATGCCAATCTCAGGGGCAGACTGCAAAGGGGCTATGGCGTAACCTTTTGCTGCGACATATTCGTTCGCTAACGCGCATGCCATGTTCTTACTAAGGTAGTTACAAGAAGGTAGCATTTTTTCAAGCATAGCTACAGCTATCCTATCACTTCTTTCCTTTTGAATAATTTAAGTGACTTGGCATAAGCACTAATTTGGTATGCACAGCTAGGTATTTAACCTCTTTTAATACAGTATCGACTTCATCCATACTGTATTGGTTTACTATCCTTTCGTACTCACCGCGCATTTTCTCCTTATTTAGCTTCCGTCCATTGCTAATAGTTTGATAGAGCAACTTTAAGTCAGGTAGTTGAGATAAGTTCTGATTAACCAAGTTATAAAAAGAAACGGTATGGTCTAACGTGATATGCTTTATACTAGCACTAATAACTTGAAAATTATTCAGCATAATTTCCTTCCCGTCATGCAGTGTGCCGTACACGTCGAGGTTTTTTATTGAGACAGATTGCAGTTCATGAAGCTTCTTCATTCTACCATCTACCAAAACTACATCTACCTGATTAATTAATTCATCGTAAACATCACTTAATCTTGGCTTTAGTTCAGGATAACGCCTCACAAATTTTGCAAATAGGCGCGGCGTATAAAAAAATCCAAGGTCATTATACGCCCTTTCCTGTGTCTTTAACCTTCGCAAAAAGGTCTTATACAATGTGTCGCTTGGTATCTGCATTGCACTTTGTTTTAGAGCTTGGCAAGAAATAGTGAAGCAAAATAAGGCTTGAAATATGAGGTCAGCAAGTTAACTAAGTTATAGATGAGACCTCTATTTCTATCGTAACTAAGTGCAAAAATTCAGTTGTATACCTTTTGCACTTAAACTAGTTCAGTAATTTCATTGACAAAGCTATACCCAATCTTTATAATGTTACGAGTAAAGAAGCGTTAGCTGACATCGTCAACGTAGAGATGTCCAGCGTCAGGGGAATAGAGCAAGTGGACACAGCCCGATACTGATTGTGCTGATCTTTGTGGCAACAGCCTTGGGTATTGAGAGGGGCATTCTCAGGAACGCCCCCATATTACTCGAATCGGCTCCGATTTGCATTGGACTCACCGAAGGCTGCGGAGGCATAGTCAATCGTAGTGGGCGACTTTGCATCCATTAAGCTTCACCAGCAGCTTAATAACTCTAAGGCATTACAGTTATAAAATCGTAGTACCTTTTGGCTTTGTACTAACTCATTTATAATTATTTCAAAGCCTTATTTTAACTAAATTTTTTATGCAAAAAATTAAATTCAGAGCTCTTGACTTTTACAGTATTGCTATCAATTCTAGTATAAAATCCTTCGTCAAATGTCACAGGATGGTCAGCCGAATTTACCCGAAATATTACTATGGCTTTACCAAAGTATTTGATCGACCAAATTCTTATATTGTTATGCAAAAATCCGGATTCAACAGGCATGTTCTTTACTTTACTACTGATCAATGACATGTATTTATCATGGTCGCTTTTGTAGTGTTTATCTACTTCCCCATTTACACCTGTCACACAAAAATTGCCAAACTTTATGGGCTGGGTCCTCACGCCCTGTTCTTGATAATATTGTAGACAGAATGAAGCGTCCTTTTCATTGTCAGCCACACCGATTATAATATAACCAGTTGCTTTTTTTCCGACATTAGCCATGGCGGTTAAAGTTTTGACTATTTTTTCTAGCGATTCCTGATTAAAAAGACCCTGTTCATCAAGGTTGTGTAATCCTAGCTTGAAATCGTATAGCGATTGCTCCGTATATGATTGGACTAGAATGTTTTCCAACCTTGTCGTCCAGTTGTCTTCAGCAGGATTTTCCTCGTGTGATTCCCTACTACGAAATGATTCTATAAAAACGCCTTTGACAGCGGCTATGTTTGTATTTTTATTTTTACCACTATAAGATCCAGAAGCAATTCTCATTATCTTGCCAGCTTCTCTAAACTTTTTAACTAAAAGTTCATAACTAACCACCATCTTCTTATCGATAGCGATTAGCTCATACAATGCCATAAAAATGGTTTGGAAGTGTTTTGGTGAAAACCTGCTTTCCGTATGTTTATTGACAAGCGAGTTAAAAGACTCGTTAGCCACTTCCATAACTTGGCGAACCACATCATAGATAGCAATAAATTTATCAACCCACCCATCCAAGTCTTTGCTTAATTCGGATTCTATTTTCTGATGGCGGTCTGTTTGAGTAGGGCTGTCCAGTGAATGAATCCCGTACATATTATTCAAAAGCACTGCGTTGCTTGTGAACTTATCGGGATACAAAATCATGCTCGACAATATGTCAGCCACGATTTCTTCATCATTTGACTGCCTCATCTTTTCACGAGAAATTATTCCTTGCTTCACCCAAAATATATCATCTACATTAATGCCATAATGCTGTAGCCTTTTATTGGATACACTTATTTTTCGCATCGCGTTTAAAAGTAGCATATCTGAATTAGAGTCATCACCACGGATTTTAGCAGCAATTCTTCTAACAGCATCTGCAAAACCACCTAATGAGCTTGACTGTCTAACTTCTTGAATTGACAATTGTCTACCACCAGAATTTATTCTTCTGAAGATTTCATCAATTTCTTCTGACGTTTCCATTCTATAAACAGAAAGCGGAAGAAGATAACCAGCAATTTTGCTACAAATAGCTCTTGAAAGCATTGGCACTTTTTGTTCCAATAAATTCTCGTCCTTCAAAAGCTTTGTATCAGCCATTGTATCTAAGTCAAAGAAATATTCTTTTTCGCCACCGCCTTCCTCCTTAACTAATAAACCAAATTCTTGCTCAATAAAAGATGTAATGGCATTGAGCCTTTGCATGCCGTCAATTATTTCGTAGCGGTCTTTATCGTTATACTCAACACTTGCCCACAGGAAAAGAGGGACCGGATAGCTCATAATTATCGAGTCCAAAAACTTTTGCTTTTCTTCCACATTCCATACAAGTTTTCGCTGATATCGCCTATTAACCAATAATCGCTCTTCGATATAGAAATTATAAACTCGTTGAATACTCTCACCACGAATTGAAAGCTCAGGTTCAAGGTCTTTTCTTAAGTTCAGTGACTGTTTGTCTGGCTGCATGGATAAGGGAAATTCAATCGTTTTTAAAACAAAGCACTAGTTGGAAAGGCTTTCACCTTATTGAACGACTAAGTGTACTGGGCTCACTAATATAGCTACTGATTTAGTGACTCACGCCCTCGTTTAGTTTGTTTGAGACATTTACTGACGTGTATTTCCATAAAAACTTCCTGTTCAAAAAGTTATGAATCCCTCGCGCGATTTCAGGCTTGTAGTAAATTAGTAATGTCATCCATTATCCACGTGTATCCACGTGCGTTGTACGGTCTCACAAAACACGGCAAGTGGTAGACCTATTCGAGGTGGTGTATGCCCGAAGTGTTGGTACCATTAAAATGAAGAGCCCTCTTTATAACGGTTAAAGGGAGATTAACTGGAGTCATTTAGCGTCCCGGCTGGGCTACAGAGCCGGCAAAAAGACAGGCTACAACGGCAAAATTGTGGCAGGCATGTACTACACGGGATGCTGGCTATCATCGCCGGTATAGAAAAGGCAGATTGATAGGCAGTTTTAGTTACTTAGCCCATATCATGTTTACGCAGGGGCACTTGCTGGGCTTCTACCTTTTGGCAACCACGTCCACAGTTAGGGGCGTGGTGGCGGAATACCCAATTGCATTCCTTCAAAACGTGAGAAGAGCCCGCGCCTACGGCTTCAAGAACGTTGGTTTTACGCCACCCTGGGTGGGGTAACGCTTGGAAGCGGGGTGCCGAGAGGATCTCGGTATACAGCATATTCGATTCGGGTGACCTTCTAGGCACCAGGAACAAGTGTCCAAGCTGGCAAATTCACGATTAACCGCCTTGTTATCAGGATTCGTGCTTTCCTCCAGCTTGTATTTTCTGTATCCCAAAACCCATTTTCTGTATCCCACAATTCGGGATTATGGGATACAATGGGAAAGTGAAGGACTACTTTTAACAGTTAAGTAACTGATTGTCAGTAAATGAAAAATCCCACAGCCAAGGACCGTGGGATTTTTAAACCAAAACACCTTAAAAAACTATTCTTTCACTATGAGATAACGAAACAGCCGGGAAAAGATTCCCGGCCGTTTCGTTTTTGTTGTAAATCCGCTTACGGTGGAGCTAGCGCATCATACCGCCGGGGCCCCCTTTGAGGCCGCCCATCATCTTGGCCATTTGGGCCATGCCGCCCTTGGTCTGGCTCATCTTGTTCATGGTGCGCATCATTTTGCGCATGTCTTCGAACTGCTTCATTAGGGCATTTACCTGCTGAATGTCAGTGCCAGAGCCCTTAGCCAGGCGGCGCTTGCGCGAGCCGTTGATGAGGTCGGGGTTGGCCCGCTCCTGCTTGGTCATGCTCTTAATGATGGCCTCAACGGGCTTGAAGGCGTCGTCGTCGATTTCGACGTCCTTCATGGCCTTGCTCATGCCCGGAATCATGCCCATCAGGTCCTTGATGTTGCCCATCTTCTTGATCTGGTCCAGCTGCGAGAGAAAATCGTCGAAGTTGAACTGGTTCTTACGGATTTTGGCGTTGATGCGCTTGGCCTCGTCCTCGTCGAACTGCTGCTGGGCCCGCTCCACGAGCGAAATCACGTCGCCCATGCCCAGGATGCGCTGGGCCATGCGGTCGGGGTAGAACAGGTCGAGAGCTTCCATTTTCTCGCCCGTCGAGATAAACTTGATGGGCTTCTCCACCACGGCCCGAATGCTAAGGGCCGCCCCGCCGCGGCTGTCGCCGTCGAGCTTGGTGAGCACCACGCCGTCGAAATTTAGGCGGTCGTTGAAGGTTTTGGCGGTGTTCACGGCGTCCTGCCCGGTCATGGCGTCCACCACAAACAGCGTTTCGCTGGGGTTGATAGCGCTTTTGACGGCCTCAATCTCGCGCATCATCTGCTCGTCGACGGCCAGGCGGCCGGCGGTGTCGACGATGACTACCTTCTTGTTGTTTTTCTTGGCGTAGTCGATGGCGTTGCGCGAAATCTCGACCGGGTTCTTGTTGTCGATTTCGCTGTACACCTCCACCCCAATTTGCTCGCCGAGCACCTTCAGCTGCTCGATGGCGGCGGGGCGATACACGTCGCAGGCCACCAGCAGCACAGTGCGGTTCTGCTTCTTGATGAAGCTGGCCAGCTTGCCGGCAAACGTAGTTTTGCCCGAACCTTGCAGGCCCGAAAGCAGCACCACGGCCGGGTCGCCCTTGATGACGATGTCCTGCTTTTCGCCGCCCATGAGCGCGGTCAGCTCGTCGTACACAATTTTGACCATGAGCTGGCCCGGCGAGACGGCCGTAAGCACGTTGCGGCCCATGGCCTCGTCCTTGATTTTATCGGTTACATCTTTGGCAACTTTGTAGTTAACGTCGGCATCGACCAGGGCCCGACGGATTTCCTTGATGGTGGCCGCAACGTTGATTTCGGAGATGCTACCCTGACCCTTGAGGGTTTTGATGGCCCGGTCGAGCTTAGTGGAGAGGTTATCGAACATAGACCACGGATTAAACGAATTTTAACGGATTGAACAGATTTTTTAGGGTTCCGCCTGGTTAAGAGGGGTTGCGGAACTGAGCTTCGACGGCTCTTAACCGAGCGTCCAGTTCGGCATTGGTGGGCTGCTGGGCTTCCTCCATGTAGCTTAGCCGCATCCCAGTGGCTTTCGATGCTTCGGTTAGCTGGCCGGTATGCTCAAAAACGTTGCCGAGACGGCGGTTGGTTTCCTGACCCTGGGTTTTGACTTCCCGCACGTCTTCTTTGATTTCCTTCACTTCTTCGGTGAGGTTGTCCACCCGTTCCGTGAGGTGGTCCACCCGCGCCGAAACATTGTCGATGCGGGCCCCGAGCCGGTCTTCCAACCGCAAAAAACCGCTCACCATCACGTCGGTCAGCTGCGCGAAGCGGCGGTCAGAGGTTTCGCGTAGTTCGGCTTGGCCCTTGATTTGTTGCCCCATCAGGGCCAGCAGCTCATTAATTTGGTCGTTATTCATGGAAGAAGAATGGCCCGCGGTGCGGAGGCGGGGCGTAAAGTTACGGCGGCGATGGGCGTGTCGTGCGCGTAGCTTTGCAGTTTAGCGCAGTCGTCGCGCCCGTTTTTTGTTCCCGTGCCCGAAACCCGCCCGTTGCGCCTGCTCATCCTCACCTACTACTGGCCGCCTTCGGGCGGAGCCGGTGTGCAGCGCTGCCTGAAATGGGTGAAATACCTGGGCGACTTTGGGGTGGAAGCCACCGTGGTGACCGTGGACGCCACCCAGGCCACCTACCCGGTGCTGGACGAAAGCCTGGCCGCCGACGTGCCGGCCGGCGTGCGCGTCATCCGCACGCCCACTTCGGAGCCGTTCGAGAGCTACAAGAAGCTGACGGGCCGCGCCGTGCCCTACGGCGGCTTCGCCAACGAGGGCAAGCCGGGGCTGATGCAGCAGGCCTTGCGCTTCGTGCGCGGCAACCTGTTCATTCCGGACCCGCGCCGCGGCTGGAACAAGCACGCGCTACGGGCCGTGGAGCGCCTGCTGGCCGCCGGCGAAACCTTCGATGCGGTGCTCACCAGCTCGCCGCCGCACTCCACCCAGCTCATCGGCCTGGCGCTGCAAAAGCGCTACGGCCTGCGCTGGCTGGCCGATATGCGCGACCCATGGACGGATATTTATTATTATAAAGACCTGCACCACACGCCCCTGGCCGCCTGGCTCGATGCCCGCTATGAGCGCCAGGTGCTGATGCGGGCCGACGCCGTGCTCGTGACCTCGCCCGAAACCGAGCGCCTGTTTCGGACCAAGGTGCCGGGGCTGGCGGCAGGCAAAATCCACGTGCTGCCCAACGGCTACGACGCGCCCGACTTTGGCCAGCCCTCGCAGCCCCCGGCCGATTGCTTCCGCATCACCCACACCGGCACCATCACCGAATTATACCACCTCGGCGGCCTGCTGGGGGCCCTGGCCGGGGCCCTGAAGCGCCACCCCGCCGTACCCGTGCGGCTACGCTTCGTGGGCCAGGTGAGCGCCGAGCTGCGGGCCCAAGTAAGCGCCGCGGGCTTGGCCGGAGTCACCGAGTATCAGTCGTTTGTGCCGCACGCCGCCTCGGTGGCCGAGCTGTTGCAAGCCACCGTGCTGCTGATGGCGATTCCGGACGTACCACGCAACCGGGGCATTTTGCCGGGCAAAATATTCGAGTATTTAGCCGCTAACAAACCCGTACTGTGCGTGGGCCCCGCTGGCTCCGACGCCGATAAGCTGCTGCAAGAATGCGGCGCTGGCCAGGCCCTGCCCTACGCCGATGCGGCCCTGATGCAGGAAACCCTGGATATGCTGCTCCACCAATGGGCCATCAACCCCAACCTGGACCTGCCCGCCGCCAGCCACGGCCGCTACACCCGCCGGGCCCTTACGAAGCAGCTAGCCACCATCGTGAGGGCCCCAGCGCGGGGCTAAGCTACGTGAGCCGCGCCACGACCCCGCGCAACTTGGCGGGCATCCGGTTCCAGAGGCGCGCGCGCCAATCGGCCCAGGCCGAGTGCGTCAGCTGCCGGCCCCGCCACTCGCCGATGGCCGCGGCCAAGTGCTGCGCCAGGGTGCGGTAGTGGCGCGGTTGGTAATGGCGCAGGTTGTTGGTCACGTCGGCGCGCTGGTTGATGAACGAGCGGGCGTCGACGACGAAGCAATTGGGGGCCGTTTTAACGAAAGCCTCCAGGGCCGCGTTCAGGGCTGCGTGGCGCTGGGGGGCCCCGGGCTCGCCCGAATTAGGCACGTCGATTTCGGTGCCATTGAGGAAGAAAATGGGCACGGGCGCCGGCACCTGCTGGCGCAGCCAAGCCAGATTTTCGCGGAACTTGGCGGGGCCAATGGGGCCTTCAAACTGAAAGTCGTGCGCAAACTGCCGCAAAAAGGCCTCGTCCATTCCCCGGAACTTGCGCTGGGCGTAACGGGCCGCCAGGGGCTCCGGTAGCTCGGCCGTGAGGTCGCGGTAGCCACCGAAAGGAACGGCGATGCCCGTGGCCCGCTCGCGGTACAGGTCCTGGGTATAGTCCATCAGCGGGCTGAACACCAGTACGTCGTAGGCGCCGCTCCACAAGTCCGTAGCGTACGCCTCAGCGCCCAGAAACGGTAGGCGGTGGGCCAGGCGCTGCTGCTCGGCGGCGGGCAGCTCGCGGGTCTGGCGCAGCAGCATAGTGTGCTCCAGGTGCGCCGTTATCTGGTTTTCATTGAGGAAGTTGAATTCTTCGTGCACGTCCAAATCGAAGGCTTGCAGGAAGGGCGTGAGCTGGCCCAAGTCGCAGCCGCCTTTTAGAAACACGCGCAGCCTGGGGGCCCCGGCGGCGGGCGCGGGCGGCGCGGCGGGGGCCCCGGCAGCAACCGTCAGCCAATCGGGCCGGTCGGTATTGTTCAATTCCGTGGCTACGTCGCCCTGCACGTCCAGCGCTGGGAAACCCAGCCGAGCGTAAGTAAACTGCTCGACGCCGAGGTGCAGAATACGGCACGAAAACACAAACTGCTCCAGCCGATTCGCCGCAATATTCAGACAAAACGCGCCCACCAGACCGTAGTCGCCGAACTGGTCGCGCACGCGCACCGTGCCCCAGCGGCGGGCCGGGTCGGCGAAGCTAGCCGCCAGTGCTTCGGTAGTAACCCGTAGCTTGGTGAAATTGAGTTGGTTGGAGCGGTTGATGAGCTCCTCGATGCGAGCCAAATCGGGTACTACTTCGGGGCCCTCGCGGAACTCAACTTGCACGCCGGCGGCGCGCAAAAAAGCAAGGTTATCGCCCTCGTACTGGGCGCGGGCCTGCTGCTGGCGCTCCAATAGTTGGTACTGTTTTAGGCGCGAAAACTCGGGGTCGGGCTTGCCGCTGGCGAGTAGGACCCCGGCCAGCATGGGCAGGTCGGCGGGGTCGGCGGTTTGCAGGCCGGGGTTGTAGAAGGCGGCCTCGCGCAGGTTCACGGGATTGTCGTCGAGGAACAGCGCGTTGGGAGCCCGGAGCTGCATGGCGTCCAGCAACTCCTTGATGACGGGGCCCTTGGGCTGCCAGCCGATGCGCAAAAACACGAATAAGTCGCGGATGCCCAGTGCCTCCAATTCGGCCTCGGCGGCGGCGGGGTCGTTCTTACTGACGACAGTGTGCACCAGGCCGCAGGCGGCAGTGGAGCGCACAAGGGCTAGGTTTTCGGCGATAGGCGCCACGGGGCCCTCCGAGAGCGTACCGCGCCAGAAGGTATCGTCCAGGTCCCAAATGAGAAGTTTTACGGGCTCGGCCATTCCACAAATTTACGCCGCCCGGCCCGGGTGCGTACTTTTGCCCTTTCCCTCTTTCGCTTTTCATGGCCCTCGACCTCAACCACAAGTCCATCCTCGTCACGGGCGGCACCGGCTCGTTCGGTAAGCAGTTCGTGCGCACTGTTTTCGCAAAATTCCCGCAGGTGAAGCGGCTGGTGGTGTTCTCGCGCGATGAGCTGAAGCAGTACGAGATGAGCCAGGAATTCAGCCCGGCCCAATACCCGGCCATCCGCTACTTCATCGGCGACGTGCGCGACCCGCAGCGCTTACAGCGCGCCTGCGAGGGCATCGACATCGTGATTCACGCCGCCGCCCTCAAGCAGGTGCCCGCCGCCGAATACAACCCGATGGAGTGCATCAAAACTAACATTTTCGGGGCCGAAAACGTGATTAACGCCGCCCTCGACTGCGGCGTGAAGAACGTAGTGGCCCTGAGCACTGATAAGGCCGCCGCGCCCATCAACCTGTACGGGGCCACCAAACTGTGCTCGGACAAGCTGTTTGTAGCCGCTAACAACATGAAGGGCGCGCGCGATTTGCGGTTTTCGGTGGTGCGCTACGGCAACGTGATTGGCTCGCGCGGCTCGGTGGTACCCTTCTTTTTGAAGGAGCGCCGCACCGGCGTGCTACCCATCACCCACCCCGACATGACGCGCTTCAACATCTCGCTCGAAGAAGGCGTGGACCTGGTGCTCTACGCGCTGGAGCACGCCTGGGGCGGCGAAATTTTCGTGCCGAAAATCCCGTCCTATAAGATCACCGAAGTGGCCCGCGCCATCGGGCCCGACTGCGAGCAGCGCATTGTGGGCATCCGCCCCGGCGAGAAGCTGCACGAGGAAATGATTACCGAAACAGACGCCCTGAGCACGGTGGAACTGGACCGCTACTACGTCATTCTACCCAACACGCCGAACTGGAACGTGGACAAGTTTGTGGCCCACTTCCACGGCCAGCGCGTGCCGCTGGGCTTCCACTACGACTCAGCTAACAACAACGAGTGGCTCGACGCAGCCCAGATTCAAGAGGAAATCCGGCGGCACGTGGACGCTGACTTCGTGGCGTAAGGGCCGGAGCTGGGGGCCCCAAAGCGCGCCCGTCTTTACCTTTGGGGCCCATGCTCGACCCCACTTTCTACCCCGCCCACCCCCTGCCCTACGGCCACCAGCACATCACCGACGCCGACGTGGCCGCCGTGGCCGACGCCTTGCGCGCCGATTTCCTGACCCAGGGCCCCCGCGTGGCGGAGTTTGAGGCCCGGTTTGCCGAATACATCGGGGCCCGCTACGCCGTGGCCGTGAGCAACGGCACGGCGGCGCTGCACCTGTGCGCGTTGGCGCTGGGCGTGGGCCCCGGGCAGCGCGTCATCACCACGCCCCTCACCTTCGCGGCCTCGGCCAACTGCGTGCTGTACTGCGGCGGCGAGGTGCACTTTGCCGACATAGACCCCGTTACCGGGCACATCGACCTTGCGCAAGTGCGGGCCTTGCTTGCCGCACACCCGAAGGGCCATTTCCAGGGCCTGATTCCGGTGGATTTTGCCGGGCTGGGCGCGGATTTGGAGCAGGCCCGGGCCCTGGCCGACGAGTTTGGCCTGTGGGTTATTGAGGATGCCTGCCACGCACCGGGCGGCTTTTTTGTCGATTCCAAGGGGCAGGAGCGGCGCTGCGGCAGCGGGCAGCTGGCCGATTTGGCCATCTTCAGCTTCCACCCCGTCAAGCACATTGCCACCGGCGAGGGCGGCATGGTAACGACCAACGACGAGCGCCTCTACCACCGCCTGCTGCGCCTGCGCACCCACGGCATCACCCGCGACGAGGCCTCGTTTGTGAACCCCGGCGAGGGCGGCTGGTACATGGAAATGCAGGAGTTGGGCTACAACTACCGCATTTCCGACATTAACTGCGCCTTGGGTCTCAGCCAGTTGGCGCGCGCTGACGCTGGCTTGGCCCGCCGCCGCCAGCTGGCCGCCCGCTACGATGATGCCTTTGCTGCCCTGCCCGGCGTGGACGTGCTGGCCCCCGGCCGCCCCGGCCACGCCTACCACCTCTACGTGGTGCAGGTGGCCGACCGGCGCGGCCTCTACGACTTCCTCAAAGCCCGGCAAATTTTTGCGCAGGTGCACTACATTCCGGTCCACCGGATGCCGTACTACGAGCGGCTGGGCTGGAAAAAGGGCGATTTCCCGCAGGCCGAGGCCTACTACGCCCGCTGCCTGAGCCTGCCCCTCTACCCTACCCTCACCAACGACGAGCAGGACTACGTGGTGGCCTGCATCCGGGAGTTTAATAGCCAATAGCGGGCATCAGCCGATTGGGCAAACGGCGTGGGCATTATTTGCTTATTCGTCCCACACGCGTTTATCACCTGGCTTTATTCCACTCTTTTTTTACGTTAAATTCTTCCTGCATGACTATTCAGGATTTTGATTCGGCGCAAGCCATCCATTACGAAAACGGCTACTACCTGACCAGCGACATCACGCGGCTGGCCAAGGCAATGGGGCACTTTGAATTGTACAAGCTGATAACCGGCCTGCCGGGCGCAGTGGTGGAATGCGGGGTATTTAAAGCCACTTCGCTCGTGCGCTGGGCTACTTTTCGGGAATTGCTGGAAAGTCCATTATCGCGACGTATCGTCGGATTTGACATTTTTGGCGCTTTCCCGCGGCACGGAGACGAGTCGGACAACGCGTTTGCAGCCCGCCACGACGACGTGGCTGGCCAGGGCCTAAGCGTGGAACAGGTGCAAACCGTGCTGACGCACAAAGGGCTGCGCAACGTGGAGTTAGTCCCCGGCGACGTGGTGGAAACAATACCTGCTTACGTGGGGGCCCACCCGGAGCTGCGCATCGCCCTGCTGCACATCGACGTAGACGTGTACAAGCCCAGCAAGGTAGCCTTGGACGCATTTTACGACCTAGTTGTGCCCGGCGGCGTGCTTATTTTTGATGATTACGGCACCGTGGCGGGCGAAACCCGTGCCGTGGACGAATTAGTGGCTCGCCACAACTTACAGCTGCAAAAACTGTCTTACACGCACACGCCAAGCTTTGTGGTGAAGCCCAGAATTGCCTCGCCAAATACACAATAAATCATAATTGGCAGTTGCGTTTTTGGCGGCTGGTACGGCCGAGCTCGTGCCATTTAATGCTTCGATTTTCCATGAAAAGCTACCATAAGCACCTTGAGTCAACGCAGGCGGCAGGCGAAGCGGTGAGCCTTATCCGACGGCCGATATTTCGCTCGTCCGCCATTTTTCCGGTGCTGCACACGGCTAATTATTCCAGCCGGGTGCTGTTCATGGGGTATTGGTTGCTCAAGCGGCGCATTCCCGAAGTGCAGATGCTCGTCACGCTGCGCGGCGAAGACGGGCCGATTCTGCTGCGCAAAAGCCTGCTCATCACCGAGCCCAAGGCTTTTGCGCTGCGCGTGGGCGACCTGCTGGCCGAAACCGCGTTGGGGGCCACGGAGGCCGACTTTACCGGCTCGCTGGAGTTAGAAATTTTTGCTACCCGGGACTTGGTTTATCCTTACCCGGCCTTCGTGCTTAATTATTACGGCGACGAATTCATGGCCAGCGTCCACACCACGGGCCGGGTGTACAACGACATCGAAGACTTGCAGGAAAACGAGGATAAAATCGTGCCCGAGTGCGGGTTTGATATTTTATCGGGCGCGGCTTACGCACCGTTTTTCGCTTTTGTCAACGGGGTATATAATTACGATAACCCCGTCATCGAGTGGACTATCATCGACGAGCACGGCCAAGGGCAGCGCGGCCAGTTCACGCTGCCTCCCGTGCCGGCCTACGCCACCCGCTTCGTAATGCTGCGCGATTACATCGACCTCGACGCCCTATTGCACGGCGGCAAAGGCACCGTCAAGCTACACCACCAGTTCCGGGGCTTTTTCCCGCGATTCGTGGCCGGTAATTTTGAGCAGCACCGCCACGCGCTGAGCATTACCCACACGTACTACGACTCATCGGCCGTAAGCGACGCGGGGGCCTATTGGGGGAACACGGACGAGCGGTTTCACGACAGCGCGGTTTTTGCCCCGTTGTTTGTGGACGAGGGCGAATACACCCAATTGGTGTTTTACCCCATCTACTCGCCCTCGGCGTTTGGCATTAGCCTTGCATTTTACGACGAAGCGGGGGCGCTGGTGGGCACCGTGCGCGATTGGCGGCACCTGGACTTACACGCCACCCCTGACCAATTTTTTACGCTGAGCTTTAACGAGGTAATTGCCGAGCATTTCCCGCCCGAGCAGGCGCGCCGGCTACGGGGGGTGAACATCGTCAAGCACTGGCCCAACCGGGAGCAAATTCCTACCCGCCTCAAGTTCGGCCTCAACGTCGGCCGCACGGGCCGGGCCATGAACCTGCCAACCAACGTGTGCTTCAACTCCCAGATTGCCAACGCCAAGGTACTCACCAAGCCGGGCACGTTCAAGTGGAGCCCCATCCTGGACGGCGACCATTCGGTGGTGGTCATCCTCAACGGCTCGGCCGTGAAAGAATACGCCACGCCGGCCCACTTGCAGCTGTCGTTCTACCGCGAGGCCGACAACCAAACCTTGCTGCGGGAAGCCCAGCTGCCGCCGTTTGGCCAGTTGCGCCTGGACCCCAAGGCCGATACCGAGCTGCGGGAGTTCCTGGGCGGCCAGCCAGGGTGGGTAACCATTCAGGCCGACAACCCTTTTGTAACCTCCTGGTATTTTGATTTTAACGAAAGCGGGGCCGTGGGCGGCGACCACGCTTTTTAATGCAGCCACGCCCCAGCCCACAGCGCGGCGGGGCTGCTGCCGGTCAGCCAGTACGGGCCCTGCCCAGCGCCCGCCACCGGGTTTGTACTTTTACGGGGCCCTTTCCGGCCATTGTTTCCTTTTGCCCTTCTATTTTTTTACATGACATCCAATCCCAACACAAAGCAGGAACATTTCTGGACCAGCGACTTTGGCCGCCACTATACCGACCGCAACTCGCGGCACTTGGCGGACTGGAACCAATTTTACCTCGACAACTGGGGCCAGACCAAATTGGCCATGAACGAGCGTTTTCTGGGGCACCTGAGCCGCGAGGCGCGCATTATGGAAGTTGGCTGCAACACCGGCATGCAGTTGATGGGCCTGCAAGAAAACGGGTTCAAGAACCTCTACGGGGTTGAAATTCAGCCCTACGCCGTCGAGAAGGCCAAAGAGTACACCCAGCACGTAAACATTGTGCAGGGCAGCGGCCTGGATCTGCCTTTTAAGGACGATTTCTTTGACGTGGTGGGTACCAATGGCGTGTTGATTCACATTTCGCCCGACGACTTGCCTAAAGTAATGGCCGAAATGATGCGCTGCACCAGCCGCTACATCTGGGGGTTCGAGTACTACATGCCTGACATCACCACGATTAAGTACCGCGACAACGTGGGCTACGCTTGGAAAGGCGACTACGCCCGCTTGTTCATGGAGCAGTTTCCGGGCCAGCTGCGGGTGGTGCAGCAGGAGTTTTTTCCGTACGTGAACCCAGCCGAGCAAGGCAATACGGACTGCATGTACTTGCTGGAAAAAATAGGGGCCTGATGAGCGGCGCTTTGCGCGTCGGCATCGTGTCGCAGGCCCGGATGACCAGCACGCGCCTGCCGGGCAAGGTGCTGCTCCGGGCCGGGGCCGATTCGCTGCTGGGCTGGCACCTGCGGCGGCTGCGCCAGACCGGGCTGCCGGTGTTTTTGGCCACCACCACCAACGCGGCCGACGACGTGCTGGCCGCCTTTGGTGCGGCGCACGGCTTGCCCGTGACGCGGGGCGACGAGCACGACGTGCTGGGCCGCTTCTTGCTTTGCGCCCGGCAGCACGACCTGGAGGCCGTGGTGCGGGTCACGAGCGACTGCCCGCTCATCGCGGCCGAGTTGATTACCGAAGGCGTGGCCCGCTACCGGGCCGCGGCCGACCCGCGCCTGTACCTGTCCAACGTGTTGCAGCGGACGTACCCGCGCGGTTTCGATTTCGAGGTATTCTCGCGGGAGTTGCTGGAGGAAGCTGCCCGGCGGGCTACCCTGCCCGCCGAGCGGGAGCACGTCACGCCTTATATCAACCAGAACCGTTCCGGTACCGTGCGCTTGGCGCACTTGACCCGCGCCACTGATGCCAGCCGCTACCGCCTCACCGTGGACACGCCGGAGGACTTTACGCTGGCCCGGGCGTTGTTGGCTGATTATAACGCGGGCCGGCTCGATTGCGAAGAAATAATTGCCCTGCTTGCCGCCCACCCCAAGTTGGTGGCGCTGAATGCGGAGGTCGAGCAAAAAAAGATTTAAGCCGTGGGAATCCCGCTCGTTTTCGATACTGCCGCAAATCCTGCACCGTGGGGGCCCCGGCTGGTGCTGCGGGCCGATGGGGGCTCAACCACCGGGCTAGGCCATGTGATGCGGCTGCTGGCATTGGCTGAAATAGTGCGCCGACAATTTTCGGAAACGGTTTTCGTGGTGCAAAACCCCGCCGATTCTTTACGTGGGCTGCTGGCCACGGCGGGCTTGCCCGTGCAGGAACTGCCAGAGCAACCGCTGGCTACGGAGGCCGTGTGGCTGCGGCAACATTTACTGCGCGACGATGACGTGCTGGTGCTCGACGGCTATGGCTTTGATTTTGCGTACCAACAGGCCGTGCGGCGCGGCGCGGCCAAGCTGGTGTGCCTGGATGATTTACACGCTTTTCCCTTTGCGGCGGATTTGGTGTTGAACCCCGCCGGAGGCATTTCCGAAGCGAGTTACGAGGTGCGTACACTGGGGGCCCGGCTGTTGGCCGGACCGGCTTTTGCTCCGTTGCGGTCCGCCTTCCAAACGAGTAATGAGTTACTGGCAAACCCGGGCACGGTACTTCTATGCCTGGGCGGGGCCGACCCTCACCACCTCACGCAGCAAGTAGCCACTCAGCTGCTGGCGTTGCCGGAGGCGGCGGTGCAACAATTGCATGTAGTGGTTGGACCGGCCTATAAAGGGTGGCAGCAATTGTGCGAATGGGGCACCTCGCACCCTCGCCTGACGTTGCACCGGGCCTTACCCGCCGCCGGGTTGGGGGCCCTAATGCGCGGCTGTGGCGCGGCGGTGCTTTCCCCCAGCACCGTCAGCTACGAATATTGCGCGGCCGGCGGCGGCTTATTGTTTACCCTGCCCACGGCTGACAACCAGCACGACCTCGACCAGTTTTTGCGGGGGGCGGGCCTGGCGCTGCCGTACCCCAGCGTTGCCAACGTACTGACGGGTACCGAAGCGGTTCGCGTGGGGGCCCGGCTGCGGGCCGCCCAGCGGCAGCACTTCGATGGCCTGGCTCCGACGCGACTGCGGCAGGCTTTTGCGGCTTTGCGCATATCCGCGCCGTCTTTTCACTTACTTCCCATTGCCCTCTCGAACTCGGAGTTGCTGCTGGCCTGGACCAACGACCCCGTGGTGCGGCAGCATTCTTTTTCTCCCAAGCCAGTTGCACGTGCGGAACACGAAGCTTGGTTGCGGACCCGCCTCGCCGACCCAAACTCGCTACTGCTATTGGCTGAAGATATTGACAGCGGGGCCCCGGTGGGCCTTATCCGATTTCAGGTGGCAGGCACGCTGGCCACGCTGAGCTACCAGTTGGCCACCGCATGGCGCGGGCGCGGACTAGCCGCACCGCTGCTACTGGCCGGCACCGAGGCTGTACAGCAGCGGTTTCCAAGGGTACGCCGGGTACAAGGGCAAGTGCGGGCCGCCAACCTAGCCTCGGGGCGGGCCTTCGAGCGGGCCGGGTTTGAGCGGGCCGCGCTTGAAGCCGACGCACCGACCGGGGGCCTCAATTTTGTTTGGATTGCCTGAAGGCGGGCGCGTTTGCTGGCTGGTTCGTCAGCATTCGCTGCTTCCATGCAAATCGGTTCCTACCGCATCGGCCCCGACCAGCCGCCGCTCATCATCGCCGGGCTTTTCGGCAAATATACCCAGAACCTGAGCCGCGGCCTAGCCATCATCGACGCCGTGGCCGCCGCTGGGACTCATACCGTCAAGCTTCAGACTTACACCGCCGATACGATGATACTGCCCGGGGCCAACCGCATCACGGGCCCCCAGTTGCTGTGGTTTGGCCGAGGGCTGCACGAGAAGTTTGGATTCCGGCGCGAGTCCTATTTCCGCCAGCATGTGCACAAGAATGGCTCGTTCCACAACGTGGTAGGCCTGGCCCTGCTGCGCCACGAGTGGCAGCTGATGCGCGAGTACTTGCAGGCCCGCTTCGTGCGCGGCTAGCGGCGCGGCGGGGGCCCCGGCCGACCGCGGGGCGTACCTTTGGGCGTTCGTTTTTCTTTGCCGCAATGCCCGAAATCCACATCGGGGGCCGCCCCGTGGGGCCCCAACACCCGCCGTTCGTCATCGCCGAAATGTCGGGCAACCACAACCAGAGCCTCGACCGGGCCCTGGCCCTGGTGGACGCCGCCGCCGCCGCCGGCGTGCACGCCCTCAAGCTCCAGACTTACACCGCCGACACCATCACGATGGACACCGGCTTCGTCATCCGCGAAGAAGGCCAGTCGCTGTGGGAAGGCCGCGATTTGTACAAGCTCTACCAGGAAGCCCACACGCCCTGGGCGTGGCACGCCGAGATTTTTGCCCGCGCCCGGCAGCACGGCCTACTGGCCTTCAGCTCGCCGTTTGACGAAACGGCGGTGGATTTCCTGGAAACGCTCGACGTGCCGGCGTACAAGATTGCCTCGTTTGAGAACGCCCATTGGCCGCTGCTGCGCAAAGTAGCGGCCACCGGCAAGCCGGTGATTGTGAGCACCGGAGCCGCTACCCTCTCGGAGATCGACGACGCCGTGCGGGTGCTGCGCCAGGCCGGCTGCCGCGAGCTGGTGCTGCTGAAATGCACCAGCACCTATCCCGCCTCGCCCCAGAACACCAACCTGCGCACCATCCCGGTGCTGGCCGAAACCTTCGGCTGCCCCATCGGCCTGAGCGACCACACCATGGGCGTGGGCGCCAGCGTGGCCGCCGTGGCCCTGGGGGCCTGCGTCATCGAAAAGCACTTCACCCTGAGCCGCGCCGAGGGCGGCGTCGATTCGGCGTTTTCGCTGGAGCCCCATGAGCTGAAGCTGTTGGTGGACGAAACCGCCCGCGCCCACCAGGCCCTGGGCACGGTGCAGCTGTGCGTACAGCCCAGCGAGGAAAAGAGCCGCGTGTTCAAGCGCAGCATTTACGTGGCGCAGCCGATTGCCGCGGGTGAGGCATTCACCGCCGACAACCTGCGCATTATCCGCCCCGGCGACGGCCTGCTGCCCCGCTACTGGGACGTGGTGCTGGGCCGACGCGCGGTGCGCGACCTGCGCCCCGGTACGCCTTTGACCTGGGATGCGCTCTGAGCCTGGGCCCTGGCTGGCCCGCCTGCGCGACATCCTCCAGCTGCGCTTTACGGACATTTTTGCGGCCATGTCGCCGGCTGCGCTCAGCGGTATTTCGCCCGCCAGCCCGCTGCGGCGGCTGGCGCGGGTGGGGGCCTACGCGGCGCTGCGGCTGGTGGGGCACGTGTTTCAGCCGGTGCGGAACCAGGCTGATTTGCGCAGTGCGGTGTGGCTGTACGTGGTGAGCGCCAACAACTACGAGGCGCTGCAATTCATCCAACAAAGCCAACCAGGGGCAGTGCTGGTGGCCGGGCAGGGTAAGAATATCGGGCGCTACAATGGGGCCGTGCAGCGGCTGTCGCTGCGCCGCAAGCTGCTGTACTACTGGCAATACCCGGCGGTGCTGCTAGGCTTGCGGCGCCGCGAGGGGCCTCGGGCGTGGCGGTTTTTTGACCTGATTTTTTACGCCATCGGCTACTACGAGGTGTACCGCCGGGCCCTGCGCCACTACCGGCCTCGGGCCGTGGTTTTCGCCAACGACCACAACGACGATGCCCGCGCCCTGCTGCTGGCCTGCCGCGCCGAAGGTATCCCCACGGCCTACGTGCAGCACGCCAGCGTGAGCGCCAACTTCCCGCTCCTGGGCTTCGATTTGAGCCTGCTCGAAGGCCAGGATGCCCTGGATAAGTACCGCCGCTGCGGCCCCGTGCGCGGCCGGGTGGCGCTGGTGGGCATGCCCAAGGCCGACGCCTACCTGTCCCGCCGGAACACCGCCCCCGCCGTGCGCCGCGTGGGCCTGGCCTGCAACATCCACGACCCTCTGCCGGCCCTGGCCGAAACCCTGGCCTATCTCGCGCAGGCCCTACCCACACTCACGCTGACGCTACGCCCCCACCCCAGCGACACCCGCGACTTTGGGCCCCTGCGCCGCCAGCTGCCGCAAGTGCAGTGGTCGGACGCCCGGCGGCAGAACGTGTTCGAGTTCCTCGAAACCCAGGACGCGCTGGTGGCCGCCGACACCTCCACCCACCTCGAAGCCACCCTCTTGAATGTGGCAAGCATCTACTACCGCTTCGCCGCCAACCCGCTCACCGACGACTACTACGGCTATGTAGCCCACGGCCTGGTGCCCCGCGCCGCCGACCTACCCGCCCTGAAAGCCCTGCTCGGGGCCCTGGCCCAGCATAAGCCCGCCGACCTCTACCGCCGCGCCGCCTATTACAACGCCACCCTCGGCACGCCCGACGAGGGCCACAGCCAGCCGCTGGCCGCCCGCGTGCTCGGCGAGTGGCTGAATACGGCCGCCGGGGCCCCGGCGTAGTTGTCTGCAATTTGCCGGGTGGTCCGGGCTGCCGGCTTTTCGCCGGCTGCCCGGTAACCGTTGGGGCCCCGAGCAGCCGCTTGCCAACGATTCAACGATTAGCGGGCAGCCGGCGAAAAAGCCGGCAGCCCGCCCCGCCTATTGCGGGCCTACCTTCGCCCTCATGCCTACCGATGACCTTATTTTGGCTCCGCCGCCCGTTGCGCCGGTCACAACTGCGGTGCGGCTGGCTTACGTGTGGGCCCACTTCGCGCGGGTGTATCCCGGCGCGCTGGCGGGGGCCCTAGGCTACGTGGGCAGCGGCGCAGCGGTGGAAGTAGCCAACTTGGCGGATGGTTTCTTTGGTTCGAATCAGCCGTACCCTGCCGAGCCAAATTGGCGCGAGTGGCAAGGCCAGCGGGTACCATTCTTCTTTGACAACGGCACCCAGCCCCTGCTGATGTTGACGCCGGGTCGGGCTGAAATCAGCGCCGATGTAGTTTCGGCCGCGTTTTATTTGCTCAGCGGCTGGCAGGAATATTTCTCGGAGGCGCGCGACCGTCACGGGCGGTTTCCGTACGTGGCCAGCGTGCAGGCGCGGTATGGCTTCGTGGCGCTGCCGGTGGTCAATTACTACCTCGACGTGCTGAAAACGGCCATCGAGCACGTCACCGGCCAAGTGCTACGCCCGCGTACCTGGGGCCCCGGAGCCCTATTTGCCGCCTTCATCAGCCACGACCTCGACAACCTGCGCAGTGCCTGGAAAGCCCCGACCAAAGCGGCACTGCGGGCCGGCCGGCTGCTGGATTTTGGGCAGCAGTTGTGGCAGCACTGGACGCGGCCCGACGCCTGGGACAACCTCGAAGCCGTTGCCGCCGCCACGGCGCAGTACGGGGCCCGGTCCACGTTTTTCGTACTGCCCGAGCACCGGCCGGGGGCCGATGGCACGCCCAACGCCGACTATGCGCTCACGGCTCGGCTGTGGCAACGGCTAGCCAAATTGGCGAAGCAAGGCCACGAAGTGGCGCTGCACGCCAGCATCGGAACGGCCGATAATTTCACCCATTTTGATACCGAGCGGCAGCAAGTACTCGATGTAGAAGGAGGCGGTAACCGCTTTCACTACCTGCGTTGGGAGCCGCGCCTGACCCCCGGTATAATAAGCAAGGCAGGCATTACTTTCGACTCAACCCTAGGTTTTGCTGAGCATTTCGGGTTTCGGCACTCCTACTGCCACCCCTTTTATCCCTTTGATTTCAGTAGCGGCAGCGCCTACGAGTTTTTCGAAATACCCCTGAATGTGATGGACGCCACGCTGCATAACCCCGCTTATTTGCAGCTGGGCCCCGACGAAGTTTTGCCGGCCCTCGTGCCCATGCTGGCGGAAATTGAAAAGTTTGGCGGGGTGGCCACGGTGCTCTGGCACAACCAGAACTTCGACCCGGCTAACACTGCCAACGGGCCCCGGCAGTTCCACGAAATCATGGGCTGGCTGCGCGGCCGCGGCGCGGCATTCCTGACGGGTACCGAGATTTGGTCCCAGTTTCCGGCGGCGTAGGGCCCCGGGCTTCTATTTTTTCTTCTTTCCACTTGGGCATTGTTCAACGCCAGGGCCTCCGCAACACCCTGATTTCTTACATCGGCCTGGGCATTGGGTTCGTCAGCAGCACGCTGGTGCTCACGCGCTTGCTCACGCCGGCACAGCTCGGCCTCACCTCGGTGCTTGTCTCGCTGGCCACGCTGGCGGCGCAGCTGGCGGCCTTTGGGTTTGCCAGCACGGCGCTGCGTTACTTCCCGTATTTCCGCAATTCGGCGAAGGGCCACTCCGGCTTTTTGCCGCTGCTGCTGGGCGTGCCGCTGCTGGGCTTTGCAGCGGTAGCGGCGGCGCTGTGGGCCGGCAAGAGCTTCGTGCTGAGCCGGTTCTCATCCGATGCCGCCCTGCTGGGGCCCAACTACCCGGCCATTATCCTGCTCACACTGGCCGTACTGCTGCTTTCGCTGCAAGACGCCTACCTGAAGTCGCTGTTCTACACCGGGTTTTCGTCGTTTTTACAAGAGATTTTTCTGCGGCTGTACATTGTGGGGGCGGCGGGGCTTTTTTGGCGCGGCTACTTGTCGTTCGACGGCTTTGTACTGGCCTACGTGGGCGGCTACGCGCTGGTGGACGTGCTGCTGGCGGCCTACCTGCTGGCCATCGGCGAGCTGCACCTGCGGCCCACGCGGGCCGTGCTGCGGGTGCGGCCCCTGCGCGAGCTGCTGGCCTTCGGGGGCTTTGCGCTGCTGGGCAACCTCTCAGGCACCATCATGGTTACCATCGACGCGCTGATGGTGGGCGCCAAGCTCAGCCTGGCGGCGGCCGGCATCTATGCCATTGCCTTCAACATCAGCACGGCCCTCACACTGCCGTTCCGGGCCCTCTACAAAACGGCGTTCCCACTCATCGCCGAGTACTGGAAAGAAGGCGCAATGGAAAAGATGGCCGATTTCTACGCCCGCACCACCCGCCTCAACACCGTGCTGGGCTGCTACTTGGCCCTGGGCCTGGGCCTGAACCTGGACTTCGTGTACGGCCTCATCCACCGCCCGGCCTACGCCGCCGGCAGCGTGGCCGTGCTGCTGCTGCTGGTGGGCCGCCTGGTCGACGGCATCACCGGCGTCAACGGCATCATCGTGCTCACCTCGCCCCGCTACCGCTTCGATTTGGTGTTCAACGCCAGCCTGGCCGTGGCCATCGTGGCCCTGAACGCGCTGCTCATCCCGCGCCTGGGCCTGGCCGGCGCGGCCCTGTCCAACTGCTTGGCCCTGGTGGGCATCAACGTATTGCGCACCTGGTTTGTGTGGCGCACCTACGGCCTCCAACCCTTCGACCGGCGTATTCCGCTCATCGGGGCCCTAGCGGCGGGCGCCGGGCTGGCGGCGTGGCTGCTGCCGGTGCCGCCCAATATTTGGGGGGCCCTACTGCTGCGCGGCGGCACGCTCACGGTGCTTTACGGGGCCGGCCTGCTGCTCACCGGCGCCGCGCCCGAGGTGAACGGCTTGGCCGCCCACGGCTGGGCCCGCCTGCGCGGGCGCCGGGCGTAGGCGGCGGCGGGGGCCCCCAGAGCCCGTGTAGCTGGGAATAATGCAACGGTAGGGCAAATAATTGCTGTTGCTGCGTATACCAGCACAGTTGCTGACACTACCAGGACCCGGCCCAGGCCTACCAGCGCAGCGGCTGGCCCTACCAAGGCTGGGGGCGGAGCTACCAGTTTGGCGGCGGGCACTACTCGCCTTTGGGATGGGCCTACCCGTGTTGTTGCTGGCACTACCAGCCGCCGGGGCCGGGGCCCTCGGGCGCCCAATGCCAGGTTTATTGCGGAGCTTGCCGCGCGGCCCGGGGTTTGGGCCGTGGCTGCCGGGCTATCCGGCCTATTCATTTCCTTTTATCCCGTGAAACAAGTACAAGTAAACGCCAACTATAACATGTCGCAGGGCGACCTGGTGCTCACCTGCCACACCAAGGCCGATTTTATGGACCGCGACGCGGACGCCTTCGCCACGCGCGGCGTGGCCCAAACCCGCCTCGACGCCTTCAAAGCCCAAACCGATGCGGTGGCCCAATTGCCCAGCGATGCGCAGCTCGATTTTGAGAAGCAGGCCCTCACCGCCGCCTCCCTCGCCCAGCGCCAGGCCGTGGAAAGCGGCATGGCCACGGTGATGAGCCAAGTCGCCATCGTGCACGACGCCCGCAGCCCCGCCTACAAAGCCTTCGGCAGCGCCGGCCTCTACAACGCCAGCGAGGGCGATTTCTACGTGAACATGGGCCACCTCCTCGACTGGGCCACCGCCCACGCCGCCGACTACCAGGCCCAGGGCCTCACCCCCGCCCAGCTCCAGGCCCTCGCCACCGATAATGAGCAGTACCTCGCCGCCCTCAAGGCCCAGCGGCTGGCCATCTCGGACCGCAGCGCCACCACCCAAACCCGCCAAATCGCCCTCAACGCCCTCTACGACGAGCTAACCGCCCTCTGCAACATCGGCCAGGGCCTATTCAAACAGTCGGACGTAAGCAAGTACGACGACTACGTGGTGGCCCCCACTGTGCATTCGGCCGCCCCCGTAGTGCCCCCGGCCAAGTAGCCAGCACCCAGGCCCGAAATTTTTGTAACTGAAGAAGCGCCGGGGCCCGTGGGTTCCGGCGCTTTTTTTAGTACTTGGAGCTAATAAAATACTGATTCGGTCTTTTTCCAGATCATTATTTCCACTCCTTCTACAAAGTATCTGAGGCAAAATTGTTTAACTCCAATTTGCAAAAAAACTCCCAATGTGAAGACAAATCCATTCAGCAAACTTGTGAAATAACAAATTTTAGTAATGTCAAATTTATCGTGTAAATTCAGTCTATTAAATTGCTCAGTTTTTTTCACCTCAATAATCAAAATATTTTTAGAGTTTGACCCCCTTTTGTGAACAATTATATCAGGAGATATATTAATTACCGCTTTACCATCAATTATTTTAGGTTTTCTTATTGTTCTGAAAGGTTCAAATTCTAACTCGGAACCAACCATGTCTTTCCTACGGTTGCGAGCGTTTTCAATATTACCATTATATTCGTGATCAACATCGTGATTAAGAAAAAATGGCCGTAGATAACAAAAAAGTCGCGTGGTTATAGCTCTTTCATTTAAGCCTTCTTTTAATAAATGATAATCATTTCTATATATTTCTCGAACAGCAATTTCAAGGCTACGTTTTATTTCCTCAATATCCGTTATAAATAAGACTTGTTTAAGTGTAACTGACGGAAAATCATCGAGAAATTCGGCAATGGTTTCGCCAGTTTCTAAATAATCAAACAGGTTTTTAATGGGCACCCGCGTACCGTTAAAAACCGGGGTACCTCCCAGAATTTCCGGGTCGCTGTTGATAACTTGCATGGCAGTTGAGTTGTGAGGGACATTCTTAAAAGTACGTTGAAACTACCGCAGCGCGTAAATCCGCTCAATTATTTCCACCACTTTCAGGCCATCCGCGGCATTGGTACCGCCGCCGCGTTGCAGCGTTTCCACCACTTCGTCGATGACGTGGCCGTGATTGGCGGCCGAGCCCTGGTAGGGGCCGTAGTCGTTGGCGGGGTTGGTGGGGGGCAGCGCGGGCGGGGCGTAGTCCTGCACGTGGCAGTAGTCGATTTTTTCCAGGTACTGGCCGCCGATTTTCAGGGCCCCGCGGGCGGCCACCACGGTGAGGGCGCTTTCGAGGTTGCGGTCCCACACGGCGGTGCTGTAGCTGAGCGTGCCGCTGCCGCCGCGCACCAAGTCGAATGTGACGAGGCCGCTGTCCTCAAATTCGGTGGTGGTCTGGTGGTTGAAGTTGCGGAAGCGGGCCGAGAAATTGGCCACGTCGCCAAACACCCAGTACAATAAATCCACGAAGTGGCTGAACTGGGTGAAGAGCGGGCCGCCGTCGAGGGCCCCGGTGCCGCGCCAGCCGCCGGGCCGGTAATAGCGGGCGTCGCGGTTCCAGAAGCAGCTGAGCTGCACCAGGTACACGTCGCCCAGCCGGCCCGCCGCCACTAGTTCCTTGAGCCAGGCGGCGGGCGGCGAGTAGCGGTTTTGCATCACACCGAACACCAGGCGGCCGGTTTGCCGGGCCGTTTCCAGGATGGCGCGGGCATCGGCTGCGGTCAGGGCCAGGGGTTTCTCAACTACCACGTGCAGGCCGTGGCGCAGGCCGGCCACCGCCTGCTGGGCGTGCAGCCCGTTGGGCGTCGCCACTGTGAGCACATCGGCCTGGGGGCCCCGGGCGAGGTATTCGTCGAGCGACGCGAAAAACGGCACGCCGGGAAACTCGGCGGCGAGGCCACTGCGTAACTCGGGTAGCACGTCAACCAGGGCCACCAGCTGGGCCCCGGCGCGGCGGGCCACCAGCGCCGCGTGGCGCCGGCCGATGTGACCCACGCCGCAAATAGCAAAGCGAACGGGTAGCAGGTTGTTGCTCACAAAAAATCAATTATTCGCCAAATAAAACCCCATTACCTCCCCCACATACGCCACCTGCGCCGCCGTCAGCAGCGGGTGCATGGGCAGCGAAAGCACCGTTTCGCACAGCCGCTCGGCCACCGGAAACTGGCCGGCCTGGTAGCCCAAGTAGGCGTAGGCGGGCTGCTGGTGGGCCGGCACCGGGTAATACACCGCCGTGGGCACGCCGCACTGGTGGAGGTATTCACGCAGCGCGTCGCGGCGGCCGGGGCCCTCCACTTGCACGGTGTACTGGTGAAACACGTGGCTGCTGCGCGCGTCGCGGGCCGGAATCTGGAGGCCGGACACGTCGCCCAGGGCCCCATCGTAGCGGGCGGCCACAGCCTGGCGGGCGGCGGTGTTGGCGGGCAGCTGGCGCAGCTTCACGCGCAGCAGGGCGGCTTGCAGCGTATCGAGGCGCGAGTTGAGCCCGATGCGCTGGTGGTGGTATTTCTGGCTTTGGCCGTGGTTGGCCAGCTGCTGGAGCAGCGCGGCGCGCGCCGGGTCGCGGGTGAACAGGGCCCCACCGTCGCCGAGGGCCCCCAGATTTTTCGACGGGAAAAACGACGTAGTGCCCACCGCGCCCACCGCGCCGGCGTGAGCAATTTTGCCGCTGGCAAATTGAAACGTGGCCCCCAGCGCCTGGGCATTATCCTCCACTAAGTCTACACCGTGGGCATTGGCCAAGGTCCCCAGCACCTCCAAATCAGCACATTGCCCAAACAAATGCACGGCGATGATGGCCCCGGTGCGCGGCGTGAGGGCCGCCGCCACGGCTGCGGGGTCGAGGTTGAACGTGTCGGGGCGCACGTCGGCCAGTACAGGGCGCAGGCCTAGCAGGGCGGCGGCCTCCAGCGTGGCCACATAGGTGAAGGCCGGCACGATGACCTCCGCCCCCGCCGGCAAATTCAGGCTCAGTAAGGCCAGCGTGAGGGCGTCGGTACCGTTGGCGCAGGGCACCACGTGGGCCCCGCCAAGGTGGTGCCCCAACTCGGCCGCAAACTGCCCCACGGCGGGCCCCTGGATAAACGCCGCTTCGGCCAGCACCTCGCGCACGGCCGCGTCGAGGGCCGGTTGCAGGGCCGCGTGCTCGGCGGCTAAGTCGAGCAGGCGAATGGGGGTTGAAGGACGAAGCAAGCGCAAAATGGGCGGGTAAGCGGGGTGGGCAAAGGTAGCCGGGCGGGGCGCCACTCAGGCGGCCAGCGCCCGCAGCAGCCACAGTAGCTTCAGCGCATCGAGGGCCGCCAGGGTGGGCCGGGGCCCCAGCAGGTGGCGGCGCAGGGCCGGCGCCGCCGCGCCCAGGGCCACCCGGGCGGCCGGCGCTAAGCCGACGCGGCGCAGCCGCCGGGCCACTTGCACCAGACGAGCATCGGGGCCCACACGGTTTTCGCGCAGCAGCTGGGCCAGGTTGCGCACCGCCTGCTCCGATTTTTCGAGGAACGCGGCGGCCGTTTCCAGGCCTACATGGCGCACGGGGTTGTCGAGGTGCAGCACGGGCACGGCGGCGGCGGCCAGCTGCCAGCCCAGCTGGGTATCCTCGTGGCCGTAGCCGCGCAGGGTTTCATCCAACGGAAACCGCAGCAGCAATTCCCTACTAATAAGCAGGTTGTTTATCAACAACTGGCCATACGGCGCGGCCTGGCGCTGGGCCGCCGGGCGCACCTCGCGCGCTTGCCCGTACCGCCAGCGCAGGCGCAGCGCCGGGTTGGCTGGGGGCCCCGGGGCGTAGCTTACGCCGCCGGCCAGCACCGGGGCGGCGCCCAGAGCAGCGGCGTAGCGGGCCAGGAACTGGCCATTGGGCAGCTGGCCAGTATTGTCGAGCAGCAGCAGCCACCCGTGCAGGGCCCCGGCGGCCAGCTGGTTGCGCACGGCGGCGCGGCCCACATTGCGCGGTAGTTCCTGGTAGCGCACGCCGGGCAGGGCCCCCAGGGGCCGGTTCAGGCGGCGGCAATTTTCTTCCGAGCCATCATCCAGCAAGTAAATTTCGACGGGCCCCGGCCACTGCGGCACCTGCGCCAGCAGCGCATTTGTTAATTCCATCACCGGTCGGTTGTACACCGGAATTAATACCGACAGGCCGAGCATAGTGGGCGTTAATTAATTCCGCGCCGAGTCCAGCAGGGCCCCATCCTGGCACGTGAGCACGCGGTGCGGGTACTTCTCAATCACCTGGAAATTGTGCGTGGCCATGAGAATGGCGGTGCCGGCGTAATTGATTTCCGTAAACAATTGCATGATGCTGTCGGCCACTTCCGGGTCGAGGTTGCCAGTGGGCTCGTCGGCGAGCAGCAGCGTGGGCTCGTTCAGCAACGCCCTAGCAATGACCACGCGCTGCTGCTCACCACCCGAAAGGCGGTGCGGCATCCGATTAGCGGCGCTGCTCAGGCCCACGCGGTCCAGCACGTCGGCGATGCGTTGCTGCTTGCGGGCCTTGCCCTTCCAGCCGGTGGCGTTGAGCACGAACAGCAGATTTTCGGCCACCGTGCGGTCGGGCAGCAGCTGGAAATCCTGAAATACGATACCCAGACGGCGGCGCAAATACGGCACCTTGCCCACGGGCAGCCGCGGCAGCGCAAAGCCCGCCACAGTGCCAGTGCCTACCAGCAGCGGCAGGTCGGCGTACAGGGTTTTGAGCAGCGACGACTTGCCCGAGCCGGTGCGACCCACGAGGTAGGCGAAGTCGCTCTTTTCCAGCGCAAACGATACGCCTTGGAGTACCGCCTGCGTTTCCTGCATCACGGTGGCGTCGCGCAGCTCAACGATTAATTCGGACATCGCGCAGCGTTAAATCGTGAGCGGGCGGAGCTTGCCAAATTCCAGCTCTGAAATGACGGCTGCCAGCGCCGTTTCCTTGCCTTCAAGGCCGTAGCGGTGCAAATCCTTCAGTGGCCGGTCGGCCCGGAAGTAGGCAATGAGCACAAATTGCTCGTCGCGGAGCTGGATATAATCCGGAATTTTGGCTTTGCCCTTGACCTTAATAATGTACATATTAATTAATATGAAAATGTGAGGGATGTGGAGATATGAGAAATAGAAAAATAATTAATTCGCGCCTGGATCAAACGCATTTTCACCTCTCCACATCCCTCACATTTTCACATTTTAATTACGCATTCACCTTGGCGTAGTCGGCCAGGAAGGTGGCCAGGCCTTTATCAGTAAGCGGGTGGTTGAGCAGGCCCAGGATGACGCTGAGCGGGCAAGTAACCACGTCGGCCCCGATTTCGGCGCACTGGATGAGGTGCGGCACGTGGCGCACGGAGGCGGCCAGCACCTGGGTTTCGTAGCCGTAGTTGCCGTAAATCTGCACAATCTGCTCAACTAGCTGGAGACCGTCGGCCCCAATGTCGTCGAGGCGGCCAACGAAGGGCGACACGTAGGTGGCACCGGCTTTGGCGGCTAGCAGAGCCTGCCCGGCCGAGAACACGAGGGTGCAGTTGGTTTTGATGCCCTTGTCGGAGAAGTAGCGGATGGCCTTCACGCCGTCGCGGATCATGGGCACCTTTACCACAATATTGGGGTGCAGGTCGGCCAGTACCTCGCCCTCGCGGATGATGCCGCTGTAATCGGTAGCAATCACTTCGGCCGATACGTCGCCGTCCACAATTTCGCAGATGTGGCGGTAATGGCCCAGTATGCTGTCAACGCCGCGCACGCCTTCTTTGGCCATGAGCGAGGGGTTGGTGGTTACGCCGTCGAGCACGCCCAGCTCAACGGCTTCGCGGATTTCGGCAATGTTGGCGGTGTCGAGGAAGAACTTCATGTTTAAGCTGTTTGCGGATGGCTATTAGCTGTTAGCTGCTTTTTCAAACCGGCCACCAGAACAAAAGCTAACGGCTAACGGCTGCCAGCTAACAGCTAATACAAAAAGAATCGGCCCCAAAGCTACTCGCTGCTTCGCCAAAAAGCGAAACGGAGCAGCGCCGGGGCCGACGGGAAAAGACAAAAAAAGCAAGCCAAAATCGCACCGCATCGACCACCTACCCTTGCTACCTTCCGGTCCTGGGGGAGTTCAGCAGGAGCTGGTCGTTCTGACTTGCCGTTGCAAAGGTAATCACAGATTAGCCGGGATTAACCGTGATGGCACGGATTCCATCACAGATTAACCGGGATTAACCGGGATTAACCGGGATATTACTAATTTTATCGTTGTCTATCAGTAATTTGCCCTTGTTTAAATCGGCGATAAAAATCAGCGTCATCCCAGTTAATCACGGCTAATCTGTAATGGAATCAGCGCCGCTACAGCTAACTGCATAATCAGCGATTGAATCAGTGAGTAGCTTTGCAGCATGGAACGTATCGTTATTTTGGATTTTGGCTCGCAGTATACCCAGCTCATTGCCCGGCGCATCCGCGAGCTGCACGTCTTCTGCGAAATTCACCCCTATACCCACGCCCCGAACCTCACCCTGAGTGCTGACATTCGGGGCGTTGTGCTATCCGGCTCGCCCTGCTCGGTGCGCGACGCCGACGCCCCCAACCCCGACCTGAGCCACCTGCTGAGCCACGTGCCGGTACTGGGCGTGTGCTACGGGGCCCAGCTGCTGGCCCAGCAGGGCGGCGGCGAAGTGCTGCCCGCCACCATCCGCGAGTACGGCCGCGCCCGCCTTTCGCACATCAACCAGCACCACCCGCTGCTGCACGGCCTCACGCCCGGCTCGCAGGTATGGATGTCGCACGGCGACACTATTAAGACGCTGCCCGAGGGCTTCCTGGCCATTGCCGGCACGCCCGATGTGCAGGTGGCGGCCTACGAAATTGAGGGCCAGGCCACCTACGGCATCCAGTTTCACCCCGAGGTAACGCACTCCACGGAGGGCAAGCAGCTGATAAAAAACTTCGTCGTTGATATCTGCGGCTGCACCCAGAGCTGGACGCCCGAGCACTTCGTGGACTCGGCCGTGACGGCGCTGCAAAACACCATCGGCCCCGACGACCAGGTGATTCTGGGCCTGTCGGGCGGCGTGGACAGCAGCGTGGCGGCGCTACTGCTGCACCGCGCCATCGGGCCCCGGCTGCACGGTATTTTCGTGGATAATGGCCTGCTGCGGCAGGACGAGTTTGCCTCAGTGCTAAAGGCCTACGAGGGCCTGGGCCTAAACGTGACCGGCGTGGAAGCCGGGGCCGAATTTTATTCCGCCCTGGCCGGCCTCACCGACCCCGAGCAGAAGCGCAAGGCCATCGGCCGCACCTTCATTGAGGTGTTCGACCGCGAGGCGCAGAAGGTGGAAGGGGCCCGCTGGCTGGCCCAGGGCACCATTTACCCCGACGTGATTGAGTCGGTATCGGTACATGGCTCATCGGTGACCATCAAAAGCCACCACAATGTGGGCGGCCTGCCCGAGAAGATGAACCTCAAAATTGTGGAGCCGCTGCGCATGCTCTTCAAAGACGAGGTGCGCGAAGTGGGCGCCACGCTGGGCCTGCCCGGCGAAATCCTGAACCGCCACCCCTTCCCGGGCCCCGGCCTGGGCATCCGCATCCTCGGCGACATCACGCCCGAGAAAGTGGACCTGCTCCAGCGCGCCGATGGCGTATTTATTAACCTGCTGAAAGAGCACGGCCTCTACGACAAAGTGTGGCAGGCCGGCGTGATGCTGCTGCCCGTACAAAGCGTAGGCGTTATGGGCGACGAGCGCACCTACGAGCGCGTGGTGGCCCTGCGCGCCGTAACCAGCGTGGACGGCATGACTGCCGACTGGGCCCACCTCCCCTACGAGTTTCTGGCCGAAGTTAGCAATAAGATTATCAATCAGGTACGCGGCATCAACCGCGTAGTGTACGACATAAGTAGCAAGCCCCCGGCAACGATTGAGTGGGAATAGCCAGCAATAATTAGGACCCCAGACTGTCATGCTGAACGAAGGAAAGCATCTATACTGCGCAAGTACTAAATTACTGCTGTGGAATAGATGCTTCCCTTCGTTCAGCATGACGCTTTAATAACTAATTAGCAATTTATTTTTCACTAAATAATTAATCTAAAATGCGCTGGCATTGCCTCCAACACCTACCCGACGAGGGCCCCGGGCACGCGGCCGACTGGCTGGTGGCGCACGGCCATTCGCTGGCGTACACGCGGTTATTTGAGCCCAACCCGATATTTCCGATGCTGGCCGATTTTGACGGGTTATTAATTTTGGGTGGAGCCATGAGCGTGCACGACGAAGCTCGATTTCCGTGGCTGCGCGATGAGAAGGCGTTTATCCAACAAGTGCTACGGGCGGGGAAAATAATGCTGGCCATTTGCTTAGGGGCCCAACTGGTGGCGCAGGCACTGGGGGCCGAGGTGCGGCCGAACGCCGAACCGGAAATCGGGTTCTGGACGGTGCGGTTTTCGGCCAAGGCCCTGGAACACCCGCTGCTGCGCGGCTGGCCCGAAAAAGCCGCCGTGCTGCACTGGCACCTCGACGCGTTTACGGTGCCGCCGGGGGCCCTGCGGGTGGGCATGTCGGCGGGGTGCGCCGCGCAGGGCTTCGTGTGGGGCGACGGCATCATAGGCCTGCAATTCCACCCCGAAATGACCGTGCCGATGGTGGAGCAATTAATTACCTTTGAAGGCCATGAAATTGCCGAAGAACAGGAGTTTGTGCAGACCGCCGAGCAAATTCGAACCAAATTAAAATCGGTGTGGAAAGGCCGTAAATTAATTGAGCAATTGCTCGCCAATATGGTGGCGCTGCACGAGAAAGAAACTGATTATCTAATTAATTAGATAACAGGTAACGTACTGAAAAATTGAGCATGTAGCTTGGACTTTATAGTCCGAGCTATACAAATAATTAGAGCCCCGGGGCCCTACAAATGATCGAGCCGGCCACCGTCGACCAGCAGCTCGGAGCCTTGCACAAATTCGGCGTTGTCGGAGACCAGGAAGGCGATGGCGGCGGCCACGTTTTCGGGCTTACTCGCGTCGCTGGGGTTAATTTTTTCGACGCCGCTTTTCGCGTTCGGGTTGTTCCAGAGCATGAGCGTATCGATGGCGCCCGGTAGTACGGAGTTAATTCGCAGGCCTTTTTGGGGGGGCCTCAATGGCCGCCGAGCGCGTGAGCGAGAGCACGGCCGCCTTGGCTGCCGCGTAGGGCGCCACCAGCGCCTCGGTAGCAATGGCGTGGATGCTGGCCACGTTCACTGTATAGTCCCAGAGTGTGGTGGTGTAGTTTCGGGGGTGAAATTTCGGCAAGCTTTACGGCACAAATACGCCACGGCAGCGCCCGTACAACTGCGGCAGTTCGGGCCGCTATCCAACGTAGTCAGGAAAGCTTGCAAACGCTCGCCAACCGCCACGGGGTCAACCCCAAAACCGTAGCCAAGTGGCGTAAGCGCCCCACGACGACGGATGCCCCAATGGGCCCTAAGCCGGTTTCGACCGTGCTTACGGCCGAAGAGGAAGCCATTGCCGTGGCTTTTCGCCAGCACACGCTGCTGCCGCTCGATGACTGCCTGTACGCCTTACAGGCCACCCCCCCCGCCTTTCCCACTCGGCGTTGCACCGCTGTTTTCAGCACCACGGCAGCAGCCGACTACCGCTGCCAGACGACGGGGGGGCGCCGCCGGGAAAAAAGTTTATGGATTACCCCACCGGGTACTTGCACGTTAATTTTGCCGAGGTTCGTACTGAAGAGGGCAAGCGCTACCGCCCACATGCTTGACGCGCATTTTTGTCGCGATTGACCGCACCAGTAAAGTAGCCTTTGCCGAGCTGCCCCCGCGCGCTACGCGGATGATAGCGGCTGGATTCCTGCGTCAGGTACTGAATAAATTGCCCTGCAAGGCGCACAAAGTCCTGACCGATAATGGGGTGAAATTCACGGCGCAGCCCCACCAGGTGCTGCCCGGTGGGCATCGCTTCGACCGGGTCTGCGCCGGGTACGGCGTTGAGCACCGCCGCACCAAGCCGGCCCACCCCTGGACGAACGGGCAGGTCGAGCGGATGAACCGCACCCTGAAAGAGGCCACCGTCCAGCGCTACCATTAGCAGACCACCGCCGAACTCAACGCGCACTTACAAGCCTTCTTGCTGGCTTACAATCACGCCAAACGACTCAAGATGTTGCGCGGGCTCACCCCCAACGGATTTGTCTGCACGCAGTGGCAAAAGAACCCGGTTATCTTTACTTAGGACCCGACCGGGTGTAATTCAAAACTACGCGTTGGGGTGGTAACTTGGGGTATTCACTACCTGCTTATTCCCAATGACGAAAGAAGCCTACCTGGCGCTGGCCGCCGCCCAATACGACGAGTTGCGCGCTATCGGCCAGGAGCCGGATTTTTACACGCTGGAAGAGAAGTTTGACCAGTTGTGGACAGCCCTGGGGCGTTCGGTGCTGGAACAGACGCTGGGGCCGGTGCCGGCCAACAAGCAAAAAAAAACAGTGTCCAGACCCGGTTCGGGCGCGTAGCCATCGCCAAAACGAACCCGTTCAGCGCCCCGGTGCTGGGCTCGCGCACCAGCCCCTACCTACAGGCCAAACTCGTGTTGCTGGCCGCTGAGCACGTCTTTGCCCAGGTGCCGCCGCTGGTCGAATCGCTGCTGGGCATCCGCGTGAGCACGACCCAGGTTTACCGCCGCACCCAGGCCGCCGCCCAGGCCCTACCCGCTGCCGGCCTGGATGCGCCCTGCCCGGGGGTGAGCGCCGGGCCGGGGCCGGTCTATGGCATGGTCGACGGCTCGATGCTTTTCACCGACACGGGCTGGCAGGAGGTGAAAGTGGGTCGCGTCTTCCAGCACAGCGCCCCGGCGAGCGCCCCGGCGAGCGCCCCGGCGAGCGCCCCGGCCGGGACGATGGGACCGTCGCAGTACGTGGCGCAGCGCGGGCCCTTCGCCACCTTCACCCAGCGTTTTGAGCAAGTCTTGCCGCCGGACGCGGCGGCCGACCAAGTGTTTGTTACCGACGGGGCGCAGTGGATTCACCGCTGGTTACAAGACGCTTACCCCCATGCCACCCACATCCTGGACTTCTACCACGTGGCCGAAACACTCGCCGCCGCCGCCCAGGCCGCCGACGCCCAGGCCGCCGACGCGCCCGCCTGCTGGCTGCCGGCCCAATACGCCCGCCTCTGGGCCGGACAAAGCCCGGCCGTGGAACAGGCCGTGGCCGGGTTGCCCGGCCTGGCCGCCCCGGTGGCCGCCCAACTCGGCGCCTACCTGGCCCGCATGCGCTACGACCAGTTCCGCCAACGCGGGCTGCTCTGTGGTAGCGGGCCCGTCGAGGCGGCCCACCGCACTCTGCTGCAGGTCCGACTCAAACGAAGCGGTCAGCGCTGGTCCAATGGCGGACTCGACCGGCTCGTACGCTTACGCTCGGCACTGAAAAGCCCTCAAATGCACTTGCTCACAGACCTGTTTAAAAAACCAACCGCGTAGTTTTGAATTACACCCACATGGCTACGACGCGTCGTTCTCCCAGCTCGTGCGGTGGATTCTCCGCGGGAACCGCCGCCAGTCTTCCGGTAAGAGCAGCGAGGGCTTGGGGTACGGCTACCAAAAATTGGGGAAATTTTGGCGGCAGGGCTTCATGCGCGCGGGTACTCTACCCTACTATTTTAGTTGCTTTATAATGAGTTAGTTGATTGATAATCCATCGGAACACAGCATTCATGTTGGCGGTAAATACCGGGTCGGTGCTGCGGCCGGGCCGCGTGTACTGGCGCAGGGCGTTGAGGCCGTGGCGGCCAAAACTGGCGCGTTTGTAGCCGTTGTTCTTCTGGGGGATGGGTTGCACTTTTTCGTGCAGGCGGGTGCCCACGCTCACGCAAAGCGCGTAGGCCAAACTCACCAGGCCCACGAGTTTTTTGAGTTTGTCCCGGCAACGCAGGTGCGTGGCCCGCAAGGCAAAGCCCCGCCCTTTCAGGTTCTGGAAACAAGCCTCAATCGTCCAGCGCTTGCGATAGAACTGGCCCAAAAAAGCCGGGTTGGCCGTGCCGAAGAGGAAGAGGTACTCGCCCCCGGCCAAGGCCGTGACCTGCGCCCCGCCCCAAACCCCGTCGACTTGGCACACGGGCAACTGGCGGCACTGGCCTGGCCGCAGGCCCCAGTCGGCCACGGCGTGACGACGGCCTTGGGGGTCGGTGAGCAGGTGGTGCTTGGGCAGACGCATGACGAATAATATGCCCTTGTCTTTGAGGTATTTGAACCAGGCATGGCCCACAAACTCGCGGTCGCCCACCACCAGCCCCACGCGGTCGGGGCCCAGCACCCGCAGGCAAAAATCCAGCAGCGCCGTGCGGTCGGCGGTGCCGGAGTTGCCGCTGCGGTTGTCGAGCAACTCCCAGCACAAGGGCCAGTGGCAATCGCCCCGGCCCACCGTCACGAGCAGGATGTTGACCTGGCAGCGGCCGAAGTCCCACTCCGTGCGGTCGATGCACAGGCGCAGCTTGCCCATGCCCGGCAAGAGGCCGACGAGCAACACGGCCAAGGCGACGTAATCCAGGTCGGCTTCGCGGAAAAAGTCTTGGATGCGCGTCTCGTTCGAGGCCAGTTTCACGCCGTCGTTGAGGTGCTGCGCCACCTCGCAGAATTGCACATTTCGGCTTTTAAAGAGGCCGAGCACGAAGCGGGCCACGAACTTTTTGCGGGCCAGGTTCCGCACCAGCGGGACCGAATGTAAAAGGGTCGTAATTTTGACCACGAGGCGTTGCTTCACGGGAAGGAGCGCATTTGGTAGTTGAGGAACTCCAAAGGTCGGGCCTTCCCGTTTTTATGCCCGATTTTTAGTAGGGTAGAGTAGCGCGCGGGTACCACCTCTCAGCGGGCCCCCGGCCCGGTGTACCATAAGGCGCATCCCCCCCATCATCAACCCACTGACTTCCCGGTGCAACGAGCCTAAATCTCATCCATTTACATCTCATACGTTTAAACCCATTCGATTTACCCATGAAAAATCCCCCACTTTCCTCCGAACAGTTGCCCGACTCAGGCCCGACTCCTTCTCCGGATTCCAACACGGCTGAAGCCTCCGTCCTGTCGCTGTTCAGCTTGCCGAATTCGTTAGCAGTCAGTACCCCCAAACTTGTCCTTGTCGACAGCGAAAAAGGCCCCTTCGACTTGTTCGTCGACCTGGGCCAGTCCGCTCCTGATACCCCCCGCCCAGAAGGCGTCAAAGCCTCCATCCCCCTGTTCTATCTGCCACTCCCGCCCATGACAGCCCTGGCAGTGGAATCCCCCGCCACCGTCCCCGTCGAACCTGGCTTGGTGTACTTGCTGAACACCTATCCTGGCAATCTACCAAGCACAGCCGAAGTGCCCATCGAGCTAGCTACCCGGCTCCATAACGAGGTAGCCGACCACTTGGACTGTAAACGGCAGGTTGAAGTCCAACTGGCTGACGTGAACGACCAGTGGCTGCACTCCTTCCAAAACTACCTTGAAACCTTCTACGAAGCCGAAAGAGTAGCGCAGTATGTCGAAACCATACGCTTGCTGGTAGCCCAATGCAGCAATACCACCGACAAGAGCGAGTCCTAGCAATTATTTCTCATTCACCATTTTCACCCAATCATCTAACCCCATAGAAAACACGAGTATGATGCGGCTACACGCTGAGCCCATCACCCACCTGCACATTATCAGAGAGGCCGATTCGCAAGAGTCGGCCTCTTTTGCTTTCGAAGCCAGTCCCGCTTCCACCTCGCCGGCATTCATCGAGACCAATACCACGGCGGTCAGTCTCTCAGAAGTTTGGCCTTGGTTAAAAGTTTGGTACAAAGGTTAAACGAGCCAGTCATCAGGCGCTAACTGGTTCACGCTCCCCACTGCGCGGCGGTGGGGCCAAGAAGGTGCGCCTTGCCGGCCCCCGCCAATCGGTGGCGGTTATGCAGGTAGAGGGGGGCCAGAAAGTGGAACCACTTACGTATCCCGCTGGCCCCACCTTGTTGATCTGTTTGGCCTGCTCAGCGATTCTGCCACAGCAGGGCCAACGACCACCCGTTCAACCCGGGATGGACGAGGTGACGGCTCGCTGGAGAGTTGGCTATTGCGCCATCTTCAGGGCGAGTTCGACTTCTCCGGGAAACCATGTAAAAGCCCGCTCATTTGATGTAGGGGCATTATTCATGGTCAAGCTAAGGCTGATTTCTAGAGCGTGAGGACAATTATCTTTGCTAAAAAGAATGAAGACATTCACGCATCGCTACGCGGTAACGGACCGCCAGTGGGCCATCATCGCGCCGCTCTTGCCGGGCAAGGCGACAGACTGCGGCGTTACAGCAAAGGATAACCGCTTTTTTTTCAACGCCGTAACGTGGATTCTGCGCACCGGGGCGCCCTGGGCGGATCTGCCCGAGCGCTTCGGCAAGTCCAATTCCGTGTGCCGCCGCTTTCGTCGCCTGGCCCAAAAAGGCGTGTGGGAGGCCGTGTTCGAGGCGTTGAAAGCGCCCGATTTGCAGTGGGTGATGCTCGATTCGACCGTGGTGCGGGCCCACCAACACGCCGCCGGCCAAAAAAAAGCGACCCGGCAACCGAGTGCCTGGGCCGCAGCCGGGGCGGGATGAGCACCAAAATCCACGCCTGTACCGACGCGCTGGGCAACGGCGTCTGCCTGCGGGCCACCGGCGGCCAAGCCGGCGACTGCCCCCACCTGCCGGCCTTGCTCGAAGGCCTCGCGCCGGGCCAGGTCATTGCCGACACGAGCTACGACAGCGATAAAAACCGCGCCTATTGCGCCGAAAAGAACATCGACGTCGTAATTCCGAATCGGCCCAATCGCACCGCGCCGGCCCCTTTCGACGAAGAACGATACGAAGACCGTAATAAAATCGAGCGGTTTTTCAACCGCATGAAACGCCACCGCCGCTTGGCCACGCGCTACGAAAAAACCGTCGTTTCTTTTCTGGCCTTCTAGCCTTCTGGCATGTAGCGGCCGCCCTAGATTGGTTGCGATGATTGTCCTCACGCTCTAGCCCGTTGTTTAACTTTTGTACCAAACTTTTAGCCGAGGCCGGTACTGCACCATTTCAATTCCTCCTGGTCCGATTGAGGTTTTGGCTCACCAGCGCGGCCCCGTCAATTGCCACCACATTTCAATTCCTCCTGGTCCGATTGAGGTGGCCTTGCACCTTAATGAACTTGCCGCCCGTTTTCAATTTCAATTCCTCCTGGTCCGATTGAGGTGCCAGGTGTAGAGCACACAGGCAAAATCCAGCTCCTATTTCAATTCCTCCTGGTCCGATTGAGGTGCACGCGGCGCGATTCGAGGTATTGCAGTTGCAGGTTATTTCAATTCCTCCTGGTCCGATTGAGGTTCAGGCACCCCGGCGCACTTCATGCGGTCGAATGCCATTTCAATTCCTCCTGGTCCGATTGAGGTGCTTTTTTGAAAATGGTTTGTCCCTCGCCGGTTCGGTATTTCAATTCCTCCTGGTCCGATTGAGGTCTGGCCGTAGCATGGTGCCACCTGCTGGTTATGCCAATTTCAATTCCTCCTGGTCCGATTGAGGTGCAAGCTGCTGACTGGTTTACGGCCCTCGCAGTACCATTTCAATTCCTCCTGGTCCGATTGAGGTTGCCATCACGCCCGCATTTGCGGCGCTGCTCAAGGTATTTCAATTCCTCCTGGTCCGATTGAGGTACGCCCGCATGGCCGACCGGCCCGACCGCACTTCGTTATTTCAATTCCTCCTGGTCCGATTGAGGTTTGCAGCACCGCGCCGGCCAGGTGCCAGCTACCCCACTATTTCAATTCCTCCTGGTCCGATTGAGGTACTCGTCCTGGGCGGCGGCCCGTTCGAGCAGCTTCTATTTCAATTCCTCCTGGTCCGATTGAGGTCGGCGTGCTTGATGGGCAGCACCGTGCCGCCCTCGCATTTCAATTCCTCCTGGTCCGATTGAGGTGTGGGCGCGGCGGGCACGGGGGCCGGGAACGTGTCATTTCAATTCCTCCTGGTCCGATTGAGGTATGGCCAGGCCAATCTATTGCTGCGCAGCAAGATTATTTCAATTCCTCCTGGTCCGATTGAGGTAGCGGCCGAGCTGGCCCCGTAGGCCGGGCTAGTCACATTTCAATTCCTCCTGGTCCGATTGAGGTTGGTGACCGAAAGGGCGCAAAACACCATGTCACGTAATTTCAATTCCTCCTGGTCCGATTGAGGTGAAAGCCTGCAGGCGCACCTGATCGGCGTGCTGGTAATTTCAATTCCTCCTGGTCCGATTGAGGTCGGGGTGAACTGGAACAGGGCGGCCCTGCACCACCAATTTCAATTCCTCCTGGTCCGATTGAGGTCCTGGCAACTGAGCTGGCCGACTTCATTAAAGCTATATTTCAATTCCTCCTGGTCCGATTGAGGTGCCGAAACGTTCTTATTGAGCTTCGTTATTCTTCTATTTCAATTCCTCCTGGTCCGATTGAGGTCGCGGGTTGGCCTCGACGTTCAGCAGCAGGTGCGCGATTTCAATTCCTCCTGGTCCAATTGAGGTTGTGTACAGCACCACCACGCCGCCGGCCATCTACGGCATTTCAATTCCTCCTGGTCCGATTGAGGTAAATAGATGCCGGCCTTTCTGCTTACGTCATCGCTTATTTCAATTCCTCCTGGTCCGATTGAGGTAAAAGCCGTGGGAGTTGTACTGCAGCTCGTAGTGGCATTTCAATTCCTCCTGGTCCGATTGAGGTGTTCCCGGCCCGGCGTAGGGTTTGGTCCGGGATCCGATTTCAATTCCTCCTGGTCCGATTGAGGTAGTGGATTGGGACCGGGCGAGACGGTGGCAAACACCATTTCAATTCCTCCTGGTCCGATTGAGGTACCACGACCTGAGTGGCATTGAGCTACCCAACCCCGATTTCAATTCCTCCTGGTCCGATTGAGGTCGTGGCGTTGTGGGTGAATATTACCGGCTTGGTGATATTTCAATTCCTCCTGGTCCGATTGAGGTCCGTCAATTAAGCTACAATTATAAGCCTTTCTGAGTCCTGGAGCCACATTTTTTGGAACACAAAATCTACTGAAGTCGTCGCTGGCTGAAACCATGATTTAGCCCGTTGATAGACGACTCTGGTAATCAAGTTATTATGTCGTTAGGCTGCGCAATCTGCCTTGCACAGCCGGCGTTGCGTGCCAACCGACGACGAGCCCCCTTACAAAATCGTGTCCAGCGTACTGCGTTCGCGGCCCACCACTTGCTTTTCCAGCCACTGCTGGGTACGGCTTTTGAAGAGAATGACACTGTCCTCGTCCTCAATCATGATAGTGCGGGCCTTCACCAAAAACTCGGCTAATTTTACCTCGCTGATTTCGCCCTCAAAAACGGAGTTTTGAATCCAGTGCAAGTAGCGGCGGCAGAGCTTCAGCATGCGGCCCACGCGCTGCTGCTTCATGTCATAAACCAGGATAATGTACATTACCACCAGGCCTTAAAGGGTTGATATTCTTCCATGTTCAGCAGGTGCTTGGTCAGCTTATAGCATTCGAGCTTAATAAGGTGCTGATAGCTCACGGCGCGGTTGAGGCGTCGGTGCTGGATGGTTTCTTTCATGCGTTCCTCAAACACGCGCACGAAGGTTTTGCGGCCCGACTCCTTTAGCAGGCAGCCGTCGAGCTCGCGCACGAAGTCGCGGGGCTGAATCTCCTTCTTGTTCACCAGCCGGAAAATGGTGCGGTCCACGAGCAGGGGCTTGAAAATCTCAGCCATATCTAGGGCCAACGAGAAACGCCGGGTGCCAGGCTCGTGCAAAAATGAGATGGTCGGATTGAGTTGCGTATGATAAATCTGCGAGAGGCAGGCCGCGTAGCAGAGCATGTTACCGAACGAAATGAGCGCATTCAGCTCATTTTGGGGCGGTTGGGTGCTGCGGGTGCCGAAGGCAAAGCCCGGCGCGCTCACCAGTTGCTCGAAGCAGCGGTAGTACGTCTGCCGGATATTGCCCTCGTAGCCCATGATTTCGGCTACGCTCGTGGCGTGGGGCAGGGCCGATACGTATAGCTCCATCTGCACAATTTCCTCGCCCACCACCCGGCCCCGGCTCTGGTAGTAACGCAGGTTTTTGAGCAGGTTGAAGGCCGCGCCCTCCACCAGCTTGCGGGCCAGCACGAGGCGCTTGTTGAGGCCGGTGTAGTGGCCGGTCTGGGCTACTTGCAGGCGGCCGGCCAGCAGGTATTCCTTGGCCATGAACGAGCCGGTGTAGTGCTCGTAGTAGTCGAAGAAATGCACCGACACGCCGTGCTTGCCCAGAAAATTATACAGCGCTGAATTCGCATCGAGCGAGCCGAACACGTAGAGGTCGGCCACGTCTTCGATGGGCAGGAAGCGCGTTTGGCCCTCGGCGCCGGCCTCGTCGTAGGCGGTGTACTTGAGGGTGTTGTCTTGGCGGGAGAGCCGGCCGGGGTTGAATAGGCAAAAGGTCTTCTTCACCGCAGATTATAACGGATTAAATGGATTTCGCAGATACGCCCGCTGCGCGGGCAACCAAGCAAGGGTTTTTGAGCAATGGACTGAGTACGCCGCGCGGCGCAGCCGGCGAGTCGCTGCGCATCATCCAGGTTTTTGAGCAATGGACTGAGTACGCCGCTGCGTGGATGGTTTGGTAAGGCTTGGTAGTTACTCGCCCGAGTAGCAGAAGTCGTAGTAGCTGCAATTCTTGCAGAAGGGCTTGTTGATGACGGACGGACAGGTTTCCTGCGCTACCAGCTGCGCGATGGCCGCTTCCCATTCGGCAATGGCTACGCGGTCGGCGTCCGTCAGCACTACTTTCTCCACGCGGCGGATTTTGGGGTATTCCAGCAGGCCGGTGGGCTCTACTACGCCGTGGCGCTCCAGCGTGAGCAGGTAAAACTGGAGCTGGGCCACGCTGGCGGCTTCCATCTTATTGCTGCGCTTGATTTCGTGCACCACCCGCTCGTGCGGGTCGTAAAAATCAATTTTGATGCCCTTAATCTGAATCTCGCGGTAGCGCTGGGCACGCTGCGGGTAGGCCGTTTGGTGCAGCAGCGTGCCATCGGCCACGTTGTCGTGCGTCTGCTGAAAGCTGATACCGTGGTGAAACAGCCACAGCTTGCGGTGGCAGATGTGGTAGTAGTTGATGTGCTTGCCGGTAATACGCATGGCAGCAGTCGGTGGGAATGGAGTAAATAAAAGAGCCGCCCCAGGTGAGGCGGCTCTTTTGCCAGACTAGCCAGCGCTGGCGGGCACCGTTTGGTTTTCATAGTCAAACTCGCGCAGCCGCTGGGCAATGTCCTGCTCAGCTTGCTCCAACGCATTGGGTGCGCCATAAGCGCCCGCGATGTAGCCCGAGGCGGGCAGCGAAACGTACAGCTTTGCCCCGGCTGTTTCGTCCAGCATCGGCTTGGCGGCGGGGCGCTCGGTGTCTTCGCGCAGCTGGCCACGGATGGCTCCGGCCAAATGGTTGGCGTTGTCGGAAATAGCCACGGCCAGCGTTTCCATCAGGCTGAAGGTGCGGGCCTGGTTGCTGGTGATGCGCCAGTTGAGCAACGCGTACGCCAGCGCCGGAATAGTCGCCTCACGTACCGACTTGGGGGCCAGCAGGCAAGGGCCGAACGCGTTGCAAACCTCCGTCCAGCCCTGCGCTTTTAGTTCGGCTACCTTGGTAGGGTGTAGTTCCGGCTCCAGGGTATTAACTGATACACAGAACAGCGTGCGCAAATCCACGGCTACGTCGTACACGAACAGGCCTGAGGCGCGGCTGTGATCGGGTATCCAGATGCGGTTGGGTAGGTTGCGCTTGGTGCTGAGCAGCAGGGCATCTACTTCTTCCTTACTTAGCTCGTTGCCCTTCTCATCGCGCACTCGCACGGGGTGGTTGGCGGGATGCGAGGTGCGGTCAAACGTCAGGTTTTCGCGCTCGCGCTCCAGGCCGCCCAACAGCGGATGCAGCGGCCGCATGGCCGAAATTGAGAGCGGCGAGCGGCGCTTGATGGTGAATTCGCCGGTTTCGGCCCGCATGTAGCCACCTAGAAGCTGGTCGACGTGGGTAGGGTCGCAGGGCGACCACGGCTCCTTTTGCTCAAACTGGGTTTCGTTGTTCTTACCCTTCTTGGTTTGCCAGTTGAAGGTGATGGGAGCCGGGGCCACGTTCAGGCCCGTAGTCAGCGCATCCATGATACTCCGTTTCACCTGCTGCCCGCTGGAATAGGCTTGGCGGACATTGAACTGGACATCAGTGTAGTATTTCTGGCCGTCTTGTACCGAGAAAACGGTGTGTTCGGCGTGGCGCAGGCCGCGCAGGTAGAGGTAGGGGGAAGTCATAAGATGGGCGATAAAAAAATTGACTTACTGAATGTTAGGCGGAAGCCGGGAAGAGGGTAGCGGCCAGTGCGGGTACCTCCTCACCCTGCCGGGCGATGTAGCGAAACCGGGTGAGGACGATGAACAAGGGAAAATTGTCGATCGGCATCAGCATCACCTGGCGCACGGCCTCGTCAAAAATGTCACGGTAGGGTGCGGCGGCGTTCACGGCGGCGAGCATATCGCTCAGCTTCTCGATGAACAGGGGCCGGTGTTTGACAAAAACCTGCTCAACTTGTTGATTTACATTAGTTTTTCCGCGGCCCGCGTTCTTGTTGGTACCGCGGATGGCGAATTGATGTAGCGCACCAGCCAGCCGGTCGGCGGTGTCGTAGAGTTCCTGGTTGTTAAGCATAGCGAGAATCCAGAGTTGTTGAAAGGCAAAGTGAATGGCGGCGGCTTCGGTCTTGACGGCAGGGGCTTTGGCGGGGCCGTAGGCGCTGGGCAGGTAGTCGCGCAGCTTGGCCGGCTCGATGGCCGCCAGCCCGATGGCCCCCAGCTGACAAGCGCGGGCAAAACCGTAGTGTACCGAATACAAGCGCAGGAGCTGGTCCTGGCCGGCGCTTTGCACGGCCGCCGGAAAGAGAAAAAGCTTGTCCGTGAGGTCGTACACCTTCTGGATGCCGCGTAGTTGCAGCGGTACAAAGCCCACGGTGCGGTTGGTCTGGGCCAGGCTGTACACGTAGGCTACCAGGTCGCGGGCCGGGTAGTGGCGCGTGAGGGCAAACAGCACCTGCACCCACTCGCGGGTGGGCATGGCGAGGGTGCCGGCGGTGTCAGTTAGCTCAATATGGAGGTCGTCCAACGGGTGGTCAGGGTCGAATTCCGGACTGAAGGCGTGGGCCAGCCAGTGGCCGTTCCATGTTTCAATCTGGTTGCCTTTCATGGTAGGGCGCTGGTCGAGGTAGGTGCGGTAGTGCGCCCAGCCTTCGTACAGTGCCCACAGCACATCGTCCTCATCGAGTAGCAGCGATAAGCCGCCGCTCACGCCTACGCCCAGCGCGCCGCCAATCCAGGAGCAGTAGATTTCGTCCGCGCCAACTTGTGGCCCTACCCCCGACACTTGTCCCGAAGTGGTGCCCTCGACCCCTGCCGCCGGGAAGCCAATCACGAAGCTGGCATCGGGCGCAACAGTGGCAATTTTGTGGTGCAGCGTGGCGAGTTGCACCTCGGCTTCAGTTTTACCGGTGGTGAGGCTGCTGGCCGCTACTTTTTGGGCAAAGGGCGAACTGGGTACCCACTGCAAGTAGCGTTTGTGGGCATAAAACAACGGGTAGAGCCGCTGCTCAAAAAACTGCCGGGCCGACAAGTCTTCGCTCGTGCGCTGGTGGTAGAGGCCGAGCAAGCGACGGCCAATGTGGCTGGTGTACATAAGCGGGGCGGGGGCTAATTTTCCAGAAAAATGTCGTGTTCCTCGAATTGCAGGCCTAATTCGTCGTATTCTTTATTACCGGGCACCACGAAGGGCATCAGGCCCACGTCGAGGCGCTCGTAGGTCTTTTTGCGGGCGTATATACTGCGCCAGCTCACCGGAATTTCTAGTTGCGTGCGCGCTTCCCAGCGGCCTTCCAGGTAAGCAGTACGGTCGGTGGCCAGGATGCAGGCCGTCGATTCAATCTCCAGGGTTTCGACCAGCACCGCCCGCTGGTTGTTGCAGAGCTCGCGGAGGGTGCACCGCTCCCCTTCCCAGATGACGTGGGTGCTGATGCTGGAAATTTGCAGCGCCGGGTACACGGCATCAATCTTGGCTTGGGCATCGCGCTCGCGCAGCACGTTGCCGCCATCAGGCAGTTGCGCGAAGCTGGCTTCTATCACTTCGCGGTCGTAAGGCAGGCAGCTCGGGCCGGGGGCCAGCACGTGCACTGGCTTGAGCTTACCAATAGTTTCGGGGGTGCGCCGCCGGTTTACCCGTCCGAAGCGCTGCACCAGCGCATCGAGCGGGGCAGCCTCGGTCAGCATCCGGTCAAAGCTGATGTCGAGACTCACCTCCACTACCTGCGTCGACACGACCAGGCACGGGCCCGACACAGCCGAGTTATTAAAATCCTCTTCCAGCCGCCGCTCGCGCTCGGCCCGGTCGCCGCGCCGGAACCGGCTGTGCAGCAGCAGCATCTGCACGTTCGGAAATTGTGCCCGCAAGTCCTTGTAGCGCTCCTGCGCCCCCTGCACCGTGTTGCAGATCACCAGCACCTTCTCCTGCGCGGCCATTGCCTCTGCTAGGATTTCTTCGGTTGCCGCCGGCCAGGCCTTGGGATTGTCGGGGTCACGGGCAATTTTGTACACGGCGTGCCGGTCAAACTCGTCCAGCTCGGCTGCTAGCAGCGCTACTTCAGCTACCGCCGCCGGGCCACCCAGACGGCGCAGCAGCTCTTGGTAAAGCACCGTGGGCATGGTGGCCGTGCCGATGTGCAGTCGGCAGCCCAACCGCCAGAGGGCATCCACTATCTCCAGCACCATGCTCTGGGTCTGGGCCGAATAAGTATGTACTTCGTCCAGAATGATATCGGCCCCGCGCACGTCCAGTATCACGGCTTCATAGCCGGGCGTCCCAAATACCACGGCTGCCAGTTGATGAGGGGTTAATATTTTTACAGAAGCCCCCACCAACGATTGCAACTGCTTCTCCACCACGCCCCGCGCCTCTACTAGTGGTCTGACAACTTAATTCCGTTTGTAACAGTAACGAGTGGACACCATCCGTTTTTCGCTGATGCCCCGCCTCGCCAAACCCGTCAATCTACCGCCTGCCGATGCCGCCAAATTGCAGGCGATTGTCAAAAAAGGCACCCACAAGAGCCGCAAAATCGCGCGCGCCCGGGCCCTGCTGGCCATGAGCAGCGGCAAAGGAGCCGCCGCCGTGCAGGCCGAAGGGGGCATTTCCACCACCCAGTACTACCGCCTCAAGCGCCGCTACCTGGCCGGGGGGCTGGCCCAGGCGCTGGAAGAGCGCCCGCGCAGCGGGCAACCGCCGAAGGTGACGCCCGCCCTGGAAGCGCGTATCACCAGTCTGGCGTGCAGTGAATTGCCGACCGGCGCGGCCCGTTGGACGCTCTCGCTGCTCAACGAAACCCTCGTCTGCCTCGACTACGGACCGGCCGTTTCCAAGGAAACGATTCGCCAGGTGTTAAAAAAAGCCACCTCAAGCCCTGGCTAAAAGAAATGTGGTGCATTGGCACCATCACGGGCGAATACCTGGCCAATCTGGAGGACGTGCTCGACGTCTACAGCGCCCCGGCCGCAGCGGGCGTGGTGCGCCTGTGTTTCGACGAGCGGCCCTGCCAACTGCTCGACCACGTGCTTACGCCGCTGCCGCCCAAGCCCAACGCGACCCAAAAAGAACACCAGGAGTACGTGCGAAAAGGCGTCTGCAACGTGCTGCTGGCTTATAACATCGACACAGGTCAGCGCCACTTGCAGGTGACGACGACCAAAAACAAGGGCGATTACGCCCGTTTTATGGACTGGCTCGTGCAAACCCACTACCCCGAGGCGGCCAAAATCCAGCTCGTGCAAGACAATTACAGCACCCACACCTACGGGGCCTTTTACGAACACCTACCCCTCGAGACGGCCCGCTACCTGCGCCACACCCTCGAATTCCACTACACGCCCAAGCACGGCTCCTGGCTCAACATGGCGGAAATCGAATTTGCCGCCCTCTCCCGCCAGTGCCTGGACCAGCGTATCGCCACCCAGCAACGACTCGAACAAGAGGCATTGGCCTGGCAAGCCAAGCGCAACGCCGCCGCCACCAAAGTCAATTGGTCCTTCACCACCGAAAAGGCCCGCGATAAGTTGAAAAACAGATACGCTGAATTAACCAAAATAACTGATGAAATTAAACTGTCAGAACACTAGCTGCGAAGTAGCGTGTTGCAGCCGCACGTGGCCGCCGGTGTTGGCCGCCAGTACTCTACCCTACTAAAAATCGGGCATAAAAACGGGAAGGCCCGACCTTTGGAGTTCCTCAACTACCAAATGCGCTCCTTCCCGTGAAGCAACGCCTCGTGGTCAAAATTACGACCCTTTTACATTCGGTCCCGCTGGTGCGGAACCTGGCCCGCAAAAAGTTCGTGGCCCGCTTCGTGCTCGGCCTCTTTAAAAGCCGAAATGTGCAATTCTGCGAGGTGGCGCAGCACCTCAACGACGGCGTGAAACTGGCCTCGAACGAGACGCGCATCCAAGACTTTTTCCGCGAAGCCGACCTGGATTACGTCGCCTTGGCCGTGTTGCTCGTCGGCCTCTTGCCGGGCACGGGCAAGCTGCGCCTGTGCATCGACCGCACGGAGTGGGACTTCGGCCGCTGCCAGGTCAACATCCTGCTCGTGACGGTGGGCCGGGGCGATTGCCACTGGCCCTTGTGCTGGGAGTTGCTCGACAACCGCAGCGGCAACTCCGGCACCGCCGACCGCACGGCGCTGCTGGATTTTTGCCTGCGGGTGCTGGGCCCCGACCGCGTGGGGCTGGTGGTGGGCGACCGCGAGTTTGTGGGCCATGCCTGGTTCAAATACCTCAAAGACAAGGGCATATTATTCGTCATGCGTCTGCCCAAGCACCACCTGCTCACCGACCCCCAAGGCCGTCGTCACGCCGTGGCCGACTGGGGCCTGCGGCCAGGCCAGTGCCGCCAGTTGCCCGTGTGCCAAGTCGACGGGGTTTGGGGCGGGGCGCAGGTCACGGCCTTGGCCGGGGGCGAGTACCTCTTCCTCTTCGGCACGGCCAACCCGGCTTTTTTGGGCCAGTTCTATCGCAAGCGCTGGACGATTGAGGCTTGTTTCCAGAACCTGAAAGGGCGAGGCTTTGCCTTGCGGGCCACGCACCTGCGTTGCCGGGACAAACTCAAAAAACTCGTGGGCCTGGTGAGTTTGGCCTACGCGCTTTGCGTGAGCGTGGGCACCCGCCTGCACGAAAAAGTGCAACCCATCCCCCAGAAGAACAACGGCTACAAACGCGCCAGTTTTGGCCGCCACGGCCTCAACGCCCTGCGCCAGTACACGCGGCCCGGCCGCAGCACCGACCCGGTATTTACCGCCAACATGAATGCTGTGTTCCGATGGATTATCAATCAACTAACTCATTATAAAGCAACTAAAATAGTAGGGTAGAGTAGGCCGCCAGTATGCGCCGGTACATCGAGTTGATGCTGGCTTGAAAGGGAAGCGTATAGAAGACCCGCCCCCGGCAGCGCCGCAGCAGATAATCGGTTTTACCCGCGCCCGTGGGGGCCACTACCAAAGTGTGCGCCTGGGGCTGGCCGGCCACCCGCAGCGACAGGGGGTAAAGCGGGGCCGACCGGTTGAAATAACTCAAATCAGGCTTCGCAAACAAAGTAGGCAGTTGGCCGGCTGCCTCGTGTTGCAGGGCCGAGGCAAAGTGGTCGGCCGCTTGCAGCAGGCCGCGCCACGGCGACCAGTTTTTACGCTTAGCGGCGCAGTGCGCTACGGCTACTTGCAGGGCTTCCGCGGCTTCGACCTGGCTTACGGGCCGCACCACAATGCCCAACTCTAAAGCCGCCAGCACGGCTAGTGCGCCCGGCGACCACTTTTCCCAGCCGGCCAGGTGGTCGGCCTGCCAGGTGCGGCTGCGGTCGTCCAGGTCCAGAATACCCTTGCCCAGCAGGTCGTCTTTCTGCTGCATGGGTTTGTGGTGGGCCACTACCATGTCAATCACGGCGGGCCAATCGGCCCGCGGCACTAGTGGCAAAAAGCCCAGCGACGATAATTCGTGGCGGTGCGTAATCGGATTCGGGTCTGCCTGGCTCGGCTTTAGCCCCAGCTTGCGCTGAAAGGCTGGGTGCGCCTTACCCAAGTCGTGCAGCGCCGCACCCAGCCGCGCCAAGCGTAGCTCAAAGCCCGTAGCATGAGCTATGGCCTCTGCCGCAGCTACTACGTGTTGCGTGTGCGCCAGCAAGCTCAACTCGCCGCCGTGGCTGGCGCTTTTAGCCAGTAATACTGGTGAAGTGCTCATGCCAATAAGCCCACCGGGCGAATAGGATTACCCACAATTTCCAGCCTGCCGTGCATGGGCGCGCCTGCCTTGAAGCGGTTGAAACCCACCAAAAACGTACCCGGCTCTGTAGCCTCCGTGGGCCGCAGTTCAAAGCCCAGCAACGTGTCAAACTCCGCCTCGCTTATCGTCAGTTGGGCTACGGGCAAAACAATATCCTCATTACGGCACAGGCATAGGTGTTGACTGGCCGCTACCTCAGCCTCGGCAGCAGATGCGAAGGCTAGATGCAACTCGGGAGCCAGTAACACGCCCCGCACCAAAATGGCCCGTGGCCGCGTCATTTGCTGCCTTTTCTTCTCGTGTATCCAGCCGCGCGGGTGCGTTTGCTCCTGCTGCATACTCAGCCCAGTATAAGTGATTTTATGCCGCAGAATGGCCGAAACGCCCAGCTTCTGCCGCATCCCTTCGATGACGGAAGGCGTGAGGAACTGTTGCGAGTACGTCTCGCCGTCGCGCACCGCCGTCCAGGGCTTGAGATAGCCGAAAGGGCCGGTGTAGGTTACCAGATAATAGGTCATTATTTTAACTTGAATACTCACACCAGCGCCCCGCACCCAATGCCCGTGGAGTGGCCCACACCCACCTCCCAGGCAAACGCAATTTGCTCGGCGCTGCCGCTCACCAGCACCGGGCAGATGCTGCCGCGGCACTGCACCTGCTTGTACTGGAAGAGCTTACTCTTGGCCGTGGCGATGTGAGCCGGGTCGAAGCGCACGGCGGCTCCAGCATCGTCCAGGCCGGCCTGGCGCAGCTTGTGGCGCAGGGTGGCGGTGAGCAGTTCATCGGCGAGCGGGTGGCCAGGCAGTAGGTGGTCAGCGGGCTTGCCTTTCTCTCCTTCGTGCTTGATAAACACCGGGCCGGCCACGCGGAAGGGCTGCTCGCCCGCGGCAAACGCGGGGGCACGTTGCATGCGCACGTCGCGCACGGCCAAGCCTAGGTCCAAGGCCGGGACCCGCACTACGCCGCTTACCAGTTCGTGGATTAGCGCCTCATCAGGGGCAGAGATAAACCAACTGGCTCCTTCTGCGAAGCGGATGCCCCCGCGCCCGGCGCGCCCGCCGTGCAGCCACGAATAAGAGTAAAGCGAAAAGCCTTCATGCAACGCCTCGTTGTGGCCCACCCAACGGTGGAAAGCACTTTTAAGGGCGGGCAGGTAGTCGAAGGGAACGGCTTGCTGGGTGGCCAGGTAGAGGTGCAGGCGCAAGGTGAAAAGCTAAATAAACTGGGAGAATGATTAGAGAAGTTCATTATTTTTGCTAATGCAAGTAGCAGCAGATTCTTTAAGATTCCTACATTCGTATCTAAAATATTTTGGGTGTCCTTTCCCAGCCCCCAACCTGCGCCAGTACGACTACATACAAGATTGCCCCGCCCAGCAGTTAATGGATGTGTTCTGTCAAGTTTTTGCCGGCAAAAACTTGACAGAACACACTATACCTTGTAGCTTCGTACTCAAATCAACGATGCGCACGCGTGGCAAAGGATTCCATCATGCAGCGGGTAAAAGCGCAACTGGACCAGGTTCCCCTGGGCGCCTTGGTCAGCTATGCAGACTTCGTGCAGGAGCCTGCCCAGTTTGCCGCCGTGGCGGCGGCCTTAAGTCGTCTTCGCAAGGCGGGCGAAATCATACGCTTTGCCAAAGGCCAGTACTATCGCCCGCACATCAGCCGCTTTGGTACCGTTGCGCCGAGTGACCAGGCCGTATTCGCGGCGGTGGGCGCTGCTACGGGGCAGCTCATACCCTATGCAACTGGGGTGAGTGTCTATAACCGGCTGGGCCTCACGACCCAGGTGCCAGCAGTGGTCACCCTGGCGTCCACGCGGCGGCGGCGAAACCTGCCCCGCCGCCTGCGTACCGTTGTGCGGCCGGCCCTGGAGCAAGTTAGTGATGTACCGCTGCTGCAATGGCTGGAAGTGTTACGAGATGTACGGCGGATTCCCGATACTTCCCCCGACCGCGTGGTCACGCGCGTAGCGAAAGAACTCCGGCAGCTAACCCCCCCGGCCCGTCGTCGACTCACCGAACTTGCCTGCCAGCAAGCGCCCCCCCGAGCCCGCGCTTTATTGGGGGCGCTACTGGAAAACCTCCCCGGTAAAAAAGACGCCGGGGCGCTTCGCCGGACGCTAAATCCGCTCACCACTTATCGCCTCGGAATTAGCGCCAAAATCCTTCCTAACCGCGCCGCTTGGCACATTCAATGACCCTGCACCAGCATCCCGCTGACTTTCGCGCCTTGCTGGCGGCCACGGCCCAACACTTAGGCATGGCCGACGTCTTAATCGAGAAAGATTACTGGGTCACGTACGTGTTGCGGGCGCTAGCCGATTCGCCCTACCGCGAGCAAGTGGTCTTTAAGGGCGGTACGGCCCTAAGCAAAGCCTATGGACTTTTAGAGCGCTTTTCCGAGGACGTGGACCTCGCCATTGCCGGCACGGAAGGCTGGAGCAACAATCAGGTAAAGAAACTCATGGACGCGGCGGCCCGGCACCTAACCCAGGGGCTAGAAACCGACCCCACGGCCCCCGGCACCAGCCGGGGCAGTCACTTTCGCAAAACGGCCCATCCGTTCCCCACCCTACTGGAAAAGGGTCCCGCCTGGGATTCTCAACTGCGCACGGGGGCCGTCCTGTTGGAAATCAATGCCTTTGCCCGCCCGTACCCGAGCCACTGGCGTCCCATTCAATCCTACCTGGGCCAGTTCCTGGCGCAGCAGGGCCAACCTGAAGCGGTGGCCGAGTTTGGCTTGGCTCCCTTCGAAGTACTAACCCTCGCGTTGGAACGGACGCTGACCGAGAAAATCCTGGCGCTGGTCCGCGCCAGCGCTGCGCCGGACCCCTTGCAGGAGTTAGCGGCAAAGATTCGGCACGCCTATGATGTCCACCAAATTCTCCAGCAGCCCCCGGTCGCCGCTTTCTTCGCCAGCCCCGCCTTTGCGCACCTGTTGGAGGAGGTCCAGGCGGACGATGCCCGGAACCAGGAATTCCAGGGCGACTGGGCGACGCGCCCCCTCGCGCAGGCGCCGCTGTTTGCGGACGGTGGCCGCACGTGGGCGCGCCTGATTCCGACGTACCAAGACGGCTTTCGCAAACTCGTGTACGGGATACTCCCGCCCGCCGCCGCCGTCGGCCAAACGCTGGCCCTGATTGGGGCCCGCCTGCAAGTGCTGGCGGTGTAGCTCAGGCGGTCAGGTACTTGGCCACGGTGCTGGCGGAGATGGCGAGCGCCTTGCTGATGGCGTAGTTGGAAAGGCCGCTCACTTTCAACGCGCGGATCTGTTCGATGACCGCCGCGCTTTTGACCGGCGGCCCCATCGGCAACCCTTCCGCCCAGCGCCGAGCCATTCCTGCCTTGGTGGGCTCACTCAGGCGCACGCGCTCCTGCTTAGCCAACGTGGCGAGCAGGGAAACAATGGCCTCTTGAAAAAGCCCAACCGAATCGAGGTATTGCTCCGTAAGCGATTTGTATCCCACCCCCCCAGCCTTGCAATTGGTTTAGGTACTGCAAGGTAGGCAGCGCGCCCTCGCAGCTAAAGCGGCCCAAACTCTAGAACAGCACCGTATCGAAGCGCCGCTGGTGGGCGTCAGCGAAGAGCTGCTGAAACTGGAGCCGTTCGGCGCTACCCCCACTTTCCTGATCGCAATACTCCTGGTGGACAGTATAGCCTAGCCGTTCGGCAAAGACTCGCAGCTCACGTAACTGATTGTCGTTAGTTTGGCCTTTGTCTTTGGTGCTGACGCGAGCATAAAGGACAGCTGTCATCGGTCTTTGCAGGTGTTTTGTACGTGTTCACGCCATGTTATTGGCGGACCTTCAATACTATCGGACACCTTCTTAAACCCGTTGGCACTCAACATGCCAACAAGCTCTGCTAGCTCATATACTTTTTGCAATGGCTGGTTGACGAAGTATGACCCCTTCTTTTCATGAAAACCAAACGAATAGCCTAGTTTAAAATGCTTAGGGTCCATTTCAATATTGCCGTAGCCTGCTGAGGTCGTTAGCATGACTCCTATACAATAATCTCCATCAACGGCAATCACGGCGAAACTGTGACAGTGCTCTTTGAGCTTGTCTTCACAGTCTACAATCCGTTTCCCACTCTTAGAGGCTATCCGAATAGGGGAACGGGGTCACCCAAAAAGACAGTTATACCAGGTAATTCGGGCACAAGCAAAATGGAGCATGGCCAGGTAGTTTTCGGGCTTTTTGGCCCAGCGGATGAGCAGGTGGCGGAAGCGGTTGAGCCAGGAGTGGGTCCGCTCCACGACCCAACGGCGGGCTTTCTGGCCGGCTTTTTTGGCTTGGACCTCTTCCCCGCGCGGGCGGATGTGGGCCGTGTAGCCGTGGGCCGCGACGATTTCCCGGACCTGGTTATAGTCGTAGCCGGCATCCAGGCACAGGTGTTGCTCGCCGCCGCCGGCGCGGTGGGCATCGCGGGCGGCTTCAGCCGCCGGGGGTAGGCTCGTCAACGTGGGTTCCGTCAACTTCATGTCGTGCCGGTTGGCTCCGTCGAGCACCAGGCCCACGGGGATGCCCCGCGCCTCGGTCAGCAGGCTGCGCTTGACCCCGCCTTTGCCCCGATCCGTGGGGTTGGCCCCGATCCGTGGGGTTGGCCCCGGTTTTTTTTTCCGCCCAACGGCGCTTTGTGCAGCGAGCCGTCGAGGGAATTCCACTCAAAATCGAGGCCAATCAAGTCCTCGTAGTCCTGTAGGGCTACGTCCCAGAGCCGGGCAAAAACCCCAGCCTGCACCCACTCTTGGAACCGGCTGTGGGCCGTCGAACCCGAACAGATGCCGGTCGCACTCAGCGCCTTCCACTGACACCCCGTGCGCAGCACAAAGAAAATCCCGTCCAGCACCTGCCGGTTCGGCACCCGCTGCCGGTGACGGCCCAAGGGATGTGCTTTGGGCACATGCACGGGCAAATGAGCGGACAAGCGCTCCCAAAGCGTGTCCGAAATACGAAATTCTTGAACCGTAGCCATACCCCTAAAATACAACTGACTTTTTCCTATTCGGATAGCCTCTTAGGGTAGATGGCGTCTGGGTGAAATTTATATATACCGCGCACCACACGTTCGGCAGTGTATAATTGTTGAGAATCCATTCGTAAAACTACTGTTTCTCGAACGACTTCCCTACCTACACCAACGGCCCTGAAAACGTAGTTTTCAAGGCCGTTTTGTGAGGGGGTTTTTCGAACGCACCTGTTGGGTCAGAAAGTACCGGTTTCCTAATAATGATTCAGAACCTACTTCCTGAGCTACTGAGGCACCCCCTATGCTAGCCTTTACTCATCAGAGGGAGCCTCAGTATGGCGCACCTTTCAGCGCCGATTCAGGTTCCCCTGTCCGGCCATTAATCAAACTTTGGACGACACGGCCGGCTCGGTGCTAAACCAGTACTTCGTGCTGGCTCGCCGGCCGTTTTCAGGACGCGGCCGCTGGGCCACGAAGCATTTTCTAGTGTGCTGGTTTTCCGTTCTCCGAGACGGTCCCAAACAGATAAGCCACCGCCACTTGAAACGACCGGTTGTACAGGGTACCGTTCGCCGCTGCCCCGCCGGCGGGGTATTGGTCGGCCGCTATGTTGCGCCGTCCCACGCTGTAGCTGGCTTGCACGAGCACCCCACCGGCGAGGTAGCCCAGCCCCCCTTGTAAGCCAGCGTCCGTGGAATGGGCGTAATAGTTGCCGCTCCCGCCCACAAAGGTGTCACCGGCCACCACCGGGCGCTCGGCGCCGCCGGAAGAATTCGCCCCGACCTGCACGGCAAGCGATTGCCGACCCCCTTGCAGAAAACTTACGTAGCCCCCCGCGAACACGCGGGGCCCCTGCCCCGTGGCCCGCAAGCAATACGTGAGGTTTAGGGGAAACTTCAGGTAGTCGAGCCGCACGTTGTTCTCGGAACTGAAGCTCCCGGAGTCCTCTTGGTGGGTGTGGAAGCCCTCTTGGCAATAGAGCGCGCTCGGCACCAGGGCGAAGTGGCCACTCTCCACGGCACCGGTCAAGCCCGCCGCGAAGCCCATGCGGTAAAGGTCAGAACTGGTGCCCGACGCACTGGACGGGCGGGTGAAGTGCGCCGTGGCGACGGTGAGCCCGGCCAGCGGACCGCCGCTAAACCGAATCTGTGCCCGGGCAGCCGTAGCGCCAAGTAGCACGAAGCCACCAATGGCAAAAGAGTTAAGCAGGTATTTCACGGAGTAATTTCATAGCCCACTGGCGCGAGAAGCAAACGTCGCGGTGCCAAACATAAGGCTTGTTCAGCAATGGGCGCCTCGGCAAGAAACCAAAGAAATATCATTATCCTAACACAAGGTAGAATAGATTGATGCAATATCACTTTACCTGTAATAATGTTACGCAGACTATTTAGCGCGAGTCTTAGAATTATTCCTTCACATAATGTCTGTTATAAGCAAAGTCCCGGAATAAGGACGGTTTTGGCACTCCTGAATCAAGCGCTGCCGGCGTGGTACTTTGCCGGGGGACCGGGGGCCAATTTAGGCGTTTACGAAACTCATGCTCTTGGCGCGTTTCGTGAACTTTGAATCGTAGACGGGTTTCTTAAACTCGTACCGCCCCGTAGCAGGCACTTGGCCACCAGATGTCGGGCTGCTGCTGGTCGTTTAGGGAAAGGAGCGTTAACCTTGTTTAGGGCATCACGACGCGCGGGGAAGGCAACCGCTCTTCAGGGTCGTACTGTGCGCCTAATTCGGCTGCGTTTTGTTCCACCGTGGTCGGGAAGCCGACTCGCTGACGGTCGCGGTTGACCCGCGCCGGGTGCTGCACAGGCCACACCACTTGCGTGCCGTCCTTGCGCACCCAGTTGGCGGCTTGGGTTCCGTAGCGTTGCTTTTTGCCCGAAAACATGCGCAAGCGGTCCTCCATCGTTGCCGCGTCCGTGGCTTGGGCCTCCCCCTGCCGAACCAAGCGACGCAGGGCCGGCAGGTGCTGTGCAATCGTCGCGCGGCCCGCGTGTTGCACAACCAAGTACACCGTGCGCGCGGCCGTGTCGCCCACCTGGCTGCGGGCGGGCCAGCCCGTGGTGGCCAGCAGCTGGCGCACGTACACTTGATTCACGGAATCCGTGACGTGCATTTGCTGAAACAAGGGCGCGGCCGCCGGCGAGTCCATACCCACGGCCATGATGGAAGTGCGAATCTGCTGGTCTCGTTGGTAAATCCGGTGCAGTTCCTGGCGGATGGCGTGGTAGTCGGAAAGAGCGGCGGGGCGGGTGACTTGGCAGCCGACAAGCAGCACAACCACTACCCCGGCAAAGTACGTGTGGCGCATGGCGGCAAAGGTCGGCCGCGCGAGGCAATGTTACCCAGCTGACCAAGCGCCCTTGTAATTCGGTAGCCTTTAGCTGTTCAGCGAAAGGGTCCCAATAGTAGCCACTACAGCAGATTACTCAGCTTGTCAGCTGTGGACCTCATTTCCACCTTTCGGAGGTTGTCCAGAATCTGGTGGGCGGTGCGGGGCGGGTTTTTCAGTCGGGCGACCAGCAGCAGAAAGGCTTCCACCGCTTTTTTGGGGTTCAGATCGATCAGATTAGCCACGAAGGCATCTGGGTGCTGGGCTTCTACGTCGTATGGGCGGAGAGCCGCGGCCGGGAAATCCTTCAAGTTAGCGGTGACAATCACGTCGGCCTGGCACCGAATGGCGGCGGCCAGCAAATGCCGGTCGTCCGCGTCGGGCAACGTGAGGCCTTCGATGAGGGGCTCAAAGTGCACCACTTCCGCGTCGGGAAAGGCCGCGCACATGGCGGCCTTGGTCTTCTCCAGTTGGTCGGCGCGCAGGTCGGGTCGGTTGAGCAGCAGATTCCGAATCCATTCGGCGTGTATGGTCGACGTCCACTTCGGCGTGTAGAGGTGCGCCGCGGCCAAGTGCAGCAATAAGTCCCGGATCGGCGCGGGATAGAGCACACAGGCGTCCAAGACGGCAACGAACCGGGCCGAATGAATCATTCGTAGCCCAGGTTAAGCTCCTGGGCTTGTTGGGCCAGGAAATGCAGGTGCTGGGCCTGGTGGGCCGCTTGGCGGGCTTCGTAGGCGAGCAAGTCGGCCAGTTGAATCCGGCGGTGGCTCCCCACTTTTTTAAACGGCAGGGCACCTTGTTCCACGAGCTTGACCAGGTGGGGGCGGGAGACGTTGAGCATGTCGGCCGCTTGCTGGGTGCTGAGTTCCGAATCAGAGGGAATCAACGACAAGGCCTTGCCCTGGGCCATGCTGGAGAGGATAAACTCCAGCAATTCCAACGCCTTGCGGGGGATGGCAATGGCTACCTCACTTTCCTGCAGCCGAATGGTGACTGCTTCCGACCGCTTTTTCTTGATGGCTTGGGCAAAATGCGCGAGCGAGGCACCCGCCACTTTTTGGTCCCGTAGGGATGGTCTCTCGAGAATAGCTTCCATAACAGTTCGATTAGCGTTCACAAAGCTAAACGAAATAAACGAAACAAAGATTTCGCAAACCTGTCAATTAAGTGCTTGTTCAAATTTATTTCGGCAATGTCAGGTTGCAAATTGGATGGTGAATTGGCGGCCAACGCGGTCGAGAATGTGCCACACAGCGGTTTTGAGGGTTTTGAAATCGGCGTAGGCTTCGGGCCGCAGCCACTCGTATTTGACTTTGCGCCAGAGGGTCTCGATTTTGTTGAGGTGAGGGCTGTAGGTGGGCAGGTAGAAAATGTGCACGTCGCGGTCCTCCCAGTCCTGCAGCCGCGCTTGAAACGCGGCGGTGTGGTGCAGGCGGGCATTGTCGAGGACCAGTACCGTGGGCCGGGTGCGGGTCGCGACCCAGGCGTCGAGCGTGTCAATGACAAAGGCCGCATCCACGCTTCCCTCACGGGCGGCGGTGTGCAACTCGTTGGTGGTGGCGTTGAACAAGCCCAACACGTTGAAGCGCTGGCTATGGCGGGGCTGGGTGGCAACGTGTTCGCCGGGAAATTGCCAGCCGTACGGGATGGCCGAGGTCAGGCAAAAGCCGGATTCATCGCCGTAGAACAGGTCAAGCGCGCCTGCTTGCTCCAACTCTTGCACCTGGCGCAACTGGTGGGCTTTGAAGGCGTAGTCGTCCGGGTCCTGGGCCGGTTTCAGCCCGTGGCGGAAGCGCCGCCATTTGCCCCCACACTTTTTAAAAAACGCTTCAGCGTCAGGGCCGAGAAATCTTTGCGCAGTTCCTGACGCAGCACGGCGGTCACGTCTTTGAGTTGCTGGCGGTTGGCGCGCACAGCGGCTTCCACGCGCTGCTGGTCGGCGGGCTGCAGGATAGCCGGCCGACCTTGCCCTTTGGCGTTGGCCAAGCCCGCTAAGCCGCCCTGTTCCCAGCGGTTAAACCAGCCGTACACCGTGCCCTGGCTCACGTTCAGCAGGGCCGCCAGCGCGGGGACCGACTGCCCGTCCGCGCTCCACAACAAGCCTTGGCAACGGGCGCGGAACTGGTGCTGCGGGTGATGGTGACGGCCAGCTTCCAGCGTAGTCCGTTCCGCAGCGTCCAAGGAAATGTAGCGTTTTTGCATCTTCAAAGTAACAACCAATCCATTAGTTAATTTTGAACAAGCACTTAGTAAATGAGACGTCTATGAAAAGGACGGAAGGTAAACGAGGCCTGTTCACGGAAAGGAGCGTTTGGGAAGGAGCTCCGAAATCGTGGGCCGACCGGTGGGGGGAGTAGCTTTGCCGCTTTCCCCTGTCCGATGAACACCAAACTCTTGCTCGGTGCCAGCGCCGGGCTCATGGCCGCGGTTGGCCTGGTCCTTCAATTTGCTCCACAGGAGGTGTTGGCGTACGCGGGCTACCCAGCCCGGGGCCTGGCCCCGGTCGCGGTCCAATTGCTCGGGGCCCTGTACCTGGGCTTCGCCTTGCTGAATTGGATGGCCAAAGGCGTGCGCATGGGGGGCATCTACGCCCGCCCCTTGGCCGTGGGCAACCTGCTGCACTTTGTCGCGGGCGCCCTCGCGCTCTTCCGTTATGCCATCCGGACCCCGACCGGGGCCGGGGGGTGGGCGTGGGTGGCCGGGTACGCGCTCGGGGCCGGGCTTTTTGGCGCGGTGCTGTTCATCTCGCCCCGCCTCGAGTCGGTGCCCGAGCGGGGCTAATCGGCGTTCAGCGAAAGGGTGGGACCGCAAACGAGTTGACTTTAAGGAATGGAGGGCATGACTTAAGTTAGCGCATTGCTTTGTGTCGTATCCGTATCCGCATCAAACTCGCTGCGACCAATCCCCAAGCATTTGGCCCGAGAACACCCCGGGGAAAGGGCTATGCTGCACCCTTGCTGCACCCCGGTGCCGGAAAAGAGGCGGCCTTGACCCATGGTGCTGGGTTGCGGTGGCAATAGGCCGTCGCATTTCACTTGGGCGTTTTGTGATTAACCGCCGCTTCACGCTTTTTCAACCGGCTGCGGTGCCGAGCCGGCCGTGGCAAAACAGTCCACCTGCCGCACTTCCTGTTCCGTGTCCGCAAGCCGTGGGGACAACCCATGCTAAAGGAAGACCATGCTAAAGTAAGACTTGCGTCAATCCGGCGTTAACCCAAAACAATGAAAAGAAGAACCTTCCTTAAAAATACGTCTTTAACGGCAATGGGCGTCAGTGCATTGGGTCTACTGGCTTCCTACAGTAAACCTGTTGGTTCAGGCAACACGCTTACCGTAAACCAACAGCGCCTCCTCACCCGCCTTGTTGAACTGTCCAAATTCGGCCGGAACGACCAGGGCCACGGCTACCGGGTTGCGTTTACCCAAGGCGACCTGGAAGGCCGGGCGTGGTTCATGGCGCTGATGAAAAAGGCGGGGCTTGACCCAGCGATTGACGCCGCGGGCAACATCATCGGCAAACGAAAAGGAAAAAACCCCTCGCTCAAACCCATTGCCTTCGGTTCGCACCTGGACATGGTTCCCGACGGGGGCAACTACGACGGCCCGTTGGGTTCCATCGGTGCCTTGGAAGTCATTGAGGTGCTGAACGAACACAAAACGCTCACCGAGCACCCGCTGGAAGTCATCATTTTTGCCAACGAAGAAGGCGGCACCATTGGCAGCATGGCCATGGCGGGCCGGTTGACCGCCGCGGGGTTGCACCAAAAAAGCCAAAGCGGGTTGACCATGGCGGAAGGAATCAAGGCGATCGGAGGCAATCCGGACAACATTTCGTCGTGCGTCCGAAAAAAAGGGGACCTGCGCGCTTGGTTGGAATTACACATCGAACAAGGGGGCATTTTGGCGCGGGAAAATGTGCAGGTCGGCGTGGTGGAAGGCATTGTGGGCATTGTGCACTGGGAAGTTACCGTGGAAGGTTTTGCCAACCACGCGGGCACCACCCCCATGAACCTGCGGCAAGACGCCTTGCTGGCGTCCGCCAGACTAATCATCGCGGTCAATGAGGTTATCGGCTCGGTACCAGGAAACCAGGTGGGCACCATTGGCAAAATGGACCTAACCCCCGGGGCGTACAATGTCATTCCCGGCAAAGTGGTCCTGGGGTTGGAGATTCGGGATTTATCCGCCGGTAAAATTGAAACGCTCTTTCGGGAGATAGAAAAACGGGCCGCAGCCATCGCCCTGGAAAGCAAAACCACCATCCGGTTTGCTCGGCAAGCAAACGAATCACAACCGGCCCTCACGAACAAGGCACTGCAGCAAGCCGTCCAGGCCTCCGCCAAAGCCTTGGGTCTTAGCACGAAATTAATGCAAAGTGGTGCGGGCCATGATTCCCAAGAAATTGCCTGGATTGCTCCGGTGGCTATGATTTTCGTTCCCAGTGTGGGGGGCATCAGCCATTCGTACAAAGAATTCACCAAACCGGAGGCCCTGGCCAACGGAGCGAATGTGCTTTTGCAAACGATCCTGGCCATTGACAAGGCGAAGGAATCATCAACACACGCTTGATTGCTATTGGGCATCGCCACCTACTGCTTGACCCAAAACGGGCGCTAAAACAGTCGAAGGCCCGGCTCATTACGACCCAAGGACGGAATCGTTTGGAGCATGAATTAGAAGAAGCGGACCTTGACTTCCAGAAGTCGGACCAGCCTTCTTTAGCGTATGCCATGGCAATGCGTGTTCAGCCAAACGGTGTTTTGTGCGGTCTAGAATCATGCAAACTTCAGATAAGAGCTGTTTTTAATGTTTATGCAAGAAGCGGGTAGCAGCCATGGTGTCTAAAATCAAGTAGGCATCAAAATAACGGCTCTGTTAATGTTTGCTTGGGAATCGGTATGTTTGTACTTCACCCAGGCCGCCGCCCTTGCCCCATCCCGATGAGTTATGCAATAAACCCGGACCGGAACCAGCCCTGGAATGGCCTGCCGGAATTGCCCCTGGTGGCGGAAGTGGTGGAAACCGTGGAAATCCTAGGCCAATTGGTCAAGGCCCGGGCTGCACTGGGGCGGTTGCAGGGCCGGAGCGCGGTGATTCCCAACCAAGGGCTGTTGATTAACAGCATCAGCTTGCAAGAGGCCAAGGCGTCCAGTGCCATCGAAAACATCTTTACCACCGACGACGAGCTTTACAAAGCGTACAGCGAGCAGGCCACGGCGACGACGGAAGGCGCGCCCAAGGAAGTGCTGCGCTACCGCGAGGCCCTGTGGCACGGGCACGAGTACCTGCGGGACCGTCCGGCCATTGACGCCGGCTATTTCCCGCAGATATACCGGCAAATCACGCAGGCCACCGACGGCATCCGCCCGCCCAGCGCGCTGATTTACATCAAGCAGGGCGGCTCCGGCCCCAACGCGGGGAAGGCGGCCTACACGCCCCCGCGGGGCAAGGGCATCTTGGAGGCTAAGCTGGAAAACCTGCTCGCGTTCCTGAACGACGACGCACGCTTCCCCCTGGACCCGGTGCTGAAGATGGCCATTGGCCATTTTCAATTCGAAGCCATTCACCCGTTTCGCGACGGCAATGGCCGCACGGGCCGGGTGTTCAACATCCACTACCTCACTCACAAAGGGCTGCTGGACTACCCCATCCTGTTTTTGAGCCGCTACATCATGGACCACAAGGCCGACTACTACGCCTTGCTGGCGGGCGTGTCGCAGCGAGGCGACTGGAAATCCTGGCTGCTGTACATGCTGCGGGCCGTCGAAACCACGGCCACCCTGACCTATGATAAAATCAACGACCTGGTGGCGGCCAAGGACGCCATTTTGCAGGCCGTGGTGACCGAGACCCAGATGGAGCGCCCCGAACAGCTGGTCAACAGCCTATTCACCCAGCCCTTTACCAAAGTAAAGCACCTCACGGACGAGCGCTTGTACGTCGAGAACACGGCGCGCAAGTACCTCAATCAGTTGGTGGACATGGGCATTCTGGCCAAGAAGGTCATCTCCGGCCATCACTACTACCAGAACTTGGAACTGCATCGCATTCTGAGTGAATAGTTCACGGAAAGGAGGGTATGCCCATACCCCTAGAAGGTAACTGAGGGGGAAACCACAGCTGAAACGCACTGCCGGTCCCCTCTACGGAATGAACCTGAATGCTGCCCTGGTGCAGCTGCATGATTTGCTTGGCCAAACTTAGCCCAATCCCGGAGCCGTTGGGACGGGTGGTGAAAAAAGGAATAAAGATGCTGTCCAGCACGTCGGCGGGAATACCGCTCCCGTTGTCTTTCACCTCAATAACCACCCGTTCCTGTTCATCGGGCCAGGCCCGCAGGCTAATGCGCGGGTTAGGGGTTTGGGTGACTGCCTGCGCCGCATTGAGCACCAGATTGATGAGCACTTGCTCTAGTAAGTGGCCGTCGGCGTGCAGGCTGAGGTGCGCGGGCCGGACGCTGAGGGTGACCTCGATGCCTTGCGCAGCCAGTTGTTCCGCCAGGAGCTGCCAGATGGCCTGGAGCAATTCCTGCACATAAAGGGTGGTGCGCTGCGGCGAGGCCAGGGTGCTAAAGTCCCGGTACACCTGGGCGAAGCGCAACAGCCCTTCGCTGCGCTGCTGGATGATGCGAATGCCGGTAACCAAATCGTCGAGCAATTCGGCGGAGGCTTCCTGCTGCCGGGCGCGCTGCACGTGGCGGCCCAACGAATCGGCCAGCGAAGTAATGGGGGCGACCGAGTTCATAATTTCGTGCGTCATGACCCGTAGCAGTTGCTGCCAGGCAGCCGTTTCGGTATCCGCCAGGGCCTGGCTCACGTTTTTGAAGGCCAGGAGGGTGAAGGCTTCGCCGCGTAGCTTAAACTGGGTGGCGGACACGAGCAGCTGCACCGTTTGGGGACCCACCGTCAGCTTCACCACTACGGGCTGGCCGGGTAGGGCCCGGCATATGGCCTCGTACAGGACTGGTTGCCGGGATTGCAGCGCCTTAATATTTTTCAGGTAAGGCAGGTGCAGCGTTTGTTTAAACGCCTCGTTCACCCAGGCCACGGTGCCCGCCGCGTCGTAGGACACGATGCCGGTATCGAGCAGCGCCAGGATGGTTTGCAGGTATTGAAACTGTCCTTCCTGCTCGGCCCGCAACTCCCGAAACGTGGCGTTGACCTGGTTGAAGGCCGCGTGCAAGGGCCGGAGCGATGCCGGGACGGACTGCGCCGGGTACTGCCGCGAAAAATCCCGGTACTTCAGGGCCAGGGTAAAGTCGGACAGGGCCTGTTGGCCGCGCGTCAGGTAGCGGGCTAGGTCCAAGACCAGGATTAGCAACAGCACCAGGGCCCCAAAGGCTAGCCCGTAGGCGTGATGCAGCGTGACGTACCCGCCCCCAGCCAGCGCGGCCACCAGCAGTACCAACCGCCCCAGCAGGCGCACGTCCAGGCTATTAAATATCATGCTTGTCGAGCCGACGGTAGAGGGCGGTGCGGGTAAGGCCCAGCTCTTTGGCCGCTTTGGTGAGGTTGCCCTGGTGGCGCTCAATGGCCTGCTGGATGGTGTTTTTTTCCACTGCCAGCAACGGCAGCGGATGCTCCGCCGCGGTCGCAGCCGCCGCGGAAGCAGCCGCTGATTCGGGGTTCCGAAACGAGAAATCGGCCGGAAGCAGCACGGGGCCGGTCCCTAAGATAACGGCCCGCTCCACGGCGTGTTGCAGCTCCCGCACGTTGCCGGGCCAGGGGTGCTCCCGGAGCTTGCGCAGCGCAGCGGCACTGAATTCCGGCATGGGTTGCCGGTTGCGGGCAGCGTACACCTGCGCGAAGTGCTGGGCTAACAGGTGCACGTCGTCAGCCCGTTCGCGCAGGGGCGGCAGCGTGATTTCGACCGTATTAAGGCGGTACATCAAGTCCTGGCGAAAGGTGCCGCGGGCTACCAGGGCGTGCAACGGGGCGTTGGTGGCCGACAACAGCCGGATATCCACCGGTACGGGCACGTTGCTCCCAACGGGTACCACCTGGCGGTTTTGCAGGGCCGTGAGCAGCTTGGCCTGCTGCGGCAGGCCAATGTTGCCAATCTCGTCCAGAAACAAGGTTCCTCCGGTGGCAGCCTCGAATCGGCCCACGCGGCTGACCTGGGCATCCGTGAACGCGCCCTTTGTATGCCCGAACAACTCGCTTTCAAACAACCCTTCGCTGAGCGCGGCCACGTCGGCGGCCACGAAGGACTGGGCAGCTCGGCGCGACTGCTCGTGCAGGGATTTGGCGACCAATTCTTTGCCGGTGCCGTTTTCGCCAAGTAACAGCACGTTGGCTTCAGTCGGGGCGACCTTTTCGATGATGGCCCGCACGTCCTGCATGGCGGCTGACTCTCCCAGTAGCGTAGTAACGGCCGGCCCGGCCTGTTTTTTGGGGCTACCCCCACTCTTGCTGCCGGTTTTAGGTTGGAGAGCAGCGGCTAGCGTTTGCAGCAGCTGGTCGTTGTGCCAGGGCTTGAGCAGAAAATCGGTAGCGCCGGCCTTGAGGGCGCGCACCGCCGTGCGCACGTCGCCGTAGGCCGTCAGCAGGATAACCGCCGTGGTGGGGTCGTGCTCCCGGATGCGGCCCAGCCAGTAGAAGCCCTCATTGCCCGTCGCCTGGCCGCTGCGGTAATTCATGTCGAGCAGCACGGCATCAAAGGGCTGCTGGCGGAGCAGGGAAAGTAGCAGTTCCGGGTTTTTCTCCGTCACGACTTCCCGCACCTCCGGTTTGAGCAGCAGCTTGAGGGCGAACAGCACGTCGGGCTCGTCGTCCATTACCAGGATGCGGGCGTGCTTAGGAATCATGAAAAAAGTATGAATAAAACGGGGTCCGCTCAGAAAACGGGAAATATAGCGCGTTAAAGGCTGAGAAGAGGGGGTGGAGCTAATTGCCCGTTTCAAAACCCCCGAGTTGGAGGTTTTGCCCTATTTGTTTAATAACACCCATTCGTGGACGAGTTTCCTAAACTATTCCAGTCCTACCAAGTGCCTATTGGCACTTGGTGCTGAGCATCTGGCAGGTGTTCACGGAAAGGAGCGTTAGAAGTCAATCAATGTAGGTGGCCGCAAAAGATATCTTGGTTAGTGCCCCTTGTTGAAAAGTGAGCGTAGCCAGCGCTCCTCCTTCTAAATCTCGCACTAAGAGTATATCCAAACTCTTCGTCTGCCCTAGCTTCTTCAACACCGCGCTTTTAGGCGCGCCCAACGACAAGAATGGGGTCAATACCGGGTCCGGTTGGGTGACGTCAAAGGAGGTCATGAAAACGCTGTAAGGGCCTTTGTAGTAAGAAAAGGTGTTCGCCCCATGGGTGAAACGAATCACTTTTCCACCCTTCAAGGGCGTGCTGGTTTTCGGGTACGGCGTGCGGCTTAACTTCTCGTAGGAGACGGTTTCCAGTAGCCCCGAGATAAACTCATCGTTGACAATCGTCGTTCGCGGCGCAGGCGGAGGAGACATGGCGCGGGAACCAGTCGATACCAGTACACACAAGGCCAGTAAGCAGATGAATTGTCGCATGAGTGGCAAGTTTACGAAAAGGGTCATTTCATTTTCTCATTGATGGGTGTTATTAAACAAATAGGGCAAAACCTCCAACTCGGGGGTTTTGAAACGGGCAATTAGCTCCACCCCCTCTTCTCAGCCTTTAACGCGCTATATTTCCCGTTTTCTGAGCGGACCACCAGAACGTAAAAGTAGAGGTTGGCAGGTACTCGTCCCAACCCAGGCCACATAAACCGTGCAGCCCTCGGAAAATACTGAATTTCAACCTGTCAGGCTGTCTTCTGCCCGTCAACCGATTTGAACTGTATCAGAACCGAACGGTCAACTGTATCAGAACCGGTCGCTTGGCTAAAGCTGGCAACAAGGACTTAAAATTAGGCTGCTGATTAGCAAGGGTTTGTGATAGAGGCACCGTTCTTGGCACCTCCGGTCAATAGCTTTTTACTGCTATCCCCTGCGCCAAACTGAATGGATGTCCTGATACCGAAGAAAAAGTGGTCGTTTGTCACCCGCTGGTGGTGGCTGGGGGCGCTGGTGCTGGCGGGCACGGGCGCGGCCTACGTCTACTGGCCCCAGCCGGGCCAGCGGTTGCACGTCGCGGCCAGCCGGCTAACCATTAGTCCCGTCACGCGGGGTACTTTTCAGGAATTCACGGCCATCGACGGGGTAGTGCAGCCGCTACGCACCGTGTACCTGGATGCGGCAGAGGCCGGCACGGTGCAGCAGGTGCTGGTGGAAGAAGGTACGACCTTGACGGCGGGCCAGCCCCTGCTGCGGCTGGCCAACCCCGACCTGCAACTGGAAATGGTGAACCGCGAAACGGCCGTGTACGACCTGATGAACAACTTGCGCAACACCCGCAACCAGCTGCTGCAAAACCGCATCCTGCGCCAGAATCAGCTGGCGGACATCGACTTCCAACTGGCCGAGGCCCGGCGGGTATTTGACACCAACCAGGTGCTGTACGACCAAAAGGTGATTGCGCGGCAGGACTACCTGCAAAGCCAGAACGCCTACCGCTACCAGCTGCGCCGGCGACAACTCACGCAGCAGACCCTGCGCCAGGATTCGGTGGCCATGCTGCAGCAACTGGGCACCATGCAGGAATCGGTGCGGCGCATGACCAGCAACTTGGCCCTGATGCGGCGCAAGATGGACGACCTGCTGCTTCGGGCCCCGGTCGGCGGGCGGCTCAGCTCGCTGGCGGCGGAAGTGGGCGAGGCCAAAACCCGGGGCCAGCGCCTGGGGCAGATTGACGCGCTGGCGGGCGTGAAACTACACGCCGTGGTGGACGAGTTTTACATTGCCCGCATCGGAGCCGGTCAGGTGGGCGAAGTGGTGGTGGACGGCCAAGCGTATGCCTTGCGCGTGACCAAAATCTTCGCCCAAGTAGCCAAAGGCCTGCAAATCGACCTGGCCTTTACCGGTACCCCGCCACCAAGCCTGCGGCGGGGCCAGACCTTACCCATCCGGCTGGCGCTGAGCGCGAAGGCCCCGGCGGTGCTGCTGCCCAAAGGCGGCTTTTACCAGCAAACGGTGGGCAACTGGGCGTTCAAGCTGGGGGCCGACGGCAGCCGGGCCCAACGGGTAGCCATCCGGCTAGGACGGCAGAATCCCGATTATTATGAAGTGCTGGCGGGCCTGCGGCCTGGTGATCAAGTGGTAACGTCCAGCTACGAAGGCTATGCCGACCAACAGGAGCTGGTGCTGGACGACCGCCAGCCATAGGTGTTTTGCTAATTACTTGCCCTTAAAAGACTAATGTCCATAATCAAGACCGAAAACCTGGAAAAGGTGTACCGCACCGAGGAGGTGCAAACCAAGGCGCTGAACCACGTCTCGCTAACGGTGGAGCAGGGGGAGTTCGTGGCCATCATGGGCCCCTCGGGCTGCGGCAAGTCGACGCTGCTCAACCTGCTGGGCCTGCTCGACGAGCCCGACGGCGGCAGCCTGCAACTGCTGGGCACCGAGACCAGCCGCTACTCCGAGCGGCAGCGGGCCGAGCTGCGCAAGCGCAGCCTGGGCTTCGTGTTTCAGAGCTTCAACCTGATTGACGAGCTGACGGTGTTTGAAAACGTGGAGCTGCCCTTGCGCTACCTCGGCGTGGGGGCCCCCGAGCGGCGGCAACGGGTGGAACGGGTGTTGGAGAAAATGCAGCTGCTGCACCGGCGCAACCATTTTCCCCTGCAGCTCTCGGGCGGGCAGCAGCAGCGCGTGGCCGTGGCCCGCGCCGTGGTGAACGCCCCGCCGCTGCTGCTGGCCGACGAGCCCACCGGCAACCTCGATTCGGCCAGCGGCCACGACGTGCTGGGCCTGCTGACCGAACTGAACGAGGCGGGCACCACCGTGCTCATGGTCACGCACTCCGAGCACGACGCCCGGTACGCCCGGCGCGTCATCCGGCTGCTCGACGGACAGGTGGTGCTGGAAAACAGCCGCAGCCAATTTTAACCGATTCCTCACCTTTCGGCCATGCTTCCCTACCCACTGCTGCTCATTTACCGCAACTTCAAGCGGTTCAAAAGCACGTTCTTTATCAACCTGATTGGCCTCTCGACTGGTTTGGCCTGCGCGCTGCTCATCTACCTCTGGATAAGCGACGAGCGCAGCTTCGACCGCTACCACGCCCTGGACGGCCGGCTCTACCAAGTGCTGGAAAACCACCGCACGGCCGCCGGCATCGAGACCCAAACCGGCACCATACCGCTGCTGGCCGAGGCCCTGCGGCGGGAAATGCCGGAGATTGAATTCGTGGCCACCACCACGCCGGTCCCGTTTTTCCCCGTGTTCTCGCTGGTGGCGGGCGGCCAGCACCTGAATGCCGTCGCCAAATACGCAGACCCGGCCTTCTTCCAGCTATTTTCCTACCCCCTGCTGGTGGGCACCCCCGCCACGGTGCTGCGGGACAAGCATGCCATTGTCCTCTCCGAAGCCTTGGCCACGAAGCTCTTTGGGTCGCCGCAGAACAGCCTGGGCAAGACCGTGGCATGGCAACTGGCCGCCGATAGCAAGCAGACTAGCCTGGTGGCCGGGGTGTTCGCCAGGGTGCCCCGCAACTCGTCCGAGCAGTTTGACTTCGTGCTGCCCTTTGCCTCGTTCAAGGACCGGATGCAGATGGGCGAAACCATCAAGTGGGACGACGACGGCCCCTTCAACACCTACCTGGTCTTGAAGGAGGGGGCCGACCCCGCGCAGTTTCAAGCCAAGCTAGCGGGGTTGCTGAAAACCAAGAGCGCGCAGGCCCAGGCCCGGGGGCGCACGCTGTTCGTGCGGCCATTCGCGGCGGGGTACCTGCACGGCACCTACGAAAACGGCGTCGCCACCGGGGGGCGCATTGCCTACGTGCGGCTGTTCGCCCTGATTGCCGCCCTCATTCTGGTGATTGCCAGCATCAATTTCATGAACCTGTTCACCGCCAAGGCCTCGCGGCGGGTCAAGGAAGTGGGCATTCGCAAGGCCCTGGGCGCGAGCCGCGCCGCGCTGATGGGGCAGTACCTGACCGAATCGGTGGTGATGGCCTTACTGGCCCTGGTCGTGGCCGTGGGGCTGGTGCAGCTCGTGCTCCCGCAGTTCAGCGCGCTGACGGGCAAACCCCTGGCCTTGCGGTGGGAGCCGCAGCTGGTGGGGGCCGGCCTGGCCCTGGCGCTGGGTACGGGGCTACTGGCGGGCAGTTACCCCGCGTTTTACCTGTCGGGGTTCCAGCCGGCGGCCGTGCTCAAAGGCAAGCTGCCGACCCGGGCCGGCGACGTGTGGACGCGGCAGGGCCTGGTCGTGCTGCAGTTTACGCTCTCGGTGCTGTTCATCGTGGCCGTGGTAGTGGTCAACGCGCAGCTGGCGTTTGTGCAGCGCCAGCCGCTGGGCTACGACAAGGCGCACGTGCTCCGCTTTGATACGGGCGGTAAGGCGGCGCGCCAGCAGGCGGCCTTTCTGGCCGAGGTGAAGAAATTGCCTGGCGTCATGCAGGCGTCCAGCGTCTTGGGCGGCTTCCTGGGGGGGCGTTACGTCACGGAGATGAGCTGGCAGGGGAAGCGCCTGCCCGTAGCGACGATGCTGGTCAACTACGGCCTGGTGGAAACAATGGGCATGCACTTAGTAGCCGGCCGCAGCTTTGCGCCGCAGTTCCGCGCCGACAGCGCCGCCGTCCTCGTCAACCAAACCCTGGTGGCCGGCCTGGGGATGCCGGACCCCGTGGGCCAACGACTCGACGGCGCCCGCATCGTGGGGGTGGTCCGCGACTTCCACTACGAGTCCCTGCACGAAAAAATCAAACCCCTGCTCCTCAAACTCGACCCCCAGATTAACACGGTGCTGGTGAAGCTCCAGTCCAATGCGGAGCAGGGCACGATTGCGCGGCTTCAGCACCTGTACGCCGCCTACAACCCCGGCTTTACGCTCGACTACACGTTTTTAGATGCCGACTACCAGGCCCAGTACATGGCCGAGCGGCGAGTCGCGGTGCTCGCCCGCTACTTTGCCGGGCTGGCCATCCTCATTTCCGCCCTAGGATTACTGGGCCTAGCGGCCTTCACCGCCGAGCGTCGGCGCAAGGAAATTGGCATTCGAAAGGCCTTGGGGGCTAGCGAGCTGGGCATTGTCTGGCTATTGACCAGCAGCCTGACCAGGCTGGTTGTCGTTGCCATCGTATTGGCGCTGCCTCTGAGCTATCTGCTATTGCAGCGGTGGTTGGAGGGCTTTGCCTACCGCGTGGCGTGGCAGTGGTGGTACTTCGCGGCGGCCGGAACGGGGGCCCTGCTCATTGCCTGGCTCACGGTGAGTGTGCAGGCCTGGCGGGCCGCCCGCCGCAACCCCGTGTTTAGCTTGCGGGCAGAGTAATGATAGGCGAATAAGCTAGCCGCGCTGATTTTCTCAAAGGCAGGGCATTGGAGAATATCGCAGCGGGTAAGCGCGCCGCATCCACGTCTTATGCTCCATCGCAAAGGCAAGTAGCGCTAACCAGAGTGCCGCTGCTTGTTCCCAAAGGTAGCCAAACGCTCTACTCCGACCGTTTAGGAAAACGGTGGGTCGGCGTAAACGCACCGTTTGACGAACGGAGCAATTTCTTGGTACATCTTGTAAAACAAATATTAAGCCTCCTTCGTCTACTGCGAAGCCTACTCTGTGTTCGTCGCCCACGAGATTTGCGACCGAACCAACCACTTACCTACTGGCATGAAAGCAATTATACCCGTCCTATTCGCACTCACCATTTCTCTATCCGCTTTTGGCCAAACCCCTTGGCCGACCCCGCGGTGGAAGGTCTCCTCGCCCGCCAGCCTGGGCTTGAACCAGGCACCGCTGACTGCTTTGGACCGGGCCCTGGCCAGCGGCAAGTACGGCTACATCGACGGCCTGCTGGTCATCCGGCACGGCAAGGTGGGCTACGAGAAAGCGTACCGCCACGACTATGCCGCCATCTACCGGAAAGACGTCGCCAAGAAAAGCGCCTTGAACAGCAGCGACCCCGGCGGTCCCTACAACTACTTCAACCCGTGGTGGCATCCCTACTACCACGCAACGGACCTGCACACCCTGCAGTCGGTGACGAAAACCGTCACGTCCGCCATCATTGGGGTGGCCATTGCCCGGCACGAGTTTCCAGATTTGGACACCCCGGTGCTGCGGTTTTTCGACACCACCGCGGTCAAACACCTCGACGGCCGAAAAAGACGGATGACGCTCCGGCACCTGCTCACCATGACGGCCGGCTTGGCCTGGAACGAGGACACCGTGCCCTACGCCGACCCCACCAACGACGGCAGCCGTATGGAAGCAAGCCACGACTGGGTAAAGTATGTGCTGGATAAACCCATGGCGGAAGAGCCCGGGAAAGTATTCAACTACAACGGCGGCGCCACGCAAACGCTGGCGCACCTCTTTCGGGTGGCCACCGGCTACGATTTGGAAGAATACGGGGCCAAGCACCTGTTCCAACCGTTGGGAATCCGCCGGTATTATTGGAAACGCGCGCCGTCTGGGCTGGTGGATGCTCAAGGGGGACTGTACCTCGCGCAAAAAGACCTCGCGAAAATCTGCTACCTCTATTTACAAGCGGGCAACTGGCAAGGAAAACAGTTGATCCAGGCCGATTACGTGCACCAATCGGTCGCCCCGTTGGTGCGCGTTTCGCCCGGAGTGGCGTACGGCTACCAGTGGTGGCACCAGTCCTATGGGAAAAAGAGCACGGAGGTGGCCTGGCAGGGCAGCGGGTTTGGCGGGCAGTTTGCCCTCGTGTTGCCCCAGTACGACACGGTGGTCATCCTGACGGCCTGGAACATCCTGCCGACCATGCCCTACCCCACGGCGGCCCTGGTAATCGATTACATGCGCCGCGCCGTCAACGGGCCCACTAAAACAACCCGGGCGAAGCCCTAGCGAGTGGTGCAAGGCGCGAGGGCGAGGTCGCCTGTTCGGGCACTGGCAGGGTGCGCCATCGCGGCCGCGGCGCAGCCGGCGGGTCCAGGGCTCCTCTTTGCTGAACCGCGCGCCGGTCCAGCGGGCGGGCGCCGCTGCAGAGCCGGCGCCGGTTATTGCCGGCCGCTGGGGGTTCGGGTCCGCTGGGCCTAGGCCTGGCCGCGTTACCCCGCCCGCCAGCACGGGTTGCAGCCGGGCAACGGCCCGTTGGGGCATCTTTTCCAGCGCGGCTGGTCCGCCGAACCGGTGGACACGGCCCGTTTAAAAATAGGAGCGTTTTCGTGGACGACAAGAAGGCTAGTGGGTTCGGCGCTCCAAGGACCTGCTACCGCGATAAAAGCCCCCACGGGGCGGCCGGTTATGCATCGTTTCCTTTTCGCCAGACGGACTGCTCTACTGGGTAGATAAACGTCTAACTTGCAGGAGTAAACAACCAGCATGGCGGGTGCACGGCCCTCCTCCTCAATCAACCCTTCAACATGACAACCAACGCTTGGCAACCCCTGCTCCTTGCCTTCCTGCTGCTCTGCGGCGCGGTTCCCGCTTATGCGCAGACCAACCCAGCGAAACTACGGGAGGAAATCGTCGCCCTGGCCAGCATGGGGTATTGCCGCGGAGGCGATTACCTAGCTAATGGGAACGAAGTGGTATTTATCTCTAACCGGAGCGGGTCGCCCCAAATCTGGAAAGTTGCCTCCGGGGGAGGAAAGCCGGTGCAACTAACGACGTTCCCGGACCCGGTTACGGCCATGGTGCCGTCGCCTACCCAGGACCTGATTGCGTTTCAGCTCGCCCCGGGGGGCGGACTGAATGCCCAACTTTACGTGATGAAGGGCGATGGCAGTGGGGTCAAGCAACTGACCAAAGGGGGCAAGACCAACAACTTTCTGGGTCCCTGGAGCAAGGACGGCGCCCTGCTCGGCTTTGGCTCCAATGAACAAAACCCCACCGGGGTGGACTTTTTTATCTACGAGGTGAGCAAAGGCACCGCTGCCTTGGCCGTTAAGAACAACGGAACCGGGGGCATCGCAGACTTCTCGCGCGACAAGCAGCAGGTATTGGTCACCCGGCTGGCCAGCCGAGGCAGCAATAATTTATCCCTGTATAACCTGGCGACCAAGGAGGAAAAACTCCTCACCCCGCACGAGGGCCCCGGCACCTTCTTCGGCCAAATAGCCCCTGCCGGGGACGTGTACCTGGGCTATAACAAGGACCGGGACTTACTAGCTTTTGGCAAAAGCAGCCCCGGCGGCCTGCAGCTGCTAGCGGAGCGGAAAGACGCGGAATTAGCTGATTTCAGCCTAAACCACGCGGGCACCACGGCCGTCCTGGTCTGGAACGAAAAGGGGCTCAGCAAGCTGAGCCTGTACGATTTGAAAACCAACAAGGAATCCCGGCAGCTGTCACTGCCGGTCGAATTGGTAGCGGACGTGGCCTTTTCCGCCAACGACCAAACCGTGGTGTTTACCGGCTCGGGGTCCCGGGAACCGGCCAATATTTGGGTGTACACCGTGGGCCGCAATCAATTCCAGAAAATCACCGATAGCTCCCACATGGGCGTGAACTTAGCGGCGCTGGTGGCCCCGGAACTGGTGGCGTTTCCCTCCTTTGACGGGGTGCCCCTCAGCGGCTGGCTTTATAAACCAACGACCGGCAAGGGGCCGTTCCCCACGGTCATCAGCTACCACGGCGGCCCCGAAGGCCAGTCGATTCCCAGCCTGAATCCGACGGCCCAGGCGCTCGTTAAAGAGGGCGTGGCCTTTTTCCTACCTAACGTGCGCGGCTCCACTGGCTTTGGCAAAACGTTTTTGAACCTGGACAACGGCGCCCTGCGGGTGAATGGGGTCAAGGACATCAAAGCCGTTTCGGACTATTTAATCCGGGTCGGCATTGCCAAGCCCGGCGCCTTAGGCATCATGGGGGGCTCCTACGGGGGCTACATGGTGATGGCGGGCGTCACGCAGTACCCCGACATGTTTGCCGCCGGGGCTGACTTATTTGGTGTGGTCAACTTTGAAACGTTTTTTAAGCACACCGAACCCTGGATGGCCGCTATTTCCACGGTGGAATACGGCGACCCCGCCACGCAGGCGGCAATGCTGCGGGAGTTGTCGCCGATTCACAAAGCCGACCTTATCAAAACCCCCTTGCTGGTGGAGCACGGCGCCAACGACACCAATGTGCCGGTGGTGGAAGCGGAACAAGTAGTGGCGGCGCTCCAGAAGAACAACGTTCCGGTGAAGTACACCCTGTTTCCGGACGAAGGGCATGGCTGGCAAAAAACCACTAACCGCATCACCTCCGTAGTGGAAATTGTGGACTGGTTTACCACCCGGCTTAAATGAGCGGGGATAACACCAGCCCAGCCAAAAGCCGGAAAGGTAGGTAAAACGAAAACGAGCGGGCCAGTTGGTCCGCTCGTTTTGGTTAACGAAGTGCCGTGGTCTATTTTGGACAGATTGCTATGTTTGAGTTATTAACCTGCGTTCAGGAAAACGGTGATTTAAACAGCCACCATCTTTCCGATGGGGTGTAATAAGGCTCCGCTGCTGGACCCCGCCGGCAGCAAGACGGGTATTTTCTTCGCAATATGGAATTTAATTCCGGATTGCGTATGTTTACCGCATGGCCATGATTGTCATTGAGGAGAAGACCATCACGAGCTACGGCCGCAAGAACGCTCAGGCGCGGGAAGCTTTAAAGGTGTAGTTTGCCCAAGTGCAGCTCTGCACCTGGTCGAGCCACAACGACCTGCTGGCCGACTTTGCCACGGCGGACTACATCGGCCAGGGCCGCTACGTGTTCGACATCAAGGGCAACCACTACCGGCTGGTGGCCCAGGTGTTGTTTTCGCTGCGCACCGTCGCTATCCGGCGCATCATGACCCACGCCGATTACAGTAAGCTGAGCAAAAAACAGTTGCAAGACCTCTGAGGCGCTATTCCTTCCCTTTTGTTCTAAATTCCAAGACCGTGAACCTGACTACCGAAGCCGAGCACAAAGCCGCCGTGAAGGAATTCCGGACGCTGGCCACCGACGAAGAAACCCACCACGCCCGCCTGCTGGTGCTGCGCGACGCCATCCACGCCTTTGAGGAGGCGAACGGCCACAACCCCGGGCCCCCGACTACCGTGGCCGGCCGGCTGCAGGTGGAAATGTTCAAGCGCCGCCTCAAGCAGAAGCAGCTCGCGCAGCTGCTGGAGGTGGGCGAGTCGCGCCTGAGCGAGGTGCTGCGCGGCCGGCGGGCGGCCAACGGCGACTTTCTGCGCCGCATGTACCAAAAATTAGGCATCCCGGCCGCAGAAGTCTTAGAGTTAACGGCTTAGCCTTTCGCCCGATAGGTAAGACAAGTGGTAAGACAGTTGGTCGGACGGCTCATCTAAGCGTACCTATGTGTCTTACACTGCGTAAGACACCTTGCTATGCCCCCCCCAAATCCGTCTGACAGAAACGCCAATCGGTAAGACAACGCCCGAAACCAGTCTTACAAAACCAGAAAAAAGTAAGACAGCGCCTGAAATCGATCTTACTAAAACCAGTGCTGGTAAGATAGGCCCTGAATCAAGTGCCGCTGAACCCTTTATGAAGGATAAGGCCGGCAGTACAGAAGGAGGCCCACCCAAGCCGGCCAGTACCACCGCGGTCACTTAGTCCGTGCGGGGGGTGGAGCGCGAAACGCGGGCCATGCTGGAGAAGGCCGCCACGCGGGCCGACAAAACGATGGGGCAGTACTCCAATGACGAGGTGCGCGCCTTTGTCCAGGGTGAGCTCAGTCAGGCAGAGGCCTCACAGTTACCGGCCAGCCCCCGCGACCTGCAGGTGCAAGTGGAGCAGCTGACGCAGATGGTTGAGGGCATTGCGTCCCGATTAGTCGAGCCCGCGCGAAAGACCCTCTGGCAGCGCGTTTTCAGCAAGTAGGGGAGTGATATACGGGGCTTAGGCAGGTTTAGAAGCCTTGGCCGCAACTAGGCCCAGGCGCACGAGTAACAGGCCTCCAGGATTCTTATGTGCTTTGACCTTGCTCGTTTTCAGGTCGTGGTTGTAGCGGTTGACTTCGGTGATTTGTGCCGGGCTGGCCAGGATGGTTTACCGGTGCTTTACATCGGTGATGCGCAGTTCATCCAGGATGCGGGCGGCGTTGTCGTAGTGGGTTTGCTGAACACCTGGTACGTTCTGAACGGTGGCCACCAGGCGAAGGGAATGGGCGTTGCTAAGGCTTGTGGCTTGACCGTAAAAACGATGTTTTTGTAGCTCCGGCCCACCTTTTCGAGCTTGTAGTTGATGCGTAGTTCGGTGTGCTCGTTGATTTGCCTAACAGCAACATCAAGCACGTTGGTACGCAGGTCGATAAGCTGCTTCATTTTTTCATTGCCTTTCCCATCGATTAGGCCGAGCATTCTCTTGAAGTCCTGGAGGTCGTACTTTTTAGTTTCGCCCAGGTCCTTCCACTGCGAACAAAGTGGATAGATGCGCTTGGCATACTTGGCCTTGGTTAAAAGTTCGGTACGGATGTTACATGACCGGCCCACTCCGCCGAATGAGCATACCGGAAAGTCACCAGAAGCACTTATCGGATATTTTGATTGCTGCTGTGGGTTTCGGATACCTCATTTCGTCGTGCTAGTAGCTACCCGGAGGCAACGAGTAGCTGGTCCTGAAAATGCCCGTTTGATTGGGGTCCTCTCAGAAAACGGAAAATAGAGCACGTTAAGCGCCCAAAATCCACCTCTTAAGCACAGAGAAGGCATATTGAAACGAGGATTTGTACAACTGGTTCGGCTCTCCGAACCCTACCGAGAGCACCTGTAAGGCCTAAAAAGATGTACAACTAACTGGTTCAGCAATCAAAGTTTAGGAGATAGCGGCAGGCAAACGAGAAGTCTGCACTGTTTTGGCCGCTCGTAGCAAGCCGTGACACACGGTTAAGGATGGTCTTTTCCACCCGTTTTCCTTAACGTGCTATATTTTCTGAATTCTGAGACGACCCCTACAACGAGGAACGGCCCCACTTGACCCTGAATTATTTAACTCCTAATCACGTCCATCTGTAAGGAAAAAGCCCCGCCGGAAAATCCGAGCGGGGCCCTTGCCTTATTTCTGTCAACACTTGGCCGGACGGGACAGAACAGTTGGCCACCATCGCGTTGTGCTGCTCTAGACGCCCGCTAATCTCGCGCAACTCCTGCATTTTCTGCGTTAGCTCGTTTTCGGTCAGGTTCGGAAACTGTTGGCGCAACTGCTGGATGCGTTCGGCGTCCTGACAGTCGCCGGGTAAGCCCCCACCATGCCTACGAGTTGTATCAGGCCCTTGCGGAACACCTCGTCTAGCAGCAGGTGCTCTGCGCTGCTCAAGCCATTGATCACGGCCTTGAATTACCCCAAAATCCGCTCCGGCGCAGTATTGGCGTCTAACATTTTCACGATGCCGTGCAGCTGGCCGGCCAGCATATTCAGGCGGCTTTTCAGGTCGCAGGTGAGGTCTTTGGGGAGCATAGAACCAAGGTTTTTGTCAAGAACAGCGCCCAGGGGGGTATCCATCAAGTGAGGCAGTAATTCTTTTGGCGGGCTCTATCAGCGTTCGAGGACAAGCGGTTCTGCAGCCCCTAACGCGACTTGGTGCCCTTTGGGTTGCCGTCGAACAGCGGCTTATTACTGGCCTTTTTAATACCCAGGATAGTAAGCAGCAGGCCCGAAAGAGGCCTTAGTTAAAATTAGTGCCAGGTATCGGTTACGCTTTGGCTGCTGCCGCTGGGCGTGAGCGAGTTGTTGGGGTCGCCTTCCCAGAGGATATTACCCGCGCCATCCATGCGGAAGTACTTGTAGAGCACGGCTACGCCAGCTGTCAGGTTGATGGTGCCGGTCCAGTTGGGGTAGGCCGCGCCGCTGAGCTTGATGGCATTAGCCGTGTTCCAGGAACCGAGTTGGCTGGTGCTGCCCACGATGTAGAGGTTTTGACCCGTCACCGTGTTGCTGTAATTGATGGTAAACGTCACGGCCGTGGTCGTGGCCGTAGTCGACTTGGGTACCCATACGGCGTACGAGCGGGCGTTGACGGCAAACGTGCCCAGGCCATTGCCGTCGGTGGTGACGGTACCGGTGGTGTTCCCGGTGAGGTCGGTGAGGGTAGCGTTTTTGAAGGGCGTCGTGATGGCTTTGCTGGCGGCGGCGCTGCCGTCGTTCAGTAATTCGAGCAAGCCAGTGTGGCTGGCATCGCCGGCGCGCGAGTAAGCATACACGTCGGCGTCGTCGGCGCTGGTGTACTCATAGCCCGCGCCGAAGCCGTGGGCCTGGCGGATGCCAATCAGGGTTTTGATTTGGCTGCCGAGGCCGTAGTTGTAATAGTCTTTGTAGAACACGCAGGGGTAGCCCTTCTCGCGGGTGAGGATGTAGGCGTAGGCCAGCATCTTGAGGTTAGCCACTGGCGAGTAGAGCGCGCCGCCCGTCTGGTCGGTGTCGTGGTTATCGACGAAGGAGACGGATAGCGGCCCGTTGGCCTCGGTAAAGCCCGCAAATTGCAACCCACGCATGTCCCATGTCCCATTGCCATTGCTCATATTAGCAAAGGTGTAGTGCAGCGGTACGTCAAAGAGACTGGTGCGCCCGCCGGTCGAGGAGGCGTAGTTGTTGAGGTCGGTGAGGTTGCGAAACCAGGCCTCGCTCACGGCAAAGCGGCCACTGGTGCCCTTCACATTATCGAGCCACGAATTCACAAACGAGGTGAGCATGTGCTTGGTAGCGTCGAGGCGGTAACCATCCAAGCTCAGGGTGGTGGTCATCCAGTTGCCCCAGCTGATAGTTTCATTGACCTGGTTGGCATCAGCATAGCGGATTTCTGAGCCCAACAGATTATCGTAGGCATCGCCGTTGGCGTAGGGCTGAAAATCCCAGGCATTCCACTGGTACCAACCATTGTTAGGCGCCTGCTGAGTACCGTTGAAGCTGTAGTAGTGCCACTGGTAGGTGCTGTACTTGTTGGCCCGGCCGGGGTAGGTAAAGCTGGTGTACACGTTGTAGCTGTTGCCACCGATGGTGAACTGCTCCTGCGCGTCGGCCGAAGTCAAGTGGTTCATTACCATGTCTTCGTACACCTGCACGCCCTGGCCGTGCAGGGCAGTGATGCAGCTTTGCAGCTGGGCCAGCGTGCCGTAGTGCGTGGCCACCGTACCCTTCTGGTTGAACTCGCCCAGGTCGTAGCGGTCGTACACGCCGTAGCCCACGTCATTGACCCCGCTGCCTTTGTAGGCGGGCGGCAGCCACAGGGCCGTAATGCCGGCGTTTTTCAGCTCGGGGGCCTGGCTGCCGAGGACCTGCCACCAGCTCTGGCCCGTGCTGCTCGTCTGGGGCACGTCCCAGTAAAAGCCCTGCATCATCACGCCGTTGGTCACCGTGGCGCTGGTGGTAGCGCTGGTCGGGGCAAGGCCTGCGCTGGGAACGACGGCTTCTTTGGCGCAACCCGCAAGTAGGAGGAGGGCCGCCGCGGCAGCTAGTCGGCCGGCATTGCGAAGAGATGGGTGCATAAGCGAGGTAAAAGGTGGGAATAAGATGACGTAATGTTAGCAAAAGTTTCTCGTTCCGACGAGGGTGGTCGGGTAAATCTGGACGGAGGTGGTCGGGTAGAACGAACACGGAGCTAAACTAGGTTGAAAAGATTCGGGTAGTTAGTTGATAATGAATAGTTTGATGAATTAACCAGCTCCAAAAGGTGCACCTTGCTGACCTACAGCCGCACAGCAGCAGGCGTGCATCGTACAGCACCTAGCGGCCGGTAACTAACGGTCAAGGAGAAAAAGGCATGTTTTTAAAGCACTCGATTGTCTTCAAGGTGTTCCATATTGACGGGATCGCATGGACATAAGGTGGTCGGGTAAATGTGGACAGAATAGGGTCTTAACTTTCCAACTCCATGAAAGACAGTCCCCCACCTACCAAACGTCGGCGTTATGATGCCGCCTTCCGGGCCGAAGCCCTGCGCCTGGCCGGTGAAAGCCGCTCGACTCAAGCCGCCGCGCGCGCCCTCAACATCGACCCCAAGCGCATCTATAAGTGGCAGCAGCAAGCGCTTACGCCGGTGGCGGCCGCCCGTGGGGCGGAGCTGGACCCCGCCACGGCGGCCGAATTGCGGCAGCTACGGGCCGCCAATCGGCGGCAGGCCCAGGAGCTGGACATTTTAAAAAAAGCCATCGCCCTCTTCTCGCAGACACTGGACCAAGGAGTCGTTACCGCTTTATCGAGGCGCAACGGGGCCAGTACCCCGTGCGCCTGCGCTGCCAATTAGTGCAGGTGCCTGCCAGCGGCTACTATGCTTGGCAATAAGCTCAGCAGCAAGCAGTCGCTAAGCCAGAGCCGGCTTGGGAGACGGCACTAGTCAAGGTGTTTGGGGTCCACAAACGCCGCTACGGCACCCGCCGGCTGCGGGTGGCCCTGCGCCAGAAAGGCTACCGGGTGGGCCGCCAGCGGCTACGTACGGCCCTGCGCCGACGGGCCCTGCACGCGCTGCAACCCAAGGCCTACACTCCGCGCACCACCGACTCGCCCCACGGCCTGCGCTGCGCGCCGAACCGGCTGCTCGACCAGCCCAAGCCCACCCAGGCCAACCGGGTCTGGGTCAGCGATACCACGTACCTGCCGCTGGCCAACGGTGACTGGGTGTACCTGTGCGCGTACCAGGACATGGCCAGCAAGCAGGTGCTGGGCTGGCAGGTGGGGGCTTCGATGCCGGAGGATCTCATTACCAGGGCCTTGCAGCGCGCTTTCTGGGCGCAACCGCCCACACCCGGCTTGCGCGTCCACGCCGACCGGGGTGGGCAGTACTGCGGCAACGCCTACCGGCAGTTGCGCCACGACTACCAGGCCCTACGCTCGCAGAGCCGCCGGGGCGACTGCTACGACAATGCCCCGGCGGAAAGCTTATGGGCGCGTCTTAAAACGGAGGTGCTCGAACTACGCGAGCGGCCCGTTTTCGCCGACCTGGCCAACGCCCAGGCCAGCGTGGCCCTTTATTTTGACTACTACAATCACGAGCGTTTACACTCCATCATCGGCTATCAACTGCCCTATCACACTCACCAACAGCTTCTTCAACTCAATGCCCTAAACTGTCCAGCGTAATCGGACCACCTCAGTATTACGCAAAGAATAGCGCCCTGGGCCGGACGTACTAAAGGATTTGGAGATAGGCTTTCATGCGAGCTGTAAAAATACGCCTTGGCCCTTACGCGCAACTAAGCAATCCCACAGCTGGTTTGTACGGGCAGCTGGGCAAACCCCTTTTGCTTCTTCCTTTATTCCGCATGAAACGTCACGAATTCACCCACCTGTTCGGTTTTGGCGCCGCCATGGTCCTGAGCGGCTGCTTAGGCAGTTGCACCAGCAAAACCGACAATGCCACGCCCGCGCCCGGCCCCGGGTCGAACAATATCGACTTCACCCTTGATTTGGCCGACCCCGCCAATGCTCGCCTCAACGACCCCGCCTTTGGCTACGTGTACAGCGCAAATGGCCAGGTAATCGTAGCCAAAACTACCGCCGGGGGCTACGTGGCGCTGGCCGCCACGTGTACGCACCAAGGCACTTCGGTGCAGTTTCAACCCGGCAGCAATGGCTTTATCTGCCCCAATCACGGCTCGAAATTCAGTACTAGCGGCACCGTGCTCAATGGGCCTGCCTCTGCGCCGCTGCAGGCTTACACCGTTGTGCAAACGGGCACCAAGCTACATGTCACGAGCTAAGCTGCCCGTGCGGCTTAAAACTCGTGCAGGCGCTGCGCGATGGTGGAGAGCATCAAAAAGTGTGGGGCAGTGGATTTGAGCCGTTAACGGGGGTGTGGTCTGCGCCTACAGCTACGGCTCTCCCAGGTAAGTCAAAGGCTAGAAGGCCTCCGTTGCCCCACACTTTTTGATGCTCTCCTTAGTCGAGTGCCATGACCGGCCTGCGCAGCTGCGCACCGATAACGGACCGGAATTCATCAGCGCCCGCCTGACCGAGTGGTGCGAAGCGCACGGCATTGTCCTGCACTGGATTCAGCCGGGCAAACCGACCCAAAACGCCTACATCGAGCGCTTCAACGGCTCCTTTCGCCGGGAGCTGCTCGATGCCCACTTGTTTCGCTCGCTGGCCCACGTACGCCAACTCGTGGCCGACTGGATGCACGACTACAACACCCAACGGCCCCACCAGGCCTTGAATTTTATGACCCCCCTCGAATTTAAACAAGCGGCTTAACCTCTATTAAGCACCCATGCACAAGTAATCGTGTGGGGCGAAGGCGCTAATTTTGGCGTATGCTACTCGCTTCACTTCCGCTCGCAGCTCCTGAAATCACCACCCTGGAGGCCGCTGCTGCTCAGGGCCCGCACCCGCGAATGCGGCGGCGTGCCCAAGTTATTTTGGGACACCACCGCGGGGCGACCGTTCAGCAATTGGCCACTTTGTTTGCCGTGGGCTATAATACGGTCGGTATCTGGCTGCGCCGCTGGCAGGAGCTGGGCTTGGCCGGGCTGGCCGAGGGCCAGCGGTCGGGCCGCCCGCCGAAACTCCCACCAGCAGTAAAAAAAAGTAGCGACCTGGCTGGGTACGGCCACCCAGCAATTGCGCGCGTGGCTTCCTGACATCCGCCGAGGCTGGGGCCTCAAGCTCAGCCTGAGCACGCTGCGCCGGCTGGCGCGCCGCGCCGGCTACCGCTGGAAGCGCTGCCGCAGGAGTCTGAAAGCGCAACGCGACCCGGTCTTGTTTGCCGCCGCCCAGCAGCACCTGCACACGTTGCACCAAGCCGAAGCCCGCGGCGCGGTGGCCGTGGTCTACGTCGATGAGTGCCGCTTCTCGCGCCAAGCCCCCGTGCCCTATGCCTGGCAACGGCGTGGGCAGCCCCCGGTGGGCCTGCCCGCCGTACGGGGGCGCGGGGGGCATTCGGTCCTGGGCTTCTGGCAGGCCCACGCCCCGCACCAGCCCCTGGAGGCCTACGTGCGGGAAGGCAGCCTGACGGCCGACTTATTTGTGCTGGCCGTCAACGCATTCTGCCACAGTCTAAGCGGCCCTACCGTGCTCGTACTCGACAATGCCTCCATTCACAAAGCGCACGTGGTGCGCGCTTGTGAAGCCAAGTGGGCAGCGGCCGGCCTGACACTCTTTTTCTTGCCCGCCTACAGCCCCGAACTCAACCACATCGAACTGCTCTGGCACCGCTGCAAGCACTATTGGGTTCGCCCCCAGGATTACGCCACGGAGCAAACCTTGCTACAACGCCTCGAACACGTGCTGGCAAACGTCGGTAATCACTACACGATTACTTTTGCATGAGTGCTTAACTACTGGCTTACTAAACGGGGAAGCGTACAAACGTGCGCAGCGTGGCTTCGGCCCTCAGGTCCACGCCCAAGGCTTCCAGCCGGCCTAGCAGCCGCCCCTGTTGGTGGCGCACCGCGCCTAGCACGGCTTCCAGGGCCGCCGGGTCCCAAGTAAAGGCCGGTCAGTTCGGCAGTTGATGAATGTAAGGCCCTATTCGCCGCACCGATGCGGCGAATATACCCCCTATTCTCCGCATCGGTGCGCTTTCCTTCAGGGGATAGGCACGGCCAGGGGACTGGGCAGGGGCTGCACGTGCAAGGCCATGCCGCGGTGGGTGCAGGTACTTGTAGAAGGTGGCCTTGCAGATGCGCAAGCTGCGGGCCATGTCGTCAACGCTCAGCGCGCGGGCGTTGTAGAGCAGTTCGGCCGCGCGGGCCGTGCGCTGCGCTTCTGCGGACAAGCCCGGCTTGCGGCCGCCGACGCGTCCACGGGTACGCGCCGCGGCCAGCCCGGCCAGGGTGCGCTCGCGGATAAGTTCGCGCTCAAATTCGGCCAGGGATGCGAACAGGTTGAGCACGAGCCGCCCCTGGACCGAGTGGGTGTTGATGGCATCGGTTAGGGAAATCAAGCCGATGTCGCGGCGCTGCAAGTCGGCCACCAAGTCAAGCAGGTGTTTGAGCGAGCGGCCCAACCGGTCGAGCTTGTGGATGTAAACCGTGTCACCCGGGCGTACCTACAGCAACAGCTTGTCGAGTTCGACCCGGGCAGCCAAGGCCCCCGAGGCTCTTTCTTGATAGATGAGCTCGCAGCCGGCCTGGGTCAGCGCGTCGAGTTGCAGTGCTAAATTCTGGTCGCGGGTTGAGACGCGGGCGTAGCCAATCTTCATGCGGAGGAGTTTACGAAACTCATCTCCTAACGCAGTTTCGTAAACTTTGATTGGTAGACCGGTTTCTTAAACTCAGCAGACACAACAGAAGGTGGTACCAAGCCCCACGAAACTGGCTGATTGTATAGCTTAGCGGTTCATTCAAAGGAGGAATATATCAGCCGACTAGTCGCGCTAATGCGACCTTCGCTCCGGCCTCTACGGGGAGGCCAACAAGCTCTTTTCTGGCACTAAACGGGCCCCAGTGCCTCGTTTTGGGGGTTTATGAAAATAAATACCCACCCAAAAGCCGCGACGACCCGGCCGGTGCAGGGGCTTTTCGCGGGAGGCACTCCCGGGGCTTACCCGGCGTCGCCGGACTCCGGGGCGTTGCGGGTCCGGGCCGAAGCCAGCAGCCGGCAGGCGTCGCGGTGCAACGCCGTAGCCGCGCGGGCCACCTGCTCGTTCAGTTCCACGCCCGGCAGGGCCCCGCCCAGCACCGCGACGCCCGCGAGGCAGGCCAGGGCGAGCCCCGCCGCGAGCAGCGCGGCCGCCCGGAACAACAGCTGGGCGTAGAACGGGAGCAGGGGCATCTGGCGGGGCGGCAAAAGCAGAAAGGGGAGTCCTTCCGGCGGGCCAAGATAAGGAAAAAAAATAGGCCAGCACCCGGGCGCGGATGGCCGTGTCCACCCGGTTGGTCAGCCTAGCAGAACTTGCGTTCAGGAAAACGGTGATTTAAACAGCCACCGTCTATATGAGCAACAGGTAAAGCCTCAGACTTGAACGCCTTCGTGGTCTTGCTCTTTTTTGCGGTCATGACTCAGGAAATAGACGTCCTGCTTCTGTGCGTCTCGATTAGACGACTTCACTTAATGTGCTTCGACCTCAACAACACCCTCATCCGCTGCGCCGGAGGCAGTAGCGCCTAAGGAACGGCGGGCCGGGCAGGAAACCGCGTTCGACGGCAAGGTGGTGCAAGTGCTGGCCGTGAGCTAGGGCAAATCAGCCAAACGCTACCAATGCGGGTATGGGCCGGCGCAGGGGTTGCCAGTGCCCATAGCTGAGCGAGCGCCACAACCACTCGGCCGGGCCAAAGCGGAAGCGCCGCATCCACCAGTGGCTAATCGCCAGTTGGGCCAGCACCTCGGCGGCACACACGCCCACGCTGGCAAAGGGCCCGATGTGGCCAATCAGCCCCAGCCCCAAGCCGTAGCCGTAGCACAGCCACAGGCCCACCAGGGTTTGCACCAGGTAGTTGGTGAGTGCCATTTGCCCCATCGGGGCCAGCACCCCAAGGGCGGCTGCCCAGCGGGCGCGCAGGGCCAACAAGCCAAACCCCGCGGCGTACGCGACCGACAGGGCCAGGTCCGCGGGGTCGCGCAACACTTCGCGTATCAAGACAAGATAGCCGTCAGGGCTGAGGCGGTGGGCCAGCAGCAGCACGCTCACGGCCCGCAGCAGGAGCCCGCCACCCAGCCCCACCACCAGCGTCCAGCCAAAAAGCCGACGCAAGGGTCGTGCGTAAGCGGCCGGATTCTGAAAGAAGCCGGTACACATGGCCCAGCGCCCGAAGCAGTACCCCAGCAGCAGCCGGGCCAGTATCCAGCACCCGGCCACTGGCGGCCCCCAGCTTAGCACTTGGTCTTCCCAAATCATATCCAGGTTGGCCGCCAGCGTGGCGCCGTACGAGGGGCCCGCGAAGGTGCGAACGGCGTGGTCCAGATGGGCCTCGTAGGTGGCCGCGGGCAGCGCGGGCACCAGCTGATGCCACCCAAGGTTCACCAGAAAGCCCATCAAGGATAGCCCCACGCCCCAGCGCAGCAGCGCCCGGTCGGAATAATGGCGGAAGAGCAGCAGGGCAAACCCCACTAGCGCGTACGACTGCAGGATGTCGCCGTACCACAGCAGCAGGGCGTGCACGGCCCCAAACAGGAGCAGAATGCCCAGGCGGCGGGCAAAAAAGCGGGCCCCGTCGGTGCCCCGCGCTTCGGCCCGGTGCAGCTGCACAGCAAAGCCCACCCCAAACAAGAGCGAGAACAAGCCAAAAGCCTTGCCGTCGATGAACAGCAGCGAGAGCTGCATCGTCACCTTATCGACCAGCGGCCAGTGTTCGACCGAGGCCATTGGCACTAAGCGGTAGCCGGTGAACCATTCCAGATTGGCAAAGCACACGCCCACCAGGGCCAGGGCCCGCAAGGCATCGAGCAGCACAAACCGGTCGGAGGTGGTCACGGGGGCGAAGCCGCTGGCTACTTGAGGCGATGGCGTATTCATAGGGAAACAACTGACGGTATGAAAGAGCAAAGAAGCCCATGGACAAGCTGCCTGTGACAAAGACAGGCTTGTGCAGTCTCCGTCCTGACTACCACAAAGATGAAAATATATTATTAATAAAGTTTAAATAAACGGAGCAGCTCATGAGCCAACTCAAGCAGTTTCGCCACTTGGCTACGCGCTACGACAAAACTGCCAGCGGCTACCTCCGCTTTGTGCAATTGAGTACTTGGCCTACGCTATGAACTTGACGCATTCCATCCATAACGAATGGCACTATCGGCTTGAAATAGAAGCTGAGCAACCCCGCCCAATTATTTCCTCCATCTGCGCAGTGCGGCCAAGGCTGACAAGTGGCTGACCAAGAACCTGAAGTTTCGGCAGATTGGCGCAACGGAACTGCCCCGCGGCGGGGAATACCAGTTTATGTGGTAAGCGCCCCTGTCCAACGCGTTTGATGCCCTGTTTTATTTGCACGAAACGTCCGCTTCGCAGCCTTACCGGGTGGCGCACCCAGCCCGGTAAGGCTGCGCGGCAGCCTGGAGCACTAATGCCGTTTTACGTGCTTGCTACAAACGAGCAGTTGGTTTCCTTGGCTAATTTTTCATCGCCCCCCTGCGCCCGGCGTGCGGGAGTGGCCCTGCGGCACCGGCCGCTACCGGACGAGCCGCTGGGTCGCCGAGGGCGGGAGGTAATGGAGGCGGACGGTATACGCGAGCACGGCTTCCGCCTCGTTCTCCACCAGGGCGTCGGCGTCGGGTAGCTGCTTGCGCAGGTCCAGCAACACACCACAGGAGGACGGCAGGACCTTTCCCAGCGTACCCAGGGCCAGGCGGCAATCTTCTAACGCGTGCGCACTGGCCGGGTGGCCCGCTTGGGCCAAGACCGTGCTAATGCGAACCAGCGGCGCTATAAAGTCCATGGGAAAGGCGAAAACAGAATGGAGAGGCCGGAAGGTAAGATGAGTTCAGCCAAACGGTGGTTTAAACAGCTACTGGCTTTCCGATAGGGTCGGGCAAGGGCCCGCTAGCGGCCCTATTTGTGTCCTTGTCACGTTTCTTAAACAAACGTTTAGAAAATGTGACAAGCTTGAAAATAGGGGGTAGTTTTGCCCCATGAGCAAGTACGTGGCCTATTTTCGGGTCAGCACCGCCCGACAGGGGCAATCCGGTTTAGGCCTCGAAGCCCAGCAAGCCGCCGTGCTCCGCTTTTTGCCTGGGGAGGCTATCAGGGTGGCCGATTACATCGAGGTCGAGAGTGGGCGTAAGAGTGCGCGGCCTCAACTGCTGGCGGCCATCGCCCTGGCCCAGCGCGAGGATGCGGTGCTGTTGGTGGCCAAGTTGGACCGCCTGGCCCGGAGCGTGGCGTTTCTGGCAACGCTGATGGAGAGTCGGGTGCGGTTTCAGGCGGTGGACCTGCCGGCGGCCGATGAGTTTACCCTCCATATCCTGGCGGCTGTCGCCCAGAAAGAGGCTTCGGCTATCTCTAGCCGGACGCGGGATGCGCTGGCGGCCAAGAAGGCACGAGGGTTTACGCTGGGCACGCCGGCGAATCTCACCGAGGAGGCCAAGCTTAAGGGCTTAGCGGCGCGTCAAGCGAATGCGGTGGCCAATGTCAACAATCGGCAGGCCGCCCAGCTAGCGACGCTGCTGCGGGCCACAGGAGCGAACCTGCGGGCTATTGCTCACCAGCTCAATCAGTCCGGTTACACTACTCGGCGCGGGAAGGCGTTTCACCCGATGGGCGTCCAGCGCCTACTGGCCAACACACCCGAATGACCGTTTTCTTGAACCACCACGTGGAGCGGGTTTTCGTCTATGCGTACCGAATGGTGATGCTACTGGTGACGTTTTTAAAGTCGTAGTCTGCCGTGATGCTTCCCCAGGGGAACTGTCCTTCCCGGCCAACTTCGCTGCGGACCCAGTGCTGCAACGCCGGAAGCCGTTGCAAAGCGGCCTGTTCCGACCACGCAGCCTCGTTCGAGGCTGTCCCGACGAGCGCGGGCAAAACGTCCAGCAGCACCGTTTGCAAACGGTTATGGTAAAACCCGAACACCAACGCCAAGAAGTCGTTGCCCACCCGCACGTTTGAGGCGCGTAACCAGCTCCAGCCGGTGTGCACATCGTTGACGTCGTTTGCTTCGCCCAAGCCCAGTGCGAGGACCGCTTCCACCGAATCGCCGGCACGAACGCACTGCGAAGGCGCGAAAAGCAAGTTACCGGTGCGTGGGTTAATCATAGGCTCGCTGGAACGAGGTAAAGAAACGCTCTTTTTAGTAAAGCTTATTCGGCGTAGTTAGCGAGTTTCGCGTGGACAGGTGCGCGATAGGCGCGGTGCGGGCTGCGCACGCGCAGGTTGTGCAGCCCACAGGCCACGACCATGACCGTATCGCGCACCCATTCGCCGCGCAAGCGGATAGTGCCCTGCACCATGTGCAGGCGCTTGATACCGCTGTGCGCGTGTTCGATAACGACGCGCAACGGACTCAGCAACTGGTTATACAGCTTTTGGGCAAACGTCAACTCCCGCTTCGGCGGCTTCTTGTGGGGCATCTCCACCACGACCCCGGTCGGGGCGTGGCCCAGCAAGCCCAAATCCTGCCGTAACACGCAGCCCGCCGGTAGGTGCAGCGCGTACTCGTCGGCCAGTTTTTTGTCGTGCGCTCGCCCGCTTTCCGTAGCCGAGAGAAAATGCACGTACTGCGTGGAATCGCATAAGGTCATGTTTTTCACGCGGTGCGCTTTTTTTTGGCGCTGTACTCCTCGGCCTGGGCCTCCCGGTCCGTGTTACGTGGTACGCCCCGCTCGACCCCGTCGTAGGCAAAGACCGGCTCCGGGTGGTTAGCCAGGCGCTGAGCCAACTCGCCGCCGTCGCGCACGGGCAGCAGCCCGCGCCGGGCCAGCACCTGGTTGAGCACGCCCAGCAGGGCGGTAGCCAAGTGGCTGACGCGCGCTTGCGAAATGCCAAAGCTGGCGGCCTGGTGCTCTTGCAAGGCGTTGCTTTTGAGGTAGGTGAGCAGAAAAAAGAGCTTTATATCGCTGCCCGCCAGCACGGCGTTGGCCCGCTCGCGGTGGGCGGGGAACGCCCGTTTGGTTCCTTCCAGGGTGTGGTAGCGGTGGTGGCGCTCCCAGGCCGGGGCAAAGTCGGTCAGCAAGTCGTCAAACTCCGCCGCTCGCAAGCTGGTTAGGGCCAGAAACTGGCGGGGCCGCTCGCGCAAACTCAGGTAATCCATAGCCAAATTTACGCCTCGCCTACGGGTAGTAACTTAACACACACTTCCGAATTAGCTTTACTGAATCCTACTTCGATATTCCTTTTTCCTTGTGAACAGAAAGCCTATCCGGGGCTTACGGCGACATTTCCGCGCCCATCAGCAACGAGCGATAACCCCAGCGGTATTGGATAGCGCTCGCTTGGCAACCTTTCAGGTGGAGTACCACAAGCTAGGCATAGCTCCCTGGCATACCCATCAGAAACCTCCCAAGCTTTTCCGGCAACTCTGGTTGGCTCGGTTAGTGAGCGACTTCTACCACTGGCAGAATCAGTTAGCAGCGCTTTATACAGACTTTTATGCAGCCGTCTGGCTTTTTGAGCCGCGGTTTGGCTATTCCCAGTTGGTAGCGGCCATTGGGGAGCGCAAAGACCATTACGAACAGCTTTTTGAGTCTGAAGCAGGTTTTCAAGCTTCCTCAAGCCAAGAGCTACCTCCGGAGTACCAAGCACTTGCTGGCGTGCAGGGTTTGCAATGGACTAAATATCCAGAGGTAGAATTACTCTTACCTGATGACTTTGCTGAGCAGAGCACTTGGGTGAAGAAGAAGCACCACTGGCCAAGCGAGACGCAGCACGAAGCCCCTTACATTGCCGTGCAAGTAGGATGGGTATGGGTAGGGCGACTCAAAAATGATACTTTCCCTGCATCAGCGAATAGCTCGCTTCTTTAACGATTCTCGGAAAAATCCCTTAACATAATCCTAGTTATAAACCCACTCTTGGAATAAGTGCGGGTCTGGGCCTCCCTTAGGGGTGTGGTCAAATCTGTACTTTTTGGGGAATCAGGCACCTATATCATTCTTCGTAGGGGTAGCTCTCTCCTTCGTTTGCCACTTTATAGAACCCGCGTTGGCGTTCGAGTTCTCGGTGGGCCAGAAACAAGGCCCAGGCTGGTGGGCTCAAGTGTTCGCGGAACAGGGAAGTGAATGGCTCGTTGAGGCCGTAGACTTCCGTGAACAGTTCAAGGATTATAGCTTCCTCAGTGTTCTCCCTACCTATTTCTAGGGAATGGTTGATAAAGGCCAGTACCTGCACTCGTTCCTCAAGTGTGCGGGATGGGTTAAAGAAAAACCGTCGCACCTGCCCCAAGGTGTAATAGGGACCCATTTCTTCGTCGCACTCGCCACCCAGAGCGGGGATGAGGGCGTTAGCGTGCCAGGCTAAGTTCTCGAAATAGGCATTGCCGTTTGTAAAGGGGTCGTTGTTTGCGGTGAAAGGCATATGGTGAATTTATTCTCAACCAAGAAAGGTCCGCACGAGGACGAGCGGTTCAGCCAAACGATGGTCTAAGTAAGACAAAATCCCTTTTACGTACTGTAAACGGTCGTTTGCAATATGTAAAAAAGGGCTACTCAGCCGCTGGAGCTGGAATAGGTGGAGCCACGTACTTCGGAAAGCTGGCGGCCGTTTTGGGAAACTTCGCCTGGTAACGCTTAATCTGGTCCAAGTAGAAAGTTCCTTCCTTGCTCAGACGGGCGTTGTACTGCCGAAGCTGCTCATTTTCAGTTTGTACCTTCTCTAAATCGGCTTTGGGCACCCGCGAAAAATGCCCGGTGCAAAGCATCGTTAACAGTATCAGGGCCACTGGACCAAGCGTAAAGCCGACCGTCGAGCGCCAGTTTTCAAATACGTTCAAGGGCACCGAGCGGGGTATCTGCTGTACCGTAGCCGCTAACTTGGCCTCAGCCGCCTGCACCGCTGCCAAACGGGCTGTTAGCTGCTCCGTGAGGTAGTCCGTGCGGTCGTCTACCAGCGTAATGAGCTTATCACAGCCCGCTTGAAACGCCTTCGCCTGCTGCTCCACCTTGCCCACGAGCTGCTGGGCTACGGCTTCGCTATTCACGTGCAACGTCAGCGGCCGGTCCCGCTCGGCCAGCTGCACCAGGGCCTTTACCTGGTCCTCGGTGGCGGGCGCGGGCCGTTTGTTATAGGCGCGTAGCTCCTGGGCAATGCGCTCAATATCGGCCATCAGCACGGCTACGCCATTGGTGGGGGCCGGGGGAGGGGTTAGATTCATAACCAAAGGGAAGAAATTACGTGATTCCGTAGCCGCCGCTGCGCTCAATGCTGGGCGCTGGGCGCTGGGGGCTTGGGTGTCTGTGCTAGTCGCGTGCGCTCCTGAGCCTGTTTCTCGGCTTTCTCGGCCTGCTCTTTCTGCGCGGCGTACTCGCGGCCGAACGCTTCCAAGTCCAGTTCTAGCCGGTGCTGGCCGTACTGCTGGCCGGCCGCGCCCAGCTCGGCCCGCTGCTGCTGCACCTGGTCCTGCTGCGCCTCAATGGTCTTCGCCAGATTGTTGCCGCTGTACGCCCGGCCCAACTCGCTGCCTTTCAGGTGGTGACCCTCGTACTCAAACACCACGGCCTGCAATTTTTCCTTCTGGTACGTGGCCTGCACCCCAATACCGTCCCGCTGCATCGCCGCCGTTAGCTCCTCGGGGCTCGTGGCGTGGGGCAAGTGACGGCTTAGCGCGTCCTGCACGTACAGTTTGGCAGCCGCCCGCGCCAGCAGGTCTTCCCGCCCGGCGCGGCGGTTGTCCTGGCTCACTTCTTGGGCGCTGACCAGGCCGTACTGCTTTTCCAGCTTGCGACACGCCTCCTGACTGTTGCGGTAGTTGTGCTGGTCGCTCACCGTGGCCCCCTCGTTGTCTACCCGGTTGACAATCAGGTGGGCGTGCGGGTGGTCCTTATCGCGGTGGCGTACCAGGGCCCACTGCGTCCCCTCCGGGTCCACTTTCATGGCCTTCAGGTAGGCGCGGGCTATTTCCTCCATCCGCTCGTTGCTCAGCTGCGCCTTCTCCTCGGCGAGCCAGGCCAGCGCGACGTGCATCACGGCCTTGCCCAGATTGGGGTTTAGCTCCCGCTGCGCGTTGAAGTCCGCTGCCATATGGGCCGCTGAGGTATCGCGCACGCCTTCGGTGGCCAGCACCTGGGCGCCCTTCTCCTCCCCAAAGACATAGGTGCAGATGCCGCCGAAGCTCTTACCGATTTTCACCTTGCCAATCATCGCGTCGGGTCGGGGGGTCGCACTATAGTAGGAACGGAAAACAACGCTAAGCCTTTCCAAGCCCGCAGAACGAGCCTATTTGTCTCAATAAGTCAGTGGTTAAGGTCGAAACGAGGCGTTGATAGGTGAGATAAGCAAAAGCAGCAGATTAGCTTGGTCGGAACCGTAACTTCTTAAAAAACCGTTTTGGTAGCGTTAAAACGGCCGTATTTTGAGACGGCCACTCACGCAAATTTTTCCTACCGATACTTTCTGTTCCTACTCTTGTGCTACCCCACGTACTGCGGGCGCAGGTAGCTTACCAGGCTAGCCGCCATCTCGGGTTCGTCTTCGACAATGAGGAGCTTCATCGGGCCGGGGCGCGGGGGAAAAAGGCAAGGTTACGCCGGCAAGTTGGAAGAAAATTGGAAGACACGAAATGGGCTCCGTTGCGTGCGGTCAATGCTCATCCACAAAATAATTATGCTTCCAACTATCCTCAGAATCAGGCCCGAGCTTTCAGCACGGGAAGCAGCGCGGCTGCCTTACCATCCCTTGCTTTTCCCAAGTCCTGACCTGCCCCATTCCGGCCGGTGGACTGTAGCGTCCTAAAGTGGCAAGCTGCTGCTTACTCCCCGGAGGCCCCGCGCCCATTATTCCTTACTCTCTTATCCTTTGCCGTTTTGCTGAAGAAAACCTTGACCCCGTGGGCTAGAAGAATGGTCATTCTGGCCGCATTAGCCGCAGGTGCCAGAACCTCTGCCGCCCAAACCAATAAGGCTCCCTTCCCCGAGAAACTACAGGATGGCTTAACCACTTACTTCGCGGCGGACAGCTCGTTGTATGTGAAATTAAATTTCGTGGCACAGCTGTGGGGGCGCTACAACGTCAGCAATCCGGGAACCACCGTGAGCGGCGAATCCGCGCCCGAAACCCTGGACGTTGGTATCCGCCGCCTCCGGCTGGTACTCAGCGGGCAGTTGACGCCCCGCGTATTTGTGTTTGTGCAGTTCGGCCAAAACAGCTTTTCCTACCTGTCGCCCCGAAAGACCGGGGCCTTTTTTCATGACGCAACCGCCGACTTTGCCGTGGTGCCGAAAGCCCTGAGCCTGGGCCTCGGGCTCAACGGGTGGGACGGGCCTTCGCGGTACGCCAACTCGTCCGTAGCCAGCATCCTGGCGCTGGATACGCCCTTGTTTCAAGAGGCCACGAACGACGTGAACGACCAGCAGGTGCGGCGGCTCGGCGTGTACGCGAAAGGCAAGCTTGGGAAAGTAGATTACCGCGTTTCCCTCGGAAAACCCTTCGTGACGCAAACGGCCGCGCCGCCACCCGACCCGATTTCTCCTCATTCCACATACTCCACCCTAAACCCCAAGGCCATAATCCACGGCTACCTGATGTATCAGTTTCTGGACCCGGAAAGCAACACCAGCGCCAGCACCGCCGGGTCGTACCTGGGGAAAAAGCGGGTGTTTAACATCGGGGCAGGCCTGGTGTACCAGGCCAAAGGGGTGTGGCATACCACCTTGGCTGGCGATACGGTTAGTCAAGCCATCCGGCTTTTCGCGGTGGATGTGTTTTACGATGCCCCGCTAAATGCGGCAACGGGCACGGCGATTACCATTTACGGCGGCTATTACCGCTACGATTTCGGCCCCGGCTACCTGAAAAATGAGGGGGTTATGAACCCGGCCGACGGCACCCGCACCGGGGCCGCTTCCTTCAACGGGCCGGGCAATAGCTACCCACTGGTGGGCACCGGAAATATCCTGTATGCGCAAGCCGCGTACCTGGGTAAACAGGGCTTGCTGGGCGAATACGGCACGCTGCAACCCTACGCGTCGGTGCAGTGGGCGCGGTACGACCGGCTCGCCGACCCGATGTGCCTAGCCAATATCGGCGTCAATTGGTTGATTTACGGCAACCATAGCAAGTTCACCGTCAACTATGAAAACCGCCCCATCTTCATGGCCCAGCCCACGGGGGCCATCGAAGCGGCCAGCCGGCGGGGAGAATATGTATTGCAATACCAAGTAGCCTTTTAGCGCGCCGGGCGAGGCTCAGGACCAGGTTACGTGGCAAGTGGGAAGGATTTGAAAGAAACAGCCAGGGCCAGCGGCCCCCGGCCATCCCCTCCCAGGCTCCTGATTATCCTCAGAATCGTACCCGAGCTTTCAACAGGGTAAGCGGCCCTGACGAGTTAAAAGCCGCCTCTTTTTTCCCAAGTGCTGGCTTCTTTCCGCCCGTTGATCATTTCCGGCCAGTGCCCACAACCTAGTAAGCTCGCATCCCCCACCTTATTTCGCTGATTCTCATGAACAAAACCCAATTCAGAAAAGGTGTGGCCCTACTAGCCCTGGGGGCCCTGTCGTGGGTAGGGCTCAGTGCCCGTAGCCCCCAATCACCTGCACGGGCGGCGGCCCCGCCGGTCCAGCAGCTACTGGCCACGCCCCAAACCGTAACAATAGGCTACTACGACGCGGCGGCCCCGCCCAAGCTGCGGATTAAATCGGGCGACGTGGTGCAGATGCAGACGCTGGTGGCGTGTACGCCCGCGCTGCTGGAAGAAGCGGGCCTGCCGCCCGCCCAGGTGCAGCCCGAGCTGCGAGCCATCATCCAGCAGGTGACGGACAAAGGGCCGGGCATTCACATCCTCACCGGCCCCATCTACGTGGAAGAAGCTCAGCCCGGCGACGTGCTCGAAGTGCGCATTCAGGCGGTGAAGCTGGCCGTGCCCTACTCCTATAACGCTTTCACGCCCGGCCACGGCGCGCTGCCCAACGACTTCCCGTATGCCCGCATGCGCATCGTACCGTTGGACCTCAAGCGCTTGGTGGGGCTGTTTGCCCCCGGCATCGAAGTACCGCTGCGGCCCTTTTTCGGCAGCATGGGCGTCGCCCCGCCCGACGTATCGGGCCGCATCAGCTCCTACCCGCCCTGGATAAACGCGGGCAACATCGACAATAAGGAGATGGTGGCCGGCACCACGCTCTTCATTCCGGTACACGCGCCGGGGGCCCTATTCTCGGCCGGCGACGGGCACGCCGCCCAGGGCGACGGCGAAGTGGATTTGAAAGCGCTGGAAACGTCGCTGGTGGGCACCTTCCAATTCATCGTGCACAAGGGCCAGCACCTGAACTGGCCCCGGGCCGAAACCCCCACCGAATACATCGCTATGGGGTTTGATAACAGCCTGGACGAGGCCGTGAGCCTGGCCACCCGCAACATGGTGGACTTCCTCGTCACCGAAAAGCACCTGAGCCGCGACGACGCCTACGTGCTGTGCAGCGTGGCCGTGGACCTGCACGTGACCCAGCTCGTAGACGGTTCCAAGGGCGTACACGCCATTCTACCCAAAAGCCTCTTCATCGCCGCGACGCGCAAGTAAAATCGGGAAGCAAGGGGGAAGAAGGGGTAGCGAGGACTCCAGGCTAACCACAGGATTGCAAGCTACCCTTGCGCTGGGTTTGCCTCAAGCCATTCAATTACAACGTTTGGGCAGTAGGCACGGTATCTAGCTATCAACAGAAGAAGCCGGTCGCTTCTTCGCATTGCCCACTTAAGCAACCTGCGCCAGGCAGGCCCCCCCGCATGAACACGACTGACCCGAAGATAGATTTCAGCAAAGTGCCCGAAGTGACCTTCCTTTTCTGGGTCGTCAAAATCATCGCGACCACCCTGGGCGAAACGGCGGGCGACGCCGTCACGATGTCGATGAACCTGGGCTATTTGGTGGGCACGGCCATCTTTGCCACGATTTTCGTACTGGCCATCACCGTCCAGGTTCGGGCCACGAAGTTTCACCCGTATTTGTTCTGGTTTGTCATCGTGGCCACGACTACGGCCGGCACCACCCTGGCCGACTTCTTCGACCGCTCGCTGGGCATTGGCTACATCGGCGGCACGTCGATTCTGTTGGCCTTGCTGCTCGCTTGTCTGGGGCTGTGGTACTGGTCGCTGGGGTCGGTATCGGTCAATCAGCTTACCACCCGCAAAGCCGAAGTGTTTTACTGGGCCACCGTCATGTTTTCCCAAACCCTGGGCACGGCGGCGGGCGACTGGGTGGCCGACCCCAAAGCCGGCCTCGGCCTGGGATATGAAGGCGGCGCGCTCGTCTTCGCCGCCGGCTTGGCCCTCGTTGCGGCCGCGTATTACTGGACCACCCTCTCGCACACCGTCTTATTCTGGGCCGCCTTCATCCTGACGCGTCCGCTTGGGGCGACGGTGGGTGATTTTCTGGACAAGCCCCGCGCCAACGGCGGGCTGGAGCTGAGCCGCTACACGGCCTCGGCCGTGCTGGCCGCCCTCATCATCATTGGGCTGCTGGTATTCCCCCAGCGGGCCGAGCGCGTCCCAGCAGTTGCCGCGGGGCCGGGCGCACGGGGCGAGAACGAAGCGGCCTGACGGATGCGCTACCGGCCAGGAAGCGCACAGAATTAACATTTATTTTTACGTTCGCTGGCTCCTAATCGGCAAGCGGAGTCCCATGAAAATCCTGCTGGTTGAAGATGAGCCCGGCCTGCGCTCGGCCATCGTCGATTGCCTGGTGCAAGACGGCTACGTGTGCGAAATAGCGCCCACCTACGCGCTGGCCCACGAGAAAATCAAGCTTTATCAGTACGACTGCGTGGTGGTGGACCTGACCCTGCCTGACGGCAACGGCCTCGACCTTATCCGGGCCCTCAAAGCCGATGGCTCGGCGGCGGGGGTGCTCATCATCTCAGCCCGGGCCGCACTCGACGACCGGCTCACGGGCCTGGGGCTGGGGGCCGATGATTACCTGGTGAAGCCCTTTCACCTCTCCGAGCTGAACGCCCGGCTCAAGGCCATCATCCGCCGCCGGCAGTTTCAGGGGCAGCAGCAACTCGTGTTCCGCGACCTGGTAGCCTGGCCCGACGATGGACGGGTTTTCGTGCACGGCGCACCCATCGCGCTCACCAAGAAAGAGTATGACCTGCTGCTGTATTTGTTGGCCAACCCCCAGCGCGTGCTCACCAAGGAGGCCATCGCCGAGCACCTCTGGGGCGACGAGGCGGATGCTTCCGACTCGTTCGACTACGTCTACACCCACCTGAAAAACCTGCGCAAGAAGCTCCAGGAAAAGGGGGCCGGCGACTACATCCAAACCATTTACGGGCTGGGCTACCGCCTACGGGATGTATGAAGCTACTCGCCAAAACCAATCGTTACTACCTGCTGCTAGCCGCGGCCTTGTTCGCCCTGGGCGGGGTAGTGCTGTACTTCAGCCTGAACTGGGCGCTGCGCAACGAAGTGGACGAACAGCTCCTCGACCAGCAACGCATCCTCACCCGCGCCCGCACCACCCCCCGGACCAATGCCCTGCTGGGGGATTCGCTGCGGGTGAGCCGCACGCCGGTGCCCGAGGGCCTGCACGATGCCGTGCGCTACGACGAGGAAGAGCAAACCATGGTGCCTTACCGCGAGCTGAGCTTTCCGGTGCAGCGGGCCGGCACCCGGTATTGGGTGACGCTGCGCAAGTCGCAGCTGGAAACGGCCGACTTGCTGCTGTTGGTGCTGAGCGTGATGCTGACCGTACTGGGAGGGTTGTTCGGGAGCTTACTGGTGCTTAACCGCTGGCTGGCCCGCTGGCTGTGGGCCCCGTTCCAGCGTACGCTGGCCGAGTTGCGCGCCTACGACCTCCACCGGCGCGGCCCGTTGGCGCTCCTGGCCACGCCCATTGACGAGTTTACCGAACTAAACCAGGCCCTGACGCAGATGAGCGCGCGCCTGGCCGCCGACTACCAACGCCTCAAGGACTTCACCGAAAACGCGGCCCACGAAATCCAAACCCCCTTGGCCATCATGCAGGCCCAGCTGGAACAGCTCGTGCAGGACGACACCCTGCGACCCGCCTCGGCTGCAATCGTGGGCGCGCTTTACGGGGCCACCCGCCGCCTCTCGCGCCTGCACCACGCCCTGACCCTGCTCAGTAGCATCGAAAACCAGCAGTTCGCGCTGGCCGTGCCCGTGCGGCTGGACCAGGTAGTGGCGGAAAAAGCCGGCCAGCTGGAAGAGCTGGCCGCCGCCCGGGGCCTGACGCTGCGCGTGGTGGTGACGGGGGTGCCGGTGCTGACGATGCACCCTGGCCTGGCCGATTCGCTGGTGGCCAACCTGCTCCAGAACGCCCTCAAGCACAGCCTCGGCGGCAAGGTTATCGAAGTCACGCTCAGCGTCGATGCGCTGGTCGTGGCCAACGCCGGCCCAGTCATCGAAGGTGACCCCGCCCGGTTTTTCGAGCGGTTCTGCAAGCACCACGCGGCCTCCGCTTCGCCCGGCCTGGGCCTGAGCATCGTGCAGCAGATTTGTCAGCACTACGGATTTGGGCTAAGCTACACGTTTGGGCCGGCCGGGGCCATCCACACGCTGCGGGTGGACTTTTCTACGCCAATAACCACCACGTAAACAAGGGACTAGCATCACAGAAAAATCACAGGTTCGGGCAATAGCTTTGAGTATAATTTCACCAACAACCCTATTTTACTGATGAAGCAAGTCCTGATGATGGCCGCCTTTGCCTTGGCACTGACCGCCCCTGCCCACGCCCAAATGCTCAAGCCGGCCCAGGTGCCCGCCGCGGTGAAGGCCACCTTCAAAGCCAAGTTTCCCGCCGTGACCAGCAACACCTGGGAGAAGGAAGGCGACAAGTACGAAGCCGGCTTCAAGCAAAACGGCGTCACCATGTCGGCCCTGATTACCCCGGCCGGCGAACTGGTGGAAACCGAGTCGGATATGTCGCCCGCCAAGCTGCCCGCCGCCGTCCGCACCAAGCTGGCCAGCGACTACAAGGCCTACAAGATTAATGAGGCCGCCACCATCGTGCGGGCCGATGGCTCGACCGTGTACGAGGCGGAGGTAGCACGGGGCGGCAAAGCCCACGACGTGCTGTTCAACGCCGACGGCTCGCTGGCCAAGAAATAACCCACGTGTAGGCCCGCCCCCGATGCCTCACCCCGTCAGCCCCCCCCCCGGGCTGGCGGGGTGTTGGCCGTGGTTAAAAGTTCGGTCCAAAAGTCGCATTTGCCAGATAGCTTTGCTAGTTTGAGTACCGAAAAGCCGTTTTCAGGGCATTAGTGGTACTTTAATTACATAAACCTGTTTCGGATACCGCTTTTTTTCTCGTTGAGGGGGCAATAGGCTGTTGCTGCAACTGTACCCGAAAAGGGCCGTTTTCGTGCCCCTTTAGCCGTTTTTAAATCCAACACATGGGCCAAATGCGACTTTTGGACCAAACTTTTAACCAAGGCCAATGATAGCGCCGGTGGCCCGAATAGCCGGCCGCGAGAGGTGGGCCTGCACCTCCTTCTCGCGGGCATCGGGCACTATTAGGTAGAGCGCCGTTTCGTGCTCGGGCATGGAAAACGCCAGATCCGTCAGCCGCAGGATGCCGCTGTAGATGCTAGTGCTTTTTTCCACTTCAAAAGCCGCTACCACACGGCTAGTGCCGGGCGCGAACCACACGATATCAATCAGGCGGATGGTGCTGGCCACATCGGCGGGCACGGGTAACTTGGGGTGCTGGTCGAGGCAGAGAAACGAGAGCTTCTGACCCTGACAGTGGTGGTTACGGTCGTTGATAGCCGTAGTTACGTCGCAGCCCATCGCCACCTGGAAGACGTGATGCAACTCGGCGAGCATCGTATCGCCTCGCACCAACACGCGCCGGCAAATTTGCGGGCTGATACCCAGCAGATGAACCTTGAGCTGGTAGACCGCCGCCAACCGGTCAGTACCGGATAAGATAGGAGCAGCTGGGTGGGGCATGGTGTTCACCGACAGAAAGGGGCTCTCCAGTTAAGTCAGAAGGCGGTTACCCTCGATTGCCCCACACTTTTTGATGCTCTCCTTTATTTTATGGTCAGCTTACCAATTCACGCCCACCGTAAACCAGCGGCTGGCCAAGCTGTCGATTAACTTTTATGCCAAACTTTTAACCAAGGTCCCCTTTTCAACCTACCTTAGCCCAGCTGTCCGTTTACACCCGACCGCCTCCGTTATCCTTTGTTTAACGGGTGAGCTCATGCCACAACTATAAATAATTGGGCGCTGGCCTGCACGGCCGGTGAACCGTGCACGATGAAGGAAAGCGAAAAAAAATATCGGCGCTTGATTGAAGCAAGCCAAGATTTATTGGTTACGATTAATTTAGAAGGCAACATCCTCGACACGAATGAGGCAGCGGTAACGCTGACGGGCGTGGAACGTGACACCTTGCTGGGGGCTGATTTCTTTGCTTTTTTTACCGAGCCGGAACTAGTGCGAGAGGCCTACCGAGAAGTAATAGCCAACGGGGCGGTCAGCAACGTGCCGTTTACGCTCCGGCACACCAATGGCATGCTGACCGAGGTTTTGTTTGATGGCGCTGTGAACAAGGACGACCAGGGCACCGTGCTGGGCGCCGTGGTAGTGGCCCGGGAAGTGGCCGAGAAAAACTGGGCCACGGAGCTGGGCATTGCCAATAAAGAGCTGGCTTTTCAGCATAACGAAAAGGAAAAGCGGGCCGATGAGCTAAGCATTGCCAACGAGGAGCTGGCATACCAGAACGACGAGAAAGAGAAGCGGGCCCAGGAGTTGAGCGTGGCCAACACGGAACTGGCTTTTCAGAACGATGAAAAGGAAAAACGCGCCGCTGAGCTAAGCATCGCCAACGAGGAACTCGCCTTCCAAAACAACGAAAAGGAAAAACGCGCCGCTGAGCTGAGCATCGCCAACAAAGAGTTGGCGTTTCAAAACGACGAGAAAGAAAAGCGCGCGGCCGAACTTGGTATTGCCAATAAAGAGCTGGCTTTTCAAAACGATGAGAAAGAAAAGCGGGCCCAGGAACTCATCATTGCGAATACTGAATTGGCATTTCAGAACGACGAGAAAGAGAAGCGGGCCCAGGAACTAGGCGTTGCCAACACTGAATTGGCGTTTCAGAACAACGAAAAGGAAAAACGAGCGGCCGAACTAAGCATCGCTAACAAAGAGCTGGCGTTTCAGAACGACGAGAAGGAAAAGCGGGCGCAGGAACTAATCGTTGCGAATGCGGAGCTAGCCTTCCAGAACGACGAAAAGGAGAAGCGGGCGCAGGAATTGAGCATTGCCAACGTTGAGCTGGCGTTTCAGAACGACGAAAAGGAGAAGCGGGCCGCCGAATTGGTCATCGCCAACAAAGAACTGGCGTTCCAAAACGACGAGAAGGTAAAGCGGGCGGCCGAGCTGCGCGTGGCCAACTACGCCCGGGGGCTGATTGAGGCCAGCCGCGACCCGCTCGTTACCATCAGCCCGGAGGGGAAAATAACGGACATGAACCAGGCCACGGTGAACATCACCGGTATGGACCGCGCCCAGCTGATTGGGTCCGATTTCTTCGTATACTTCACCGACCCGCAGATGGCGCGTGAGGTCTACCAGGAAGTGTTTGCCAAGGGCACAGTGGCCGATTCGCCCCTCACGCTGCGTCATAAAGACGGCAAGCTGACGGATGTGCTCTTCAACGGGTCGGTGTATACGAACGACGAGGGTAAGGTGCTGGGCGTGGTGATCGTGGCCCGCGACGTGACCGACCAAAAGCGCATTGCCACCGAGCTGATTGAGGCCAAATTTGCGGCCGAGCGCGCTACCGTGCGGGCCGAAGAAGCCCAGGCCAAAGCCGAAAGCGCTACCGGCATCGCCGAAAACGCGGTGAAGGCTAAGCAACAGTTTCTCAGCAACATGAGCCACGAAATTCGAACGCCCATGAACGCCATCATCGGTTTTACGAAGGTGGTGCTGAAGACCGAGCTGACCGATAAGCAGAAGGAATACCTGACGGCCATCAAGCTCAGCGGCGATACGCTCATTGTGCTCATCAACGACATTCTGGACCTGGCCAAGGTGGACGCGGGCAAGATGACCTTTGAGCAAATTCCGTTCAAGCTCTCGGCGTCAGTAGCGGCGATGGTGCACTTGTTTGAAACCAAGATTCAGGAAAAGAACCTGGCCCTGGTAATGGACTACGACGCCAAAATCCCGGAAATGGTGGTGGGCGACTCGGTGCGGCTGCACCAGATTATCCTCAACCTGGTGAGCAACGCCGTCAAGTTTACGAGCGAAGGCACCATTACCGTAGGCGTGCGGATGCTGGTGCAGGACAAGGAGAAAGTCATCCTGGAGTTTGCCATCACCGACACCGGCATCGGCATTGAGGAAGAAAAGCTGAGCACCGTATTCGACGACTTTCAGCAGGCCACCAGCGGCACGAATCGCCTGTACGGCGGCACGGGGCTGGGCCTGGCCATTGTCAAAAACCTAGTGGAGCCCCAAGGCGGTACCATTAACGTAAAAAGCAAAGTGGGCGTGGGCTCAACCTTCAGCTTCATCCTGAGCTTTGGCAAAACCACCGAGAGAGCCAACGCCGAGTCGGGCCTGACTGTTGAGCTGGAAACCGGGTTTCAGGACATCAGAATCCTGGTAGTGGAAGACATCGCCCTCAACCAACTTTTAATGAAGACGCTGTTGGAAGACTTCGGCTTTGAGATAGAAGTGGCTGGTAATGGCAAAATAGCCCTCGAAAAGCTGCGCACCACCCGCTACGACATCGTGCTCATGGACCTGCAAATGCCGGTCATGAATGGCTTTGAGGCCACCGAATATATCCGCAACGAACTGCACCTAACCGTGCCCATTATTGCCCTCACGGCCGACGTGACGACGGTGGATGTGGAGAAATGCAAGGCCGTGGGTATGAACGACTACCTCTCAAAACCCATTGACGACGGGCTGCTCTACGGCAAAATCATCAAGTACTTGAGGCAGTCCGACTTCGCCCAACCCGAGGTGGCGCCGGCCGCCGGCGATCCGCAAGCCCCGTCCCAGACCTGCGTCAACTTCGACTACCTGAAACGGATAACCAAGAGCGACGCCCGCATGGCCGAAATGATTGGCCTCTACCTGCAGGAAATCCCGCAGTTGGTACAAACCATGAAAAAGGCCATTGCCGAAAAGGACTGGATTGCCCTGAAGCACGCCACGCATTCCATCATCCCCACCTTTGCCACGATGGGCATGAACCCGGAATTTGAGGATATTGCCAACGCTATTCAGGCCCTGGCCGTGGGTCTGATTTCCGCGGGCGATGGTGCCAGCCGGGAAACCATGACCGGCTTGCTGTCCTTGTTTTCGAAGATAGAAACTGCCTGCGCCCTGGCCGCCCAGGAGCTGGAGGAAAAGCTACGGTCACTCTCCCGCAGCCTTGCCCGGGCGCAGCACACCAAGTAGAAAGGCCCCTGGGCAAAGGACTGCGCAGCAGCTAGCGTCGTGCAAGTGCCCAGTGCCCGAAGCCTGCGGGGAACTGGCGCTGAAAGTGCAGCTGGAGGATAGGACCAAGCTTTTCTTTGGCGAGGGGGTTCGCCAACCAAGCCCACGATGAGCAGCGACCAATGCGGGCCTGGTCGATGGAAGTCATAGAAGCGGTGTGCATGCCGATGGCCACCGCTGGCTGCTGCGCGGCGGGCAGTTGTTGGCCTTCTTATAGCAGCGAGGGGACAAAATTACTGTAAGCAGTTTCGAATCAGGATCAGAAAGCCGCAACTTATTGTTTGTGTGCGTATTGCAGCCTACTTATTCAATTCTTTTAACGAACAGGGTTCAAAAAGACAGCCCAAAAAGAAGCAGCCAACTGGCCTATTGAACCTAACTTTTGAAGCCTCACGTAAGTAGCATACTGTTAGATGTCAGACACATACGATATTGCGTTTAGCCTTAGAGTAAATTTAACCCCCTGCTACTATGAGAAGGCCTAAATGCGTGAAATGCAGGTTTTCTGCCGTGAGAACGCACTATCAGTCCCTATTTTCGTCTAAAAAATGGCGGTTGACAAGTTCGTCAATTAACCTTTGGACCAAACTTTTGGCGGTGGTCCAAAGTGGGGTGATACTCTATTTTCAGTTATTAACGCGTTCTAATGGGAACCACTTGAATGGAATCAGAAAAGCGGAAAACAGTGTGTCAAGAAGCAGAATTAAATGCTGGAATCACCCCGCTTTGGACCACCGCCAAACTTTTAACCAAGGCCATTTCTCCCATAACTTCAGATACCGCAGGCGAAGTCTAGCTCAGCTTTTCGCGCACAGCAGCTACGAACTGCTCAGGCGTTTGCTTGTCGCTGAGCACGTAGAGGTGCCCGCCAAACGTGCCGCCCCGCTGCTGCACCAACGCCGCAAACTGCTCCACGTACCGCTGGCTAAACTTGCCACTGAGCGTGTTGAAGAGCACTACTTTTTTACCGGCTAGCTCGATGTTGTGCAAAAAAGCCCAGGCCTCCGGGGCAGAGGTGCCAAGCCAGACAGGCGCACCAATATAGATGGTATCGTAGGCTGATACGTCGAGCGTAGCCGGCGTGATAGTGGCTGTGCGCCGGTGAGAATTCAAGATGGCCCAGACATATCCCAAGGCACCCTGATAGCTAGGGTCAACCAGCTCTACCAACCGGGCCTTGTGCTGGCGGGCGATTTCGGTTGCCATTAGCCGGGTGAAGCCTGAGCGCGAGTAGTAGGCCACCAGCGTGCGGCCGTCGCCGTCAGTATGTGGGTTGGCCGGCAGGTGGTGTGCATTCGCCCGGGCGTGGTTAGGGCGGGTTATTACGGCGGCCAGCGCGAGCATCCCGACACCTGCAAGTGCGGCCCATGGCCAGTTCTGAGAGCGAAAATTCATAAAAATGCGCTGCGTTAGCCAGGATTATAAATGGTGTAGCTATGAAGCTATGGCCTTGATTAAAAGTTTGGTCCAAAAGTTACATCACCCTATCAAGTAGAGGCGGTAATGCGTGCGGGAAGCAATCAAACGGGCATTTTCAGGTACCCGCTACTCGTTGCCTCCGGGTAGCTACTAGCACGACGAAATGAGGTATCCGGAACCCACAGCAGCAATCAAAATATCCGATAAGTGCTTCTGGTGACTTTCCGGTAGGCTCATTCGGCGGAGTGGGCCGGTCATGTAACATCCGTACCGAACTTTTAACCAAGGCCATTATAGGTCCCTATTCTATCCAGATTTACTCAACCACCACAATACAGTAGAACCTTGATTTAGACGATCCGGAAGGAGCCCTGAACAAGGACTACTTTCTTTGGACCGTCAATATCTTAAACGTTCCCGGGATCATTTCGGGGCGGAAGGTGTCCTTGGTAGCGGGTTTAAACACAGCGGAGGGCAGGTACACCTTGTGAGTGGTTTGGTCCACCGCGATCGTGCGGGTGCCGGGTTTGGTAACGACATTGCCGACGAGCATAAACTTATTGGCCGACAGCTCTTGAATCACCGTCAAGGTGCCCTCGCCATTGGCCGAATACGCCGTTTTGAAGCGGTTGTCAAACCCGGCGCCGTCCGCCCCCTCCCCGGTCGGGAAACTGGCGAGGACCCGGCCGTTGGTCGCGTCCATCACGATCATCCGCTGGTTGCCGCACGTGGCAAACAGCCGCATCGTTGCCCGGTCCATGCTCAGCCCCGAGGCCCCCGTGCCGGGCGTATTGGGCCAGCGATGGGTGATTTTGAACGTCGCGGCATCGACCACGGTGACTTCCGCTTTCTCGGCGTTGTTGACATAGATATGGCCCTTGCCGTCACTGAGCGCGGTTTCGGGCCAGCCACTGAGTTGGATGGTGGCCACGACCGTATCGTGCGTGGGATCGATCACCGTCATGTTTTTACTCCGGCCGTTGCACGTAATCACTTTTTTCGAAAAGTCATCGTAGAAAATGGCATCCGTGAAGTTGCCGGTGGGCACGCGCGCCAGGATTTTATTCGTGGCCAGGTCAAAGACCAGGACTTGATTCATCGTGCCGTTGCTGATATAGCCTTTGCCCAAAGACGGCACCAGGGCAATGCCATGGGCATCCTTTTCGACGGGAATAATCCCGATAGAGGCGCCGGTATTCTTGTTGAGAATGTCGACTTGCGCGCCGTGGGCCACATACAATTTATCCGACGCGGGGTCGACCGTCAGGTAATCGTAGCCGCCCCCGCCTTTCACCGCGAAGGCCGCGCTGACCCAGTAGGTTGGGGTGGGTTGGGCGTGGGCGATGGTGGCCGGCCAGAGCAGCGCGGCCAAAAAATACGGCTTTCTCATGCGAGTGTTTTTGCTGTAGTGGTTGAATTTAACGGGTTAAGCAGTTGCCGGAACGGGTAACAAGCGCAACGACCGGAATGGGGGCATCTGTGACTTGCCCGCGGGCACCTTTGCCCGCCGGAAAGAAGGAAGGTAATGCCATTCGTTAACTACTGGTTGAAAAACATTAGCTAGTCGGGTATAATTTAGCTAGTTTGATGCGAGCGTCGGCCGTTTTGAACTGCCAGTTGCGGGGCTTAGGCCGCGCATTCTGGCGGTCTTGCCACTGTTCTACCACGTGGCGGACCTGCTCGCTGGTGGTGAACGGCTGGTCGAGGACCTGGCGACTAAGGACGGAGAATTCGATTTCGGCCATGTTCAGCCAGGAGCCGTGGGCCGGGGTGTAGGTGATGTCCATCCGTCGCAGATAGGCCTGGGCCACGGCAGGCGGAAAGTGGGCGTAGAAAAAGCTGCGCTTGTGCGTACGCAGGTTATCCATGACCCAGTGCACCTTCTTGGCCTCGCGGTAGGTCGAGTCCATCTGCCGGGCCACAAACTGCACCCAGGTGGCGGCTTTGTGGTCGGCCTCGACCGTCAGGCAGCGCCAGCCCCGTAAGGGCTCCGTGGCCACGAATAACTCCACCACGCCCCGGCGCACGTATTCCGAATCGCGGCAGCGCTGGCCGGTAGAGGTGATAAACGTTTCGTAATCCAGTAGTTGCTTGGGCGACTCGTCCAGGCAAACGACCGGATAGTCTGCGTCATAGGGTTGCTCGTAGAGGTCGAGTACCTGCTCCATCTGACAGACAAAAGAAGCGCTCTGCTCCGCCGGAATCACCCACTGCTGCGGGCCGTTGAACGGCTTGAGTTCGTTTTTTTTAGCAGCCGCGCCACCATCGTGGTCGAGATATGTTCGACCACTTGGAGTTCGACCAGCTGGTCGGCCAGCAACTGGAGCTGCCAGCGGGGCTGCTCGTCGGGCGGGGTCTGGCAGAGCAGGGCCAGTAAATGGGCTTCCACCCGCCCATCTATCTTCTTGTCCGAACGCGTTTTACGCGGCTTCGGCTCAAACAGGGCCATCCCTTCTTCGCAGAACTGGCGGCGCACCCGTTCGACGGTTCGGGTACAGACACCCAGTACGGCGGCTAGGTCGGCCGCCGGCCGGCGGCCAGTCTGTTCGTCGCTATTCAACAGAATCTGAATTCGTTGCAGTTTGGGCGAATGGCTTTTGTATTTCTTTTGCCAGCCTTCCAGGGTCTGGCGTTCTTCTGGGGTCAAATGCAGCCGATACCGTATCATATAGCAAGTGCTTTTGGAATAAACACCAACCGACTCAGTACTGTTTTTCAACCACTAGTATGGCCACGGATGAAGCCAGCCCCCGCACGCGGTTGGGGAAAATCTCCGAAATCAGCACCCAGGTAACGGGGGCCAGCGAGGTGGCGTAGGTGGCAATGGCCAGCAGTACGAAAATGGACAGCAGCCCCGCCGACGCGCCGGTTTGCAGCAGCGTGGCGATGATGACGTATAAAATACTAAGCCCAATGGATCCGAACAGCATCAGCGGCTTGCGGCCCAGCTTATCGACCTGCCACATCGCCACTACCGTAAACACTAGGTTGACAATGCCAATGGCTACCGTCTCGAACAGTTGCCGGTCTAAATTAGCCCCCACGGTCTCGAAAATGGTCGACGTATAGTTGAACACCACGTTGATACCGCACAGCTGCTGAAATACCGCCAGCCCAATGCCCACGAAAACCGCCGCCCGGATACCTGGCGCCAGCAATTCCGACAACGCCACTCTCGACTTGTTTGCGGATGAGCTATGCACGTCGGCTACCGTTTTCTCGGCAAAGGTGCGCCCGCCGATACGTTGCAAAATAGCCGTGCCCCGCTCCACCATGCCGTTCTGAATCAGCCAGCGCGGGCTCTCGGGCAGCCAGATAACCCCCACCAGAAACAGCACGGACGGCACCGCCCCCAGCCCAAACATCAGCCGCCAAGCATCGGGACCGTTGTCGGCCAAGCCGTAGTTGACCAGGTTGGTAATCAGGATGCCGATGACAATGGTGAGCTGGTTGACGGCCACGTTGCGCCCCCGGATTTCGGCCGGCGACACCTCGGCGATGTACATCGGGCTGAGCATAGAGGCCATGCCCACGCTGATACCCGCCACGAAGCGGGCCATCATAAATAGGGTCAGCGAGCCGGACATGGCCATGCCGATGGATGAAATAGCGAAGATTCCCGCCGCAACCATCAGGGCCGGCCGACGGCCGTAGCGGTCTGCGAGCCGGCCGGCTACCACGCAGCCCGCCATGCACCCCAGGGCTAGCGTGCCGGTCAGAAACCCCTCCCACCAAGCGGTTAACCCAAATACCTTGCGCAAAAGCGGCAGTGCCCCGGCAATTACGGCAAAGTCAAAGCCAAACAGGTAGCCGCCTAATGCCGAAATAAAGGAGATTCCAAGGGAATAGGTATTGCTGACGCGGTTGCTATCCATGTAAGTTGCTTGATTATTTCAAGGAAGGTGGAAGCAAAAATATCAGTTTACGCCTGGTTGTTACCATAGTACTTCTGACGGAATAGCTGGACGAAGTAACGAAGCGGGCCGCCGCCCTGCAAACTCGGTGCCAGCCCCGGTACAACTTCCGATGGGCCTGCAATAAGCCGGGTTAAACGTAGCCCGAAGCAGCAACTGCGCCACTAGTACCGCTGCATCCTCTTGCTGCCTTTTTTGCTGATTCAAACAGGAATTGCTAATGCGTTCTAGGCTTTAGAACGCCATGAGCGGGTATGACGAAGATTTGCGCAACGCCTATCTCACTTAGTTTCTTGTGCAGTCACAAATCTCTCCGTTTACTATTTTTACCGAAGCTTACTTTAGCAGCGGAAAGGGTGTAGCCTTTTCCACTCACCGCCCGGTTCATAGTGGCAATGGCCTGCTGTTTGAGATTTCCCAGCGGTTTCACTCACATGTCAATAACTCCTCCCTACGGCATGCGCCTTGCCTACACGAAACCGGGGTCTTGGTTCAGGGCGATGATTTCCTGATTGGTTAGAATGTAAATGGTTTATTTACGCTACCCTACTATTTTAGTTTGCTGAAAACAAGAAGGTTGCCTAATGAGCCGTCGAAATAGCAAGCGTATCTAAAGTCCTGATTCGGCGGCGTTACGGTTTCCGGGCCGGAGGCATTCGCGGAGGGCAGGGCGGCCGCGGCGGCTAAAACCAGCCTTTTGGTAGCCGTGGTTCTGGCGGGTAATTGATGGCACTTTTCCGTGCAGCAGGGCCCCCGCGCGCACCCAAAAAGCGTGGGCCCGACCCGCGAGGCCAACGGGTTTTTTGAGTCTGTCACGGCCTTGCAGATGGGTGGCCCGCCAGGCAAATCCCCGCCTTTTCAGGTTCTGCAGACACGGTTCAACGGCCCAGCGTTTGCGGTAGAACTGCCCCCCAAAAGCTACGGTGGCCGTGCCAAGCAGAAGCAAGTACTCGCCTGCGGCCAGCGCCGTGACCTGGGCCCCACCCCAGGTACCGTCCACCGGGGAGAACCTAAAAAAGTACGGGGCAGTGATGGTTAACAGCTTCTCAGGTCAACTGGGGAAGCCATAATTGTTGGTGAAAGCAACGAGCCAGTCTACCGCCCCTCGCACTCCTGCCTTGGATACGGCCCAACTGTCCCACGCTTTTTGAGGCTCTCCAAGTACGGCTAAATCAGGTGCAGTAGCTTAGAAATCGCTCCAAGTCAATTAATTGCTGGCATCGGCTTCGAAATGCGAACAGATGGAGTTGGCGGATCTCGTAAAACAAGGGCTACCCCTGGGTTACTCAACCCGTGGCCACGTTGATTCGACCACCTCGTCGTGGGGTGGGCGGTGCTGGCGGGCATATTCGGAAGGTGCTACCCCGTAGATTTTCTGGAAGGTCTTGCTGAAGTATTTGACGTTTTCAACTCCTACCTGAAAGGCTGCCTCCGACACCCGCAGTTGGGGCTGGGCTAGCAGTTGGGCGGCACGCTTCATGCGCACGTCGCGGATAAACTCTACTACTGTTTGGCCAGTAATGCTCTTGAGACGGCGGTAAAGCACCGATTGGCTCATACATAGCTCTCCGGCCAGCACCAGCACGCTGAAAGTGGGGTCGGTGAGGTGTTGCTCGACCGTGCGCATAGCCTGCTCCAGAAAAGTACGGTCGGCGTCGGGGATAACGGCTTCGGTGGGCTCCAGCAGCAGCTGGCGCTGGTAGTACTCGCGCAATTGGCGGCGGTTACGCAGCAGGGCAGCCACCTTGGCTTGTAACAATTGCGGGTTAAAGGGCTTGCTTACGTAGTCGTCGGCCCCAAGGCCGAGGCCCTCTACTTCGTGCAGGGCGGCGGTACGAGCGGTGAGCAGCAGCACCGGGATGTGGCTGGTTTTGGGGTGCTGCTTGAGGCGGCGGCACAGCTCTAGGCCGTCGCTGCGAGGCATCATGACATCGCTCACAATTAGGCTGGGAAGCTGCGACAGAGCCATCTCCCAGCCTTCGAGGCCATCGGCGGCGGCCAGCACCTCAAAGCTAGGCGCGAAGAGTTGCTGCAAGTACTGGCGCACCTCATCGCTGTCTTCCACCACCAACAGGCGGGGTAGACTGGCCAGCGTCACGGGCTCGTTGGCGAGGGGTAGCGCGTCGGCGTCTTCTGAATCCAAGGCCGCTCCAGGCAGCGGCTCGGCAGGCGTAGCTAACTCGGTATCGGGAGGAAGGACATCGGCGGGGTGCAAATGGGCCTGGCCGAAGGGCAGCAGCAGCCGGAACGTACTGCCCGCCCCTACCTGGCTTTCGACCTGGATGCCGCCGCCGTGGCGCTCCGCAAATTGCTTCACTAGCGAGAGCCCGATGCCAGTGCCCGTCATGCGCAGCGTATCGGTGTGCGAAGCCTGGTAATAGGGGTCAAAAATGTGCGCAAGTTCGGCCGCCGCGATACCCGTGCCGGTGTCCACCACGCTTATTTCCAAGTAATTGCCCAGCGGCAGGCCCCCGGCAAACACCGCCTTGCCGCCGGGCGTGCCCACTACCGTGGCCGCTACCTCGATGCGCCCGCCCTCGGGCGTGTACTTGAAGGCATTGGCCAGCAGGTTGGTGAGGATAATTTCAAGCTTGCTGCGGTCGAAGTACAGCCCGACATCTTCGGCGGGCAAGTCGAGCAGGTACGTGAGGCGACGCTCGGCGGCCTTCTGTTCAAAGGCCGCGAATACTTCGGCTACCAAGCGCAGCACCGGGCCGTAACTGGCCCGCAGCGGCACGTTGCCGCTTTCCACCTTCCGAAAATCGAGCAGCTGGTTCACCAAATCAAAGAGCTTGCGCGTTTGCTTGTGCATGAGCAGCAACTTGTCGCGCAGGCCACTCACGGGATCGTGCGCCCCGATTAGCTCCTCCATTGGCCCTAGAATGAGGGTGAGCGGGGTACGCAGCTCGTGGCTCACGTTGGTGAAAAAGCCGAGCTTGAGATTGGTCAGCTCCTTTTCTTTCTCGACCTGGAAATGCTCAAGGGCCAGCTTATTGCGCAGGTTTTGCTGAGCCATTTCTGCGCGGCGGTACAGGGCGATGGCCCCCAGCAGGGCGGCAGCGTAGAGCAGGTAGGCCCACCCGGTTTTGTACCACGGGGCCAGCACCTCGAACTGCACGGTGGCCGGGGTTTTGGCCCACACCCCCTCGCCGTTATCGGCTTTCACCTCCAGCGTGTAGCGGCCGGGCGGTAGGTTGGCGAAGCTAGCCGTGCGTTGGCCGGGGCCGGGGCGCACCCAGCCGGGGCGGTAGCCGAGCAGGCGGTAGGCGTAGTGCGTTTTCTGCGGGTTAGTGTAGTTGAGGGCCACGAACTCCACCGAAAAATCGTTTTCCGAAGGCTTAATCGTGAGGGTCTGGGGCCAGGTGAGGGGCCGGGGCAGCAGTACGCGACCGTTCAACGATTGGCCCACGGCTACGGACTGGTTCATCACTCGCAGGCCCGTGAACTGCACCACGGGGGGGTAGGGATTGGCCTGAATAGCCGCCGGCTGGAAGTAGTTAATCCCGTTGATACCCCCGAAATACAGCGTGCCATCGGCCCCACGTGCCGCCGCCCCAATCTTGAAAGCATTACTTTGAAGGCCGTCGGCTACATCGTAGCGCAGGTATTGGCGGGTAGCAGGCGTGAAGCGGTAGAGGCCGGTACCACCTATCCAGAGGTTGCCTGCGTCGTCGGGCAGCAGGCTCTCCACGTCGGTTTCGGGCAGGGAGGAGGCGAAGGAGCACACCGCGTCGCGACCCTGCGCATCGGTGGTGAGCTGGTGCAACCCCCCGCCGATGGTACCAATCCAAAGCGCCCCGTTCTTACCCAGCAGCAAGGGCCACACGTAGTTGACGCGCAGGCTATTGGGTAAGCCGGGGGCGTACTGATACTGTGCCAGCAGGCGCAGCGAGTCGGCGGTGGGGCGCAGCTTGAGCAGGCCCGCATTGCGGGTGCTGGCCCACAGCACGTCGCGTTGGGCATCGTAGAGCAAGTAGGTAAACTGGCTAGTGGGCAGGCCACTACGGGCTTGGCAGTAGCGGCCCAATAGGCGGCCATCGGGGCTGAAGCGCAGCAGACCGCCCGAAAACGTGGCTACCCAGAGCGTACCCCGTCCATCCTGAGCTAGGTGCTCGATGCTGGTAGTGCTCAGGTCGAAACCATCGGGTAGGCGGCGGTAGGTGGTGAGGCGCTCGTGCCCACCCGTACGGCGCAGCGCCACCAGGCCGTTGTCGCGGGTACCAAACCAAAGGGTACCGTCGGCGGCCCGGAAGATGGTTGCCACGTCCACGCCCCGCACCGTATCCGACTGCTGGTTGAGGTAGTTGCGGTAGGTGTGGCCCGCTAGGTCGTAGGCTGATACGCCGTTGCGTGAGCCAAACCACAGCGTGTTCGCAGCTTCCTCCTTATAGACAGCATTGACGTAGTTATTGGCGTTGGACAAGGTAGGGCGGCCCGTGAGTTGGTGCCGGAGTTGCCCGAAGGCCCGCTGGCGCAGGTCCACCTTATTGAGCCCCCCAGCCGAGGCGCAGAGCCACACCAGCTGGTGCTGGTCCTCAAAAATCTGGTGCACTCGCTCCGAATTAATGCGGTGGGGCTCTCCGTCGCGGGGCAGCAGTAGGGTCGGGCGAGTGGTTTGCAAAGGGGGCGCGGTGCCGGTGGCGGGCCCCGCCTCCCACACGTAAAGGCCGTAGAGGGTGCCCGCCCACAAGCGCCCGAACGAGTCGAGATGCAGGGCCTGGATGCGCGGGTAACGGCGGGGCAAGGCGTGGGCGGCCAGCGCGTGCCCGGCCCGGCGGTCGGCAGCCGGCACCCAAAACAGTTGCTGTTCGGTACCCGCCCACAGGTCGCCACGGCGGTCAAGGCACAGCGCACTCACGGGCAGCGCCAGCGAAGTAGCTTCTGCCGGCAGGCCGGGCTCGGCGGTGCGCACCACTACCAGGCCCGCGCCCAGCGTGCCTACCCAGGCGTTGCGCTCGGCATCAAGTACCAGGCTTGTGATACCGGCCAAGCTGGGGCGACCGGCGGCCGTGGGCGGCAGCTGGCGCAGGGCCAGCGGCTGGCCCTGCCCGTCGAGCGTCAGCACAAAAAGCCCGTCCTGCGCGGTGCCCACCCACAGGCTGCCCTGGGCGTCGGTGGCCAGGGTCGTCACGTCGCTCAGGGACAGGCGGCGGGCCAGCGCCCGGTAGGCGGGCGGTAGCGCGGCTGTTGCCAGGGGCACAAAAGTATCGTGCGCAGCATCGTAGCGGCTAAGGCCCGCCCGCTCGGCCCCTACCCAGAGTTGGCCGCTGGGTGCCACCAGCAGCGCCTTGATGCGGTTGCCTGACTGCCCATCGCCGGGGTTGATGGGTAGGGCGTAGGACTTTAATTGATAGCCGTCATAGCGGTTGATGCCCCGGTTGGTGCCCACCCAGATGAAGCCGTCGTGGTCCTGCGCCATGCACATGGCATCGCTGTGCGAGAGGCCCTGGTCGACGGTGATGTGCTCGAAGCGCAGTTCGCCCGGCGGGGTGTCCTGGGCGTGCGCCCCTAGCCCAGCTAGCACGAGCATAAGTAGCCAGCAGGTGCGCAGTCCAGACCGATACACAACCATAAAAGACCGTATTGATGACGCAAGCATAAGATTGGGCCGGGAGGTTTGTCGCGCTGCCTTTCTCTTGCCTAAAGGTAGAACGACTCCCCGCCAAGAACATTTAAGGGGCGCTTTTTTACCCTTTCAAGGCTAATTAGAATCCTTTTTGCCGAAAAATGACCCCTTGCGGCGCTGGCCGGCCGGGTACATTTGCTATCCACTTCCGAGCATAACTTCAAGCCGCCGCACTTCGGGGAGGTGAGCCTTTCCCACCCAAGTTATTATGCGAAACGTTTCCTTTTCCCAAAGCCTGCTTTCCCTGCTGCTGGCCGCCAGCCTGGCCGGGGCTGGGCCCGCACCGCGCCGGCCGGCCCCGAAGCCCGCGCCCGCTCACACCTTCGCCTTGGGCCCCAACCACTTTTTGCTCGATGGCCAGCCTTTGCAACTGATATCGGGCGAGATGCACTACACCCGCATTCCGCGCGAGGCTTGGCGCGGTCGCCTCAAAATGGCCAAGGCGATGGGCCTGAACACCATCGGCACCTACGTGTTCTGGAACGTGCACGAGCCCCAGCCGGGCAAGTACGACTTCACGGGCAACAACGACGTTGCGGCCTTCGTGAAAATGGCTCAGGAGGAAGACCTATGGGTAGTGCTGCGGCCCAGCCCTTACGTATGCGCCGAGTGGGAATTTGGCGGCTACCCTTACTGGCTCCAGAACGTACCCGGCCTGAAGGTGCGCAGCCAGGAACCCCAGTACGTGGCGGCGTACAAGCGTTACATCGAGGCCGTGGGCAAGCAGCTCGCCCCGCTGCAAGTGGGCCACGGGGGTCCCATACTGATGGTGCAGATTGAAAACGAGTATGGTTCCTACGGATCTGACAAGCAGTACTTAGCACTAAATAAGCAGCTGTTTGAAGCCGCTGGTTTCGACGGCGTGCTTTACACCTGCGACCCGGCCAAGGACGTGGCCGCCGGCCACCTGCCCGGCCTGCTGCCCGCCGTCAATGGCGTGGACAAGCCCCGAGAGGTACGCCGCTTGGTGCAGGCCAACCACGACGGCAAGGGGCCCTATTATATTGCCGAGTGGTACCCGGCGTGGTTCGACTGGTGGGGCACGCCACACCACACAGTGCCTGCGGAGAAGTATGCCACTCCGCTCGACTCGGTGCTGCGGGCCGGGTTGTCGATTAATATGTACATGTTTCACGGCGGCACCACGCGCGGGTTTATGAACGGGGCCAATTTCAAGGGCGACACCTCGCACTACGAGCCCCAGGTGAGCAGCTACGACTACGACGCCCCGCTCGACGAAGCCGGTAATGCTACGGCTAAGTTCCGCGCCTTCCGCCAGGTCATTGCCAAGTACCGGCCGGCTAACCAGCCCCTCCCCCCCGTGCCGGCGGCCAAGCCCAGCGTGGCGCTGCCGGCCATGCAGCTCACACGCACAGTTAGCCTGCTCGACCGCCTACCCACCCCCATCGCCAGCGTCAAGCCCCTCACCTTCGAGCAGTTAAAACAGGCGTACGGCTTCGTACTCTACCGTACTACCGTAGCTGGGGGCGGCGAAAAGCTGCTCAAAATCCACGACTTGCGCGACTACGCCGTGGTGATGGTAAATGGCCAGCGTGTGGGTACGCTTGACCGCCGCGAGCGCCAGGACAGTATGCGCGTGCCGCTGCCGGCTGGGCCGGTACAACTGGATATTCTGGTCGAAAACCTGGGCCGCGTCAATTTTGGAGAGTACATGCTTCAGAACAACAAAGGCATCACCAAAAGCGTGAGCCTGGGCGGGCGCGAGCTGAGCGGTTGGAAGATGTACGGCCTACCCTTCGACCAAGCCCCGGCCGTAGCCAAGGCGAGCAGCGCGGCCCCCACGGCCAGCACCGGGCCGGTGCTGCGGGCAGGCACCTTTAATATGGCCGTGCCCGCCGACACCTACCTCGACCTGCGCCAGTGGGGCAAGGGTGTGGTGTGGGTGAACGGCCACCACCTGGGCCGCTATTGGGCCATCGGCCCCCAGCAAACCCTGTACTTACCGGCTGAGTGGCTTAAAAAAGGCCAGAACGACATTACGGTACTGGAGCTGCTCAAGCCCCAACAGGCTACCCTGGCTAGCCTCGACCATCCGATTCTCAACGAGCTGCGCCCAAGCGCGGCAGCCACAACCGTCGCGCCTTAACCAGCCGCTGGAAGCGCCCATTCGGCAAACCCGTACCCTGGGCCCACCAGGCGAATTTTCACCCCATTTTCGGCGAAAAACACCCCCCTGACGGGGTAACTCAGTCGGTACTTTTACCCCTCTGCTACACCCTCAGTGCTTGGGCCCCGGCCTCGCGTACAGCCCCCACACTACGTTCATTTTCCCACCCAGGGCCGGCCTCGGCTAACCCCCTACCCTTTGCCTATGCAAGCCAAATCTCTACTCCTGTGCGGAGCCTTGCTGCCCCTGACCGTGGCCGCCGCCCCCGCCACGCCCCCGGCTGCGCCCCGCGCGGTGGGGCCCGCGCTCCGGCACCGCGCCGTGGCGGCTACCCCCATCACCGGCACGGTGCTCGATGAGAAAGGTGCGGGCCTACCTGGCGTTACCATCGTGCTGAAGGGCACCACGACTGGCGCGACCACCGACGAAAACGGCCGCTTTTCACTGATTATTCCCGACGGGGTGAGTGGGGCGACGCTGGTCGTTTCGTCCATCGGCTACGACCGCAAGGAGGTGGCCGTGGGCAGCCAGGCTACTTTCAGCATCACCTTGTCGCCCAACTCGCAGAGTCTGGACGAAGCGGTAGTAATAGGCTACGGCACCCAGGAAAAGCGCAACCTCACCAATGCCGTAACCACGGTGTCGGGCGCCGAATTATCGAAAATTACCGTGTCGGACGTGGGCAGCGCCCTGCAAGGCAAGGCGGCTGGCGTGACGGTGGTGGGCGCGGGCTCGGAGCCGGGCTCGGCGCCCCAAATCCTGATTCGGGGGATTTCGACCATCAACGGCAACAGCCCGCTCTACGTGGTGGATGGCCTACCGGTGGCGAATATTAACTACCTAAACCCCAAGGATATTGCTACCTTGACCGTGCTCAAGGATGCCTCGTCGGCGGCCATCTACGGCTCGCGGGCGGCCAACGGCGTTATCCTGATTACGACCAAGGCGGGGGTAAAGGGCGAGTCGCGCCTAACGTTCGATGCTACCTACGGCGTGTCGAATCCCACCAATGTGCCGCACATGGCCTCGGCCAGCGAGTACGCCCGCATCATGAACCTGGCAGCCACCAACTCGGGCAACCCGGCGGTGTACGTCAACCCCGACCAGTACACCCAAACCACCGACTGGTGGAAAGAAATCGCGCAGCACGGCATCACGCAGAACTACTCGGTGGGTCTGTCAGGGGGCAGCGACAAAGTGGTATACTCCACGGGCTTGAGCTACTTTAAGGAGCGGGGCCTGGTGCGGAATTCGAACTTCGACCGCTTGTCTTTTCGGGTGAAGACGGAGTACCAGGCCGCCGAGCATTTGAAGGTGGGTGAGGACTTCAACATCTCGATGACCAGCCAGAACTACCTGAACAACGGCTCGCTGTTTCGGGACGCTTTTATCGACGACCCCATCACTTCGCCGCGCGTGGCGGGCACCTCCGGTAACCCCTACGACTATTATGGGGCCTCGCCCACCGACGCAGTCAATCCACTGGCCTTTATCGAGCGCAACGACGACCGCCGCAAGCAGTACTTTGTGGTCGGTACCGTGTACGCCAACTACGAGTTCCTGCCCGGCCTGATTGGTGAAAGCCGCTTTGGCTCAAACAACAATGTGTATCAGCGCGATGCCTTCAACCCCTTTTACACAATCGATGCCAATGAGCGCAACCAAGTGAATTCGGTGGTGCGCGAGCATAATCTTGAGATTAACTGGAACAACACCAACACCCTCAATTACACCCACTCCTTCGGCGACCACAATATTTCGGCGCTGGCGGCTTTCACCCTGGAGCGCTTCCAGACCAACACGGAGTACGCCTCGGGCCAGGCCATTCCGAGCAACGACCCCAGCCTGCGCTACCCCGACGCGGCTACCTCGGGCTTCGCCATCGGCGGCAACCGCTATACCAACACCATTGCCTCGCTCATCGGGCGCATCAACTACGACTACAAGGGTAAGTACCTGCTGGGGGCCAGCATCCGGCGCGACGGGGCCTCGGTATTCCCCGATGGTAACCGTTGGGGCACGTTCCCGGCCGTGTCGGTGGGCTGGCTGGTATCGGAGGAGAACTTCCTCAAGGATATGGCTGCCATCAACTTTCTGAAGGTACGGGCCAGCGTGGGCCGGGTCGGTAACCAGAACATTGCAAACCTCACCAACAGCGCCTACACCGGCAACATTGCCAAGACCTACTACGTGACCGGCCCTGACCGCGCCCTGCAGCTGGGCGCGGTGCAGAGCAATGTGCCTAACCCCAATGTGAAGTGGGAAACCGTGGAGGACTACAACCTGGGCCTGGACCTGGGCTTCCTGCAAAACCGCCTCACTGTGACGGCCGACTTCTTCCGGCGCAACACCTACGATATGCTCATGTTTCAGGCCATTCCGAGCAGTGCCGGCTACGGCTACAACAGTCCCGTCACCAACATCGGCAGCATGAACACCAAGGGCTTCGACTTTACGGTGGGCTACGCCCAGAATACGGGGGCCTTTACCTACGGCCTGAGCGTGAACGCTACCCGCGCCATCAGCCGCATCGATAAGCTGGCCAACGGCCAGGCCATTTACTCGGGTAATACGCCCGTCTTTGGGCGGCCTTCCAAGACGGAGGAAGGCGGCTACGTGGGCGCGTTCTACGGCTACCAGAACACGGGCATTTTCCAGAACCAGGGCGAGATTGATGCCTATAAATCGGCCAGCGGCACGCTCATTCAGCCCAACGCTAAGCCCGGCGACTTCCGCTTTGCCGACCTCAACGGCGACGGCGTGATTGATGAAAAGGACCAGCAGTACATCGGCAACCCTACCCCCAAGCTAACCTTCGGCGTGAACCTGAACCTGGGCTATAAGGGCTTCGACCTGCAAGCCTCGCTCATCGGTAGCCTAGGCAACGACCTGGTGAATGCCAACAAGGGCTGGTGGTACTCGGGTAGCTACAACTACAACAAGATTGCCGGCCTCGAAAACCTGGCTTGGCACGGCGAAGGCACCTCCAACTCGGTGCCCCGCATCGTGGCCAACGATAACAACCAGAACCTGACGCGCTTCAGCAATTTCTATGTGGAGAATGGCTCCTACGCCCGCCTGCGCAACCTCCAGCTGGGCTACACCTTTCCGAAGGCCATCACCAGCGTGCTGCACACCGCCGGCCTGCGCCTCTACGTGAGCACCCAAAACCTGCTGACCTTCACCAAGTACAGCGGAGTAGACCCCGAAGTCGGCAATGGCCGCTCGTACACCGACGGCGCCGGGGCCCTCAACCGGGGCGTAGACCTGGGCAACTACCCCACCGCCCGCACCTACCTGGTGGGCACCAACATCACATTCTAACCGCATCCCACCCGCCACTGTCATGAAAAATACCCGCATTACGCTCGCCCTGGTACTGAGCTTGGGCCTGGGCCTGCAAGGTTGCAAGACGTTTCTGGACCAGCCCCCACAAGGTCAACAAAACGTAAACAACTACTACTCAAACGCGGCCGAGTGCAAGGCGGCCGTGATGGGCTGCTATGCCCTCTCGGACCAGGACGACTGGTGGAAAATTGACCGCAGCCGCATGTTTGGCGACGCTGGCTCGGACGATGCCTGGAAGGGCAACGCCATTGCCGGCGACCAGCGCGAGTTTGGCGACTTCGCCCGCTTCTTCTGGCTGCCTAATAACGAGTGGTTTGATAACCGTTACACCTTTATCTACCAAGCCATTGGCAACTGCAACGCCGCCCTGGTAGGCATTGCGAAAGCTCCCATCGACCCGGCCTTGCAGCAGCAGCTCATCGGGGAGTTGAAATTTATTCGGGCTTACAACTATTTCGAGCTGGTGAAGGGCTACGGCGGTATACCGCTGGTGCTCACGCCCGTTACGCCGGCCGAGTCGATTAGTATTCCGCGGGCCTCGGCGGCCGACGTGTACGCCCAGGTTATCAAGGATATGCAGGAAGCCGCCGCCGCACTACCCGAGAAAAGCGCCCGCGCCAGCACCGACCTGGGCCGGGCCACCAAGGGCGCGGCCAACGGCTACCTGGCCAAGGCCTATCTCTACACCGAGCAGTGGGCCCTGGCCCAGCAAGCGGCCGAAACGGTCATCAACTCCAACCTGTACAACCTGAGTGGGGCCTTCAGCAACATCTGGAACGTAAACAACCCCAACGGGCCGGAGTCGCTATTTGAGTTAAACTACAGCCCTGAACAGGCCTTTAACGTGGGCACCTATCTCACGGTGGTAATGCGCAGCCGCGCTGATGGCGGCTGGGGCTTCAACACGCCCAGCAGCAACCTGGAGCAGGCCTTTATTCAGGAAAACGACCCACGCCGGCGGTGGACCATCATCAAGCAGGGCGACAACGTGGGGCCAAAAACAGCCAGCTTTGATTACTCGAGCTACGATACAAAGCTCTCGGAAAACGAGTCGGGTCGCACCAGCCGCAAGATGTTCCTACCCCTGGCCGACCGCCCCGCCAACGAGGGCAACCACTCGCCCCTCAACCGCATCGAGCTGCGCTACGCCGACCTGCTGCTCATGCACGCCGAGGCCTCCCAACACCTGGGCCAGGAAGCCAAAGCCTTAACTTCCTTGAACCTGGTGCGCGAGCGTGCCAACCGCTTGCAGCCCGGCACTGTACTGCCGCGTACCTCCGCGGGTGTGGTCCTGCTCAACCACATCTGGCTGGAGCGCCGCCTGGAGCTGGCTATGGAGGGCCACCGCTACTACGACCTCGTGCGCCAGCACCGCCTGGTGGCCGTGATGCAGGCTTTCAACGCCTCGCAGCTCACCAGCACCGACCCCTACGACAAGGGTAAGGTGAAGGACCAGATTTCGGACAAGAACAACTTCTTTCCGATTCCGACCAACCAAATTCAGCTTTCGGGTGGGGCGGTGGTGCAGAACCCCGGGTATTGATAGCCCTGGCGCAAGACCCTACCCCCGGCCCCTCCCCTTCGGGAGAGGGGAGCCATTCGCTAGCCACTAGCTCCATGCTAAACAGCCAATGGCTAGCAGCCGGTGGCTAACAGCTTCACGAAGAATCCCCCTCTTCCAAAGGGGGGGGGCGGGCGCGTTGCGGCAGGCTACCATTGACCTCCTTTCCTTTTTCCACCCACCATGCAAAACTCCTCCAATGCGCTGCCGCTCCTCGGCGGCACCCTGCTGCTGCTGGCCGCTAGCCTGGCCAGTTGCACCAAAAAAGACTTCCCCGTCGTGCCTCGGGCTACCGTGGCGCCATTCACCTACCCAGCCGCGCCCAACGCCGCGGGAGCGGCTGGCATTGCCGGCCTCAACTGGGCCGACCCACGCGACAATTTTACCGACGATGCCCTGGTACTCTCGGGCCTGGCGGCGGGCGACAACTACGCCACGGTGCAAACCAAGGCCGACGCTATTATCAGCGGTTTCCAGGCCCGGACCAGTGCTAATACCGTTCGGCTGCCCATTAACCCGCCCACCGCGACGGGCCCTGCTTGGGCGGCCTACCAGGGGGCCATCGATAAGGCACTGAGCAAGGGCATGAAGGTGGTTATTGGCTGCTGGGAAAGCAACTCGTCGCGCAATGGGCTGGTGGATGATACGACCCTGTTCTTCACCATGTGGCAGACAGTGGTTACCAAATACGGCGGCAACGCCAACGTGTACTTTGAGGTATTCAACGAGCCCCATGGCTACAGCCAGGCCGATTTGGCCAGCCTCTACACCGACTGGCTGAGTCGCTACCCCAACGTGCCACAGGGCCGGGTGCTGCTCGATGGCACCGGCTACGCTCAGAACATTACGGGCATCGGGGCCGATAGCCGCTTTAGCAGCTGCCTGCTGTCTATTCACTTGTACGATTTTTTCTACAGCAACCCCACCACTACGGCAGCCAGTTGGGAAAGCGCCTTCGCCGCCAACCTGGGCAGTTACGCCAGCCGGGCGGTGCTTACGGAATGGGGTGCCTTCATGACGACGGGTGTGAACTACAGCAGCGCCATCGCCGACGACGTAAAGAAGTCGTACGTACTGGGTATCAGTAATTACTGCCGCCAGCAGGGCATTGCCAGCGTGTACTGGCCCGGCCTGCGCACCAACGACCAGTACAGCCTCTTGCAGTTTGACGGCACCACTACCACCGTCAGCAACGCCTCGGGCCTGAGCCGCGTGCAGTTTGCTTGGGGCGTAGGCGCGGGCGGCACCGACGCCTTTTATACCTCGGCCAACTACCGCCTTATCAACCGCAACAGCAGCTTAGTGGTGGATGTCAACCAGGCTTCCACGGCCAACGGGGCGGGCATCATTCAATACGCCCAGAATGGCGGGAATAACCAGCAGTGGCAGCTCGCCGCTGCCAGCGGCTACTATACCATCAAGAACCGCAACAGCGGCCTCTTACTCGATGTAAATCAGGCTTCTACGGCTAATGCTGCTCCCATCATCCAGTACCAGGGCAACGGTGCTACCAACCAGCAGTGGCTGCTTGCGGCGGGCACCGATGGCTACTACAAAATCACGAACCGCAACAGCGGCCAGGTGCTCGATGTGAACGGTGCGTCGACGGCCACGGCGGCCGGCATTATCCAGTACCCCAGTAACGGTGGGGCTAACCAACAATGGCTGCTCTGGCAGCAATAGCCGAGGTAGCCAGCTGATTTTCAGACTTTTTATTTTTACCTATGTCTTTTTGGACGAAATGGCCGGGCCTGGGGCTATGTGCCACGCTGCTAGCCACCGCTAGCCCCGCCCGCGGCCAGGCCCCGCCCGCCGTAGTGACAACGGTGCGCATCGACCCTACCCGCCCCCACCAGACCATTGCCAACTTCGCCGCCTCCGACGCCTGGGCCTGCCAATTTGTGGGCCAGTGGCCAGCGGCCAAGAAGGAAGCCATCGCCGACTTGCTGTTCAGCCAGAAAAGCGGGCCGGGCGGCCAGCCCAAGGGTATCGGGCTGTCGATGTGGCGCTTCAACATCGGAGCAGGCAGCGCCGAGCAGGGTGCGGCCAGCGGCATCCAGGACGAGTGGCGGCGTACCGAATCGTTTCTGCTGCCCGCTGGCAGCTACGATTTCACCCGGCTAGCCGGGCAGCAATGGTTCCTGAAAGCCGCCCAGCGGCGGGGCGTGCGGCAGTTCCTGGGCTTCTTGAACAGCCCGCCCGTGTCGCTCACCGTTAACGGCAAGACTCACGCCGACAAGGACCAGACTAACCTGGCCCCGGCCAACTACGCCGCCCTAGGCAGCTACTGCGCCACAGTGGTGGCGGGCGTGAAGCAGGCTACCGGCATTACCTTCGATTACCTCAGCCCCATCAACGAGCCGCAATGGGACTGGAGCGGCGGCCAGGAGGGCAGCCCCTTCCGCAACGCGGAAATGGCGGGGGTAGCCCGTGCCACGAGCGCCGCCCTGGCCGCCCGGCACCTGCCGACCCGGGTGCTGTTATCGGAAGCCGGTAAGCTCACCTACCTCTACGAAACCGCCGATAAGCCCGAGCGCGGCGACCAGCTAGGGGCGTTTTTCGGCAACAAAACGGCCCCTACTTACTTAGGTGCGACGCCCCAGCTAGCGCCCATCATCGCCGGGCACAGCTATTTCACTACTTCGCCCGCCACGGCGGCGGTAGCGGTCCGCCGGCAGCTGGCGGCGCGGGTAGCGGCCGTGCCGGGACTCAGCTTCTGGCAGTCAGAATATTGCATTTTGGGCGGCAACGAGGGTGAAATTAACGGTAGCTCCCGCGATTTGGGTATCGCACCGGCACTGTACCTGGCCCGCATCCTCCACTACGACCTCGCCGTGGCCGATGCCGCCGCCTGGCAGTGGTGGCTAGCCATCTCGCCCAATGACTACAAGGACGGCTTGGTCTACATCGACCAAAACAAGACCGACGGCCGGTACTACCCCAGCAAAATGCTATGGGCTCTGGGCAACTACAGCCGCTTCCTGCGCCCCGGTGCCGTGCGCCTCACCGCCCAGCTCACCGACTCGGCCCGCACCGACCAGCCCCTGGTATCGGCCTTCAGAAGCGCGAACGGCAAGCAATTGATTACCATCGTAGTAAACGACCACGATGCACCGGCCACCGTGCAGTTGGTGCTCAGCGGCCAGCGGCGGCTGGGGGCCGGTCAGGCTTATGTCACCTCGGCCACCGCCGACTTGCAGCCTGGCTCCGCCATGCCAGCCGGCCAGACGTTGCGGGCGGCCCCGCGCTCCATTACCACGCTTGTGAGCGAGCTGCGCTGACGCAGCACCCCACGGGGGTCCTGCGAGGCGCTGCGTCAGCGCAGTATCACTTACGCTACTTACCCCGTTAATTAGTATGCTGCTGAACAACAATTTAACCAGCCGAATTTCCCTGGTAGCCGCCAGCTGCCTTCTCCTATCCACCCTCCCAGCCCGGGCCCAGCGCCAGCAGCTACTCTTCAACGCCGACTGGAAATTTCACCTTGGCGACGCGCCCGGCAGCGAGCAGCCCAGCGCCGCCGATAAGGGCTGGCGCGCGCTTAGCCTGCCCCACGACTGGAGCATCGAGGGGCCCTACAGCCAGCAGTGGGCCAGCGCCACGGCCTACCTACCGGGCGGCGTAGGCTGGTACCGCAAGACATTTGCCGTGCCCGCGGGCTTCCGCTCGAAGCAGGTATTCATCTACTTCGACGGGGTGTATAAAAACAGCGAAGTGTGGCTCAACGGGCATTTTTTAGGCAAGCGGCCCAGCGGGTTTGCCTCCTTTCAGTACGAATTGACGCCTTACCTACACACCACCGGCCCCAATGTACTAGCGGTGAAAGCCAACCACAGTGAGGTGGCCGATTCGCGCTGGTACACCGGCTCGGGCATCTACCGCAACGTATACCTGCTGGCGACCGCGCCGGTACATATTCAGCCGTGGGGGGTGGGCTTTACCACCCCCCAGGTGAGCGCCAGCGCCGCCACGGGCCGGGTATCGGTAGCCTTTGCCAATGCCTCAACCAAGGCTATTACCGTATTGGTTACCAGCACGCTGATCGATAGCACGGGCCAGGCCGTAGCCTCGGCGCAGCAGACTGTACCTACCCGGCCGGGGGCCAACGGCACGGCTAGCCTGACTTTCCAAATTAAGCAGCCAGCGCTGTGGTCGGCCGCGCACCCGCACCTATACCGGCTGCGCACCACCCTCGCCGTAGCCGGCCGGCCCATCGATGAAGTAACCGAGGAAGTAGGTGTACGTAGCCTTCGCTTCGAGGCTGACCAGGGCTTTTTCCTAAACGGCGAAAATCTCAAGCTCAAAGGCGTGTGCATTCACGACGACGCAGGCGCACTCGGCGTGGCCGTGCCGCCCGAGGTGTGGGAGCGCCGCCTGCGCAAGCTCAAGACGATGGGCTGCAACTCTTTGCGCATGAGCCACAACCCCCACGCCGATTACCTATACCGCCTCTGCGACCGCCTGGGCTTTTTAGTGATGGATGAGGCCTTCGACGAGTGGGAGCGCGGCAAAAACAAGTGGGTAGCCGGCTGGAACGTAGGTACGCCCAGCCAGGTCGGCGCGCACGAGTACTTCAAGGAGTGGGCCGACCGCGACCTGCGCGACATGATACTACGCAACCGCAACCGCCCGAGCATCATCCTGTGGAGCATCGGCAACGAAATCGATTACCCCAACGACCCCTACACCCACGAGGTTCTCAACACCGGCCACAACCCTCAGATTTACGGCAAAGGCTACCTACCCACCCACCCACCGGCCAGCGAGATGGGTCCGCTGGCCCGCCACCTGGTGGCCGTAGCCAAGCAGGCCGACCGCTCGCGGCCCATCACGGCGGCGCTGGCGGGCGTGGTCATGTCAAATTTCACCGACTACCCTAGCGCGCTCGACGTGGTGGGGTACAATTACCAAGAATTTCGCTACCCCGAAGACCACAAGCAATACCCTAACCGCGTCATGTACGGCAGTGAAAACGGCATGGGCCGCGCCGCCTGGACCGCCGTTGATAGTAACGCCTACGTGTCGGCCCAGTACCTGTGGACTGGTATCGACTACCTCGGCGAGGCCGGCCGCTGGCCCGAGCGCGCCAACGGCGCGGGTCTGCTCGACATGGCTGGCTTCGAGAAGCCAGAGTATTACTACCGCCAGAGCCTGTGGACCAGCGCCCCCATGCTTGCGCTGGCTACCACCGGAGTGCCCGCCGCCGGCCAGCCAGCTTGGTCGCACCGCGCCACTGCCTCCAGTTGGAACTGGGACGCTGGCCACCCCGTGCACGTGGTGGCCTTCACCACCAACGACACCACTGAGCTATTTCTCAACGGCCAGTCGCTGGGCCGCAAAACGGGCCGCCAGCCCGCCTGGGACGTACCCTACCAGCCCGGCGAACTGCGCGCCACCGGCTACCGCCACGGCCACCCCGTGAGCGAGGCTGCGCTACGCACCGCCGGTCCGGCTGTCGCTCTGCGCCTTAGCACCGACTACGAAACTTTGGCTGTTAGTGCCCACGGCCTATCCCAGCTGGAGGTAACCCTTGTGGACGAGGCTGGAACCCCCGTAACCACTGCCACCGACGCAATTACTGTGGCCCTCACCGGCCCCGCCCGCCTACTGGGCGTCGAGAACGGTAACCGGGATAGCCACGAGGTCCTGACCGCGCCCCAGCACCGCGCCTACCAGGGCCACTTGCTGGTGTACGTGCAGGCCACGGGGGTAGGGCCTATTCGGGTGGCGCTCACTGCCCCCGGCCTGCGCGGAACGAACGCGGAGCTACAAGCCAAATAAGCAAGGCGAGCATTTCTTGTTTTCTCTTTTCCATCAGTAGCGTTTTTATAAACTGATTAATAAGGATTTATCGTCTTTCTTAAAATTAGCTGGTCCTACATATGAAGTCCCCTTCAAAATGAGTCAGTCAAAAATAAAAGTCGGGTAGTTTGGCAAAGATCCCTGGGAGTTAAGAAGTTAAGGTCCTCATGGGGCCGCAGGTGGTCGTAATTGTACTGCCAACATTGGTACTATTCGCGCACCTGGCGCAGGCTCGTAAAAAGGATGGCATTGAGCAGTTTAGGGTGTTGTTAAACAAATAGGGGAAAACCTCCAAGTCCGTGGCCAACTGGTGCGGTTGCTCGTGATAAGGTGCAAAAGCGACGTAAGAGCATCGAAAACCCGATAGTCTTACACGCTCCTTAACGCAATCGAAAGAAGGTAGCGAAAACGAACGTTAAGACTATTATTACGCCCTTTCACTAGGTAATGTTCTATCAGCCAGCACGCTAACCATGAAAATTAGGTGGTTGTGCGGCTGAGTCGGAGGTTTTACCCTATTTGTTTAACAACACCCTCCAAACGGTTCCGTCCTTGGGTCGTAGTGAGCCGGGCCTTCGACTGTTTTAGCGCCCGTTTTGGGTCAAGCAGTAGGTGGCAATGCCTAACAGCAACCAAGCGTGTGTTGATGATTCCTTCGCCTTGTCAATGGCCAGGATCGTTTGCAAAAGCACATTCGCTCCGTTGGCCAGGGCCTCCGGTTTGGTGAATTCTTTGTACGAATGGCTGATGCCCCCCACACTGGGAACGAAAATCATAGCCACCGGAGCAATCCAGGCAATTTCTTGGGAATCATGGCCCGCACCACTTTGCATTAATTTCGTGCTAAGACCCAAGGCTTTGGCGGAGGCCTGGACGGCTTGCTGCAGTGCCTTGTTCGTGAGGGCCGGTTGTGATTCGTTTGCTTGCCGAGCAAACCGGATGGTGGTTTTGCTTTCCAGGGCGATGGCTGCGGCCCGTTTTTCTATCTCCCGAAAGAGCGTTTCAATTTTACCGGCGGATAAATCCCGAATCTCCAACCCCAGGACCACTTTGCCGGGAATGACATTGTACGCCCCGGGGGTTAGGTCCATTTTGCCAATGGTGCCCACCTGGTTTCCTGGTACCGAGCCGATAACCTCATTGACCGCGATGATTAGTCTGGCGGACGCCAGCAAGGCGTCTTGCCGCAGGTTCATGGGGGTGGTGCCCGCGTGGTTGGCAAAACCTTCCACGGTAACTTCCCAGTGCACAATGCCCACAATGCCTTCCACCACGCCGACCTGCACATTTTCCCGCGCCAAAATGCCCCCTTGTTCGATGTGTAATTCCAACCAAGCGCGCAGGTCCCCTTTTTTTCGGACGCACGACGAAATGTTGTCCGGATTGCCTCCGATCGCCTTGATTCCTTCCGCCATGGTCAACCCGCTTTGGCTTTTTTGGTGCAACCCCGCGGCGGTCAACCGGCCCGCCATGGCCATGCTGCCAATGGTGCCGCCTTCTTCGTTGGCAAAAATGATGACTTCCAGCGGGTGCTCGGTGAGCGTTTTGTGTTCGTTCAGCACCTCAATGACTTCCAAGGCACCGATGGAACCCAACGGGCCGTCGTAGTTGCCCCCGTCGGGAACCATGTCCAGGTGCGAACCGAAGGCAATGGGTTTGAGCGAGGGGTTTTTTCCTTTTCGTTTGCCGATGATGTTGCCCGCGGCGTCAATCGCTGGGTCAAGCCCCGCCTTTTTCATCAGCGCCATGAACCACGCCCGGCCTTCCAGGTCGCCTTGGGTAAACGCAACCCGGTAGCCGTGGCCCTGGTCGTTCCGGCCGAATTTGGACAGTTCAACAAGGCGGGTGAGGAGGCGCTGTTGGTTTACGGTAAGCGTGTTGCCTGAACCAACAGGTTTACTGTAGGAAGCCAGTAGACCCAATGCACTGACGCCCATTGCCGTTAAAGACGTATTTTTAAGGAAGGTTCTTCTTTTCATTGTTTTGGGTTAACGCCGGATTGACGCAAGTCTTACTTTAGCATGGTCTTCCTTTAGCATGGGTTGTCCCCACGGCTTGCGGACACGGAACAGGAAGTGCGGCAGGTGGACTGTTTTGCCACGGCCGGCTCGGCACCGCAGCCGGTTGAAAAAGCGTGAAGCGGCGGTTAATCACAAAACGCCCAAGTGAAATGCGACGGCCTATTGCCACCGCAACCCAGCACCATGGGTCAAGGCCGCCTCTTTTCCGGCACCGGGGTGCAGCAAGGGTGCAGCATAGCCCTTTCCCCGGGGTGTTCTCGGGCCAAATGCTTGGGGATTGGTCGCAGCGAGTTTGATGCGGATACGGATACGACACAAAGCAATGCGCTAACTTAAGTCATGCCCTCCATTCCTTAAAGTCAACTCGTTTGCGGTCCCACCCTTTCGCTGAACCTGCTATGGCTTTCGACTCATTACGCTAGTGGTTGAAAAACAGTACTGAGTCGGTTGGTGTTTATTCCAAAAGCACTTGCTATATGATACGGTATCGGCTGCATTTGACCCCAGAAGAACGCCAGACCCTGGAAGGCTGGCAAAAGAAATACAAAAGCCATTCGCCCAAACTGCAACGAATTCAGATTCTGTTGAATAGCGACGAACAGACTGGCCGCCGGCCGGCGGCCGACCTAGCCGCCGTGCTGGGTGTCTGTACCCGAACCGTCGAACGGGTGCGCCGCCAGTTCTGCGAAGAAGGGATGGCCCTGTTTGAGCCGAAGCCGCGTAAAACGCGTTCGGACAAGAAGATAGATGGGCGGGTGGAAGCCCATTTACTGGCCCTGCTCTGCCAGACCCCGCCCGACGAGCAGCCCCGCTGGCAGCTCCAGTTGCTGGCCGACCAGCTGGTCGAACTCCAAGTGGTCGAACATATCTCGACCACGATGGTGGCGCGGCTGCTAAAAAAAACGAACTCAAGCCGTTCAACGGCCCGCAGCAGTGGGTGATTCCGGCGGAGCAGAGCGCTTCTTTTGTCTGTCAGATGGAGCAGGTACTCGACCTCTACGAGCAACCCTATGACGCAGACTATCCGGTCGTTTGCCTGGACGAGTCGCCCAAGCAACTACTGGATTACGAAACGTTTATCACCTCTACCGGCCAGCGCTGCCGCGATTCGGAATACGTGCGCCGGGGCGTGGTGGAGTTATTCGTGGCCACGGAGCCCTTACGGGGCTGGCGCTGCCTGACGGTCGAGGCCGACCACAAAGCCGCCACCTGGGTGCAGTTTGTGGCCCGGCAGATGGACTCGACCTACCGCGAGGCCAAGAAGGTGCACTGGGTCATGGATAACCTGCGTACGCACAAGCGCAGCTTTTTCTACGCCCACTTTCCGCCTGCCGTGGCCCAGGCCTATCTGCGACGGATGGACATCACCTACACCCCGGCCCACGGCTCCTGGCTGAACATGGCCGAAATCGAATTCTCCGTCCTTAGTCGCCAGGTCCTCGACCAGCCGTTCACCTCCAGCGAGCAGGTCCGCCACGTGGTAGAACAGTGGCAAGACCGCCAGAATGCGCGGCCTAAGCCCCGCAACTGGCAGTTCAAAACGGCCGACGCTCGCATCAAACTAGCTAAATTATACCCGACTAGCTAATGTTTTTCAACCAGTAGTAGCCAAAGGCGACTAAAGGGGCGTTGGGAGCAGCCAGCTACTGGATACCGGTTCTACCAGGGCGGTCCGGTACTTGGTGGCTGGCCGCTTTGCGTTCGGGGGTTCGAGCAGCGCGTTCTAATTCGCTGGGGTTAGCTTGTCGAGGCGCGCGCGCATCTGCGGCGCGCTGCCGCCCGGGTTCGTGCCTCCGGCTTGGGCTGGGGGAAGTGCGCCGCCGCTGTGCGGATTTGCTGGGCCGGCAGCGGCGGAAGCCATTTTTATCTGATAATCAGTCTGTTTACTACAAACAGCAAGTCTCCCATTACTTGGATAAAAGGTTCAGACGGGTGAGTCTTCGCAGGGCATTTCAAGAAGTGTGAGCTCATTATTAGCCGGGTCAATCAGGGAGAGGTGACCGGGGCCGGCCGCCACTATCCGACCCTGGTTTTCGCCCGGTACCCGCGGGCGGTACTCGAACCGCTGCCGGGCGGCAGCAGCAGATTCAACCGGGAGAATGTGCGCCCCGGGCCGGGCCTTTTCAGAAAATACCAGCGTCTCGGTGCCGGACAACCGAAGCGTCGGTAGGTCAGCTTGCATGGCGTCCGGCGGCAGGTTGAGGATGTCAATGTACCAGCGCAGAGAGGCCAGTAGGTCGGGGGCGAAAATGAACCGAATGGCCATGAGCGAAAAGAAGAAATGGTAACAACCAGGAAAAGCCAGCCCGGCCGGCCTCCTATCCTGCCTGCGCCTCGTGCTGCCGCCGCAGGGGCACGTCCAGCAGCATGGGCACCCCCTGAATGAGGGCCAGCACCACGTACTGGTAGCCCTCCAGCATCTCGTGGTTGACCAGCAGCAGACCCGCCCCGACCAGGTTGAGCAAGGCGGCCCCAGCGTACAGCCGCTTGCGGGAACTGCCTTCCACCACAGCGGCTGTGTAGGCAAAGCCGACTGCGCCGAACAGGAACCACAGCGTGTGAAAGCTGAAGGGCATCAGCGCCTTGGATTCGGCGGCGTGGACCCCAAAGTTTTCGGCCGTGGCCAGCACCGTGGCCCCGGCCCACACCCAGACCAGAGCGTTGGCCCGGCGGCCCAATAGCAGCGACAAAGCCACCGGCACGAGCATGGCCCCGGTCCAAGTCCAGAGGATGGCGGCGTGGCCCTCCTCCAGGGTGCGGCCGAAGTATTCGGTGAGCAGGTAGGCCCCTGTGACGGTGAGCCCCCACCACAGCAGCAGGGATTGACGAGTAAGCTTCATGCAAAGACAGTTAGGATAAAAACGGTTTACTGGCCGGCCCCGCGGGCCGGCCAGGCAGTGTTAAAACGCGTGCTGGAAGCCCAGCGTGGCCGTAAACCTGTCGGCGTCGGTGCCCAGGCCAGCAGCTGCACCGAGACTAAGAACCATCCGCGGATTCATCTGGCGGCGGATGCCGGCTTCGAGGGATGAGCCCATTTCGCCACGGAAGCGGCGCTGCTCGCGCACGAAATCCACGACCAGCGACGACTGCGGCGCGATGCGCGTGGAGTAGCCCACCAGTAGGGCGAAACGGTCGGGGCGCTCCTCCTTCAGCTGGCCGCTTTCGGCCTGCACGCCGGGCTGACTGTTGTGGAAGTACGCCACGTTGAGGTGCAGGCGGTTGAGGCTGTGAAACAGGCTTTTGGTGAGGATAAAGCGGCCGTTGTAGTCGGTGCCTTCGCTGCGCAGACCAGTGGGTAGCGTGAGGGCCCCGGCCAGGGCCACGGCGGGCAGGTACTTGCCCTCGGTGTTGAAGTTGTAGAGGCCCGACACCTGCACGTTGCCGCTGCCCGAGCGGTCGCCGTTGCCCGAGTAGATGGGGACGGCCACGGCCAGCTGCGTGTTACGGAAAGGGCCAAATTCAAGGGTAGGCGTGTACTGCACCAGGTTGTCGCCCTGTCGGCTGCGCTGGTAGCGCACGGGCAGCTGGAACTCGCGGTTGCCGTAGGCCGTGGGGTAGGCGTCTTCGAGACGGGTGGGCAGGCCGGCATCAAGGTTAATCTGGTCGGACTGGGCGTGGGCCCGCGGGGCCAGGCCCAACAGGCAGAGCGTTGCCAACAGCAGGCCGCGCAGGGTAATTGACGTATTCATAAGAAGATGAATCGGGAGATGAAATGAAAAACGGCTCCGGTACTAGCGGGCCAGCGGGGCCAGCGTGGGCTCCTGGCTCATGTCGAGCGGCGGCGCATCGGGCATCGAGCCGTGCTTTTCCTGCCAGCCCTTGAGCATCACGTCGCGCATCATTTCGGGCGTTTGGCCGGGTTCCAGCGCGCCGGGCATCATTTTCATGTCCGGCATCAGCAGCAGCATGGCTTCCTGGAGCGAGCCACCCAGCTCGCCGGGTTCGAGGCCCGGCCGCATCTTCATCTGGAACTGCGCCATCATCTTCTCGTGCATCTCCGGGGCCAGGTTGGGCATCATCAGGGGCATCATCTCCGTCATCATCTCCATCATGATGCGCGACATTTCTCCCTCCGGGCTTTTCATCCAGTCGTAGTACACACGCGGGTCCAGGTCGGGGTGAGGAATGGGAAACTTGCGCACGTACTGCTCGTCGCCCGGCTGGTAGCCCATGGCCTTGATGACGCGGTACAGCTCGTCGCGCTTCTGCGCCTCGGTCCACTTATCGTAGCTCAAAATGTCGTAGGCAATGCCGTGGAGCATGTGCAGGTTGTCGAAGATGTTGGCCGATTCGGGCGACATGCGCGAGTAGCGCGGCATCACCTCCCGGCTCAGCACCATGCGCTGGGGCCGGTCCTTGAAGACCTGGTCGAACATCACCCGGTTCATCTCCTTGATGGCCGCCTCCTGTCCGCCGGGGGCGTTGCCGGCAATCATCTGGCACTCGTAGGCCGCCGGGTGCCACCAGTGGGCCACGTAGGCTTCGTTGTTCGACTTGGGGTAGTAATTGCGGTAGTACGTGAAGTAGGGCTTCATCATCACCGCCGCCCGCCGCATGGTGATGTCGAGCGGGGCCACCGAGCGGGCCACGTCCGGGTTTTTGGCCAGGTAGTACTTTACGGCCCGGTCGGTGTATGCTTTCTTTTTGTCCCACGGCACCCGCGTGCTGGCCATAATGTCGTAGGTCTGCTCATGGTGCATGTGCGTCCAGTCGATGACCCGGTAGAGCTTCCAGGCCACGCGGGCTACGTAGGGGCCGTAGAGCTCCATGGTGGGGCCGACCGCCGACCGCTTGTTCTTGACAAAGTCAAAAACCTGCTGGTCAAATTCCGTATCCATCCGTGCCCGGTCGCTGGGCGGGGTGAGCAGCGTCACATCGTGCTCTTTGCCGTGGTGAAAATGGAAGCCCGCCGAGTAGGCTTCCGACTCGCCGTGGCGGCGGAAGAACGCGGCGTTGTAGGGGCCCCGCAGGTAGCTGACTTCCTTGCGGGGTTCAGTCGTGGTGTGGCTGGCCGAGCACGCGGCCAGTAGCAGCAGCAGTCCCGCCCCGGCAGTAAGTTTTAGTAGCATGATGATGAAAGGATTAATCCTGGGCCTGTGAAGGCGATTGGTTGGAACGAGTCAGGCTTACGGCCGTGACGTGAGGTAGGTTAGTCACGGTTTCCGCGGGTTGTTGCATAATTCCGGGTACCCTTCAGCTTACCTGTTGCCAGCTATAAAACAAAAAACGCCCGGTATTACCGGGCGTTTTTTGTTGCTGAAACGACGGGCTTAGGCCGCCTGAATCTTGAAACCGGCTTTTTCAACGGCCTGCACGACTTGCTCCGCCGTGAGCCTATCGGAGCTGACGGTGAGAAGCTTATCGGGATTAGCGGTATCTACCTGCCAGTTGCCGGCTCCGGCCTGCTGGTTGAGGGCGGGCGTAACAGACTTGATACAGCCGCCGCAGTTGATGTTGGTTTTGAATTGAAGCGTTTTCATGACGAATGGAGTTAGCGGGACCAACGACGGTCCGGGTAAATAGAACGTACCAAGCGGCAGCCAGGTGCTACCAAAGGAGTACAGAATTGCGCGCACAGCGCGCACCGGTAGCCTACGACTGGCCGTGCACCGCCCCCGGCCCGTTGCGGCGGCTGGTATTCCCGGCCGCATGGGCGATAGCGCAAAACCTGTTGCGCGCTGCCAAATGGCGACTGTCCAGGTACAAGAGTTGCCATGGGGCTCGGATGCCCCTGATTGAGCGGGCGTGTTTAGGATTTTGAAAAGACGAAAAAGAACCTTGTGCTGAGTATTTAAGTAAACGCTAAGTAAATGCAATGCTGGCCCACCTACTGCCCGGCGGGCAGCGGCCGCATCCACAACCCCGACATGAGAATTAACCCCTTACTCTTTTTTCTACTGCTGCTGCTGCTCACGGTCCGGCCGGCCCGGGCCCAGACGGATACGACCGTGTATCGCCTGACTCTGCGGCAGGAGCCGGTAGTGAAGGCCGGTAAAACCGTGCCGGGCATGACCGTCAACGGCGGGATTCCCGGGCCTACTATTCGGTTCAAAGAGGGCGACTACGCCATCATTTACGTCAAGAATGAAATGAACGTGCCGACGTCGGTGCACTGGCACGGGATACTGGCACCCAATTTTTACGACGGCGTGCCCTACCTCAATACGCCGCCCATCGGGCCGGGGCAGGTGCAGAAATATGCGTTTCCGATTAAGCAGTCCGGCACCTACTGGTACCACTCGCACACCCTGCTGCAGGAGCAGAGCGGCGTGTACGGCTCCATCGTCATTGCGCCCCGGCAGGAGCGCCTCACCTACGACAAGGAGCTGGTGCTCCTGCTCTCGGACTGGACGAACCAGAAGCCGGCCAACGTCCTGCGCTTCCTCAAGCGGGGCACCGAGTGGTACAATATCCGCAAGGGGACGGCCACGCCGCTCAACCGCGTGATTGCCCGCGGGGCCTTCGGGGCGCAGCTCAACTTCTGGAAGCAGCGCATGGAGAGCTTCGGCATGGCCGACATCTACTACGACGCCTTCCTGGTAAACGGCCAGCCGGTGCAACAGTATCCGGACTTCAAGCCGGGTGAGAAGGTACGCCTGCGCATCATTAACGGGGCGACGTCGACGCAGTTCTGGCTGACGTTCGGGGGCGAAGACCCGCTGCTGGTGGCGGCCGACGGGCAGGAAGTGGTGCCGGTGCCGCACAACAAAACCTTCATTGCCGTGGCCGAAACCTACGATTACCTGGTCACGATTCCGCCCACCGGCAAGCTCGAGTTTCGGGCGATGGCGCAGGACGGCTCGGGCACCACTTCGGCTTACCTGGGCACGGGCCCGGTGGTGGCCGCCCCGGTGCTGCCCCGGCCCGACAAAATCGCGCTCATGCAGCAGATGGCTAAAATGGACATGCGCATGGGCGCGCCCGCGCTCAGGTTTCGCCCTAACCACGTCGACCCTGAGCAGATAAAAGCCAACTGGGGAATGCAGATGGGTAAGTCGGGTAAAGATGGAAAAATGGGCGATATGCAGATGGGCGGCGATAAGCCAATGGCCGGCACGGCGATGGATGGCATGAAGAAGATGGATGGCATGAAAATGCCCGCCGACACGGCCCACGCCGGGCCCGATAAGCCGATGAGCGGTATGAAAATGGGCGCCGATAAGCCAATGGCCGGAATGAAGATGGGCGGCATGGATATGTTCGCCGAGTACAACTACGATTACTTGCGGGCTACGCAGAAAACGGCCTACGCCGACAGCCTGCCCGTGCGTAATGTCCTGCTCAACCTCACCGGCAACATGCAGCGCTACATCTGGAGCATGAACGGCGTACCCCTGTCGGAGGCGGATGAAATTCCCATCCGGGTCAACCAGATTACCCGCATTACCTACAACAACCTGACGATGATGCACCACCCCATGCACCTGCACGGGCACTTTTTTCGGGTCATCAACGCCAACGGCGAATACTCGCCCCTGAAGCACACGGTGGACGTGCCGCCCATGAAGCAGGTCGTTATCGAGGTGCTGGGCAACGAGTCGGGCGACTGGTTTCTGCACTGCCACGTCCTCTACCACCTGGTGAGCGGGATGGGCCGCATCGTGAGCTACGACACGCCCCGCGACCCGCGTCTGAAAAACTACCCGGTGAGTAAGTTGGTGCACGAAACCAACCGGTACTACACCTGGGGCCGCCTCGGCGTGGCCTCGCACATGAGCTCGCTGAACCTGGTGTCGTCCAACATCCGCAATCAGTTCAACCTGAGCGTAGAGAACGGCTGGAACCGCAACATGGAATCGGAGGTCACCTACGAGCGCTACCTCTACGACTACTTCCGCGTGTTTGGGGGCGTGAACGTGGAGAACTTCCGGCAGCGGCTGCCCGCCCCGCTCACCGAGCCGGGGGCCGGGGGCCGGATGGTCACCAAAACCGATGCCAAGGCCGTGGTCGGGGTCCGCTTCCTGACGCCCTACCTGTTCAGCCTCGATGCCCGCATCGATAATCAGTTGCGGCCCCGCCTGAGCCTGGGCCGGAGCATTATGGTGATGCCGCGGCTCCTCGTGTCCGGCTATTATGAATACCAGGCCGACTTTGGGTGGGTGAATACGCTGGACAACAACCGCCGCTTTGCCAAAGAAATCGTGTGGCGTACCGGGGCCGAATACCTGCTCTCGCGCAACTTCTCATTGATGGGCAGCTACGACAACCGCTTTGGCGGCGGCGGCGGTCTGAACCTACTTTTTTAATCCCTTAGGACTTGCGCAGTTGAAATTTCAACCATAATTCCAGCGTCTGAGAGCTGTTATTCTTGATTCTATTTTGCTTGTAGGAAAAGCCGAAAGTGACTTTAGGCGCTCTGGAGCCGCTTTGGAAATTTCAACTGCGTAAGTCCTGTGTTTGAGGGTATTGTAGTCCCATAATTATCCCCCACGAAATCACTCCGTCCCCATGGTAAACGACTCCCGCTACCTGTTGCTGCTGGGAATGCTGGCTTGCACCGGAGTCTTTGCCGGGCTGCTCTACCTGGTTAAATTCTCGCTGGGCCAGTCGGTAGCCGAGCCGGGTAAGGACGTGCCCGCCGAAAGCGGCCGGCTGGCCGTGGAGCCCGCCTGGGTGCGGTACCACGTTCACTACTACGGCTTTGCCCTGCTCTTTCTGTGCTTCGATATGGAAATGGCCTTCATGTATCCGTGGGCGGTCGTGTACAAGGAGTTGGGCATCACGGCCCTGCTGGACATGGGCGTTTTCCTGCTGATTTTATTCCTCGGCTTGGTGTATACCTGGAACCAGGGCGGACTGAAACGGCAATAGCATGGTAGATAAGCTTCTATCTGGTGCCCGGCTGGGCCTGTTGAGTCCGCTGAAGAAGTGGCTGCTGGGCGCTGGCGCGTCGGTGCTACGGGTGCTGGTAGTGCCAGGGCCGGACGTGGCGCGTGCCCTGGGCCTGGACCTGGGCGCGGCCAGCCTGGAAACGGCCGCCACCCCCAACGCCGCCGACGTGCTGCTGGTACTGGGGCCGCTCCCCACCCAACTGGCCGAGCAAGCCGCCGTACTCTTCGCCCAGATGCCCCGGCCCCGCCTGTTGGTATTCGCTGGCCTGGAGGTCGCCCCGCCGCTACCCGCCCCCGACGTGGTGATTCCACTTAATCAGGCCGGGCTGCAGCAGCTCGGCCCGGCCGTCCGCCAGCAGTTAGCGGCGCACGGCTGGCGCCCCGACGCCCGGCCCTACGAGCCGGCGTTCATCCGGCAGGCCGAAGAGCAGAAGCCCCCGCCGGACGCCCACGCCCATCATCACAGCCCCCCTTCGCCGGCCGCGGAATCGAAGCCAACCGAACCGGCCCCGCCCGAACACGGGGCGCACGCGCACCATACCATGCACGGCCAGCCCCCCATGCCGGCCCCGGTGGTCGCGCAGGAGCCCCCGGCAGCGGGAGCCGGGCAGCACGCGCACCATGCTTCCGACCAGCCCAGCCCCACGCCCGCCCCACCGGCCGCCGACCAGTCTGACCCGACCGGGCACCACCACATGGCCGGCATGGATGTGAGCGGTGAGGGAAAAAGTAAAAAAGCAGAAGAGACGATGGCGGGCGATATGAATATGGCTGACCATCAGCCAAAGATGGATATGGGTGCGCACGACATGGGTGCGCCCGATATGGACATGGCCGACATGAGCGGTAAGATGGCTACGAAGCAGGGCGACATGGACATGCCCGGTGGCGATATGGCCGGCATGGATATGCCCGGTGGAGATATGGCCGGCATGGATATGCCCGGTGGAGATATGGCCGGCATGGATATGCCCGGTGGAGATATGGCCGGCATGGATATGCCCGGTGGAGATATGGCCGGGATGGATATGGGCTTTATGTCGATGGTAGCCATGACCAAGGACCTGCCCCGCAGCGCCGACGGGCTGCCGATGGAGGCGACGGAAGTTGCGTTCGGCCCCTTCTTTCCCGGCCTGCCCGGTGGCTTGCAGCTACACCTGCACCTGGACGGCGACACGGTGACGAAGGCCCAGCTGGTGCCCGGCTTGGCTGCTCCTGACTACCCGTTGTTACCCATGCCGGCGGCGCAGTTCGCCGAGTGGCTGGCGGGCCACGACCGGCTGGCCCCGGCGGCTTACCTCGTACTGGCGCACTGCGCCCTGCGCCAGGCCCTGGGGCAGCCGGCTCCGGCAGCGGCGCAACGCTGGCAGGTCAGCCAACTGGAACAGACCCGCCTCGCCAGTCACCTCAACTGGCTGGTGGGCTTCGGCCTGACGATTGGCAACCACTGGCTACAACAGTCTGCGGAGCGGCTGCACGGACGCATCGTGCGGGGAACGGCCGCGCCGGATGAGCTACCCGACTTTGTGCGGCGGGTTAAGCAGCTGCCGCTGCTGCGGCAGAGCCTGACGCCGGTCGGGACGCTGCCCGAACTGCTCCTGCACCACTGTCGGGGGCCGGTAGCCCGGGCCGCCGGCTTGGCCCACGATGCCCGCCTGACCGACCCCGCCTACCAGCCGCTGGGCTTTGCGTCGCTGGTAATCAACGAGAACAATGCCTGGGGCCGGCTGCTCGTCCGCCTCGACGAGCTGACGCAGAGCCAGCAGCTGCTCCGCGCGGTTCAAGCCGACCAGGCCGGCTCGGCCGCCGCCCCGCTACTAACCGACCTGGCCGGTACCGGGCAAGGTAGCGCCACCGTGGAAACGCCCCGCGGCACGGCCACCCTGACCATTCAGGTGCAGGAGGGCAAAGTGGTCAGCGCGGTGCTGCACCGGCCCTCCGTGCCGCACGCGGCCCTGGTCCGGGCCGGGGTGCGGGAACTGGAGCTGGGCGACGCGTTAAAGACCATTGCCTCCCTGGACATCTCGCCCTGGGAGCTGACCCACGACCCGGCCGCCGATGGAAAATAACAACACCCTTCCAACTACGTTGCTGGTCGGGCTGCTCTTCGCGGGCGGCGTGTACGCGCTGGCCGTGCTCGAATACTGGTCGGTGGCCGGGCGACTGGCCTGGGCCCGGCCGGTGCGACTGGCGCTGAAGCTGCTGGCGCGCGAGGAAATCAAGCCCCGCCAGCGGGATGCCGTATTCTACGAAACTGCGCCCGTGCTGCTGCTGGCCGCTGGCACGCTGGCGGCCGCGGTGCTGCCCTGGTCGGCCAGCACGCCGCTGCTGAGCCTGGCCACCGGGGCCCTGTTCGTCAACGCCGCGTTTGCCTACGCGATGGTGGCGCTGGTGCTGGGCGGCTGGTCGAGCAACGGCGCGTACGCCATGATAGGGGGCTGGCGCTTCCTGGGCCAGCTACTGGCCTACTCCATGCCGATGGTGATGGCCCTGACGGCCACCGTGATGCGGGCCGAGTCGATGGTGCCGGTGCAGATTGTGCTTTCCCAGCGCGGCTTATGGAACATCGTCTACCAGCCGGTTGGCTTCGGCCTGTTCTACCTGGCGGCGCTGGCGCTGGCCTTCCTACCCCCCTTCGACTTGCCCGTGGCGGCCGGCGAGCTGGCCGGCGGGGCCTGGGCCGACTTCACGGGGGCCCGGCGGCTGGTGCTCCGGCTCGGGCGCCTGAGCCTGGTGATGAGCTTGGCCGTTACCATCACCGTCTTTTACCTGGGCGGCTGGCAGGGCCCCGGGCTGCCGGGCGTGGTCTGGACGCTTCTGAAAACGCTGCTGGTCGCGGCCTCCTTTTTCGGGGTCGGCCACTACGTTTCCCGGGTTCGGTACGACCTGCTGCTGGAGTGGAGCTGGAAGTACGCCACGCCGGCCGCGCTTTTGAATATTCTGTGGGTTGGAATTCTACTACTGCTATGAACGCGCTGCAACTATTTTTTCTGGCCGGGTTTGGGCTGGCTGCCGTCTGGTTTGGCTGGCGGGTGTTCCGCACCCACTCGATGGTGCGCTCGGCCATGTCGCTGCTGGCCTGCATGGTGGCGCTGGGAGCCATGTTTCTGGTGTTGCAGGCCGAGTTTCTGGGCGTGCTGCAAATCATGATGATGGCGGCCGAGATGAGCATCATGGCCTTCTTCATGATGATGTTTATGATGGACCCCGGCGGGCTGGGCAACATGAACATGACGCACCAGCAGAAGCCCGCCACGGCCCTTAGCGCGGCGGTGGCGGCCCTGCTGCTGGCCCTGCTGCTAAGCACCAACTGGCCCGCGCCGCTCGCGCAGGTGCCCACCGCCACCCAGCAGAACCACGATTTGGGCATCGAGCTGATGACCCGCTCCATGATGATTTTTGAAACCGCCGGCACCACCATTCTGGTGGCCATGATTGCCGCCGCGGCGACCGCCCTCGTTTATCCCCCGCAACCCGACTGATTATGGCCCTCCCGATTTGCCTGAGTATCGCCGCCGTATTATTTGCCTTGGGTCTGTATGGTGTTATCAGCCAGACGAATCTGGTCATGATTATGATGGGCGTGGAGCTGATGCTGGCCGCGGCCATGCTCAACCTGGTGGCGTTCTGGCGCCTGCTCCACCCCCACACCTACACCCTGCAAATGTTCGTGCTGGTGGTGATGACCGTGATGGCGCTGGAAGCGGCGGTGGGCTTTGCCCTGGCGACCCAGCGCTTCCGCAGCCGCGGCTCGGTAGAGGTAGAAGAGGCCGCTGACTTAAAGGAGGAAGGCGTATGATAGCGCTGATTCTCCTCGCGCCCCTGCTGGCGGGCCTGCTGATGGTAGTGGTGCGCCGGTTTCCGGCGGCGCTGGGGCTGGGCGGCGGGCTGGCTTCGCTGGCCGGGGCGGGTGGCTTGCTCTACCAGGTGCGGCAGCACACGGCGGCCGGGCTCACGCTGCCGGGTCTGCCGGGAATGCCGTTTCGACTGGAAGCCACGCCTTTTACGGCGGTGCTGGCCCTGGTGGTGGCCGTCGTGGCGCTGCTGATTCTAACCTACGCCTGCGGCTACATGGCCCGCGAGCGGGGCCAGGTGTGGTTCTGGAGCAGCATGATGCTCTTCATTGCCGCAATGCAGCTACTGGTACTGGCCGCCGACTGGCTCCTGTTCATCACCGGCTGGGAGCTGATGGGACTGGCGTCCTACCTGCTGATTGCGACCTGGCACTGGGAAGAAAAAGCCCGACAGGGCGCCTTCAAGGCCTTTCTGCTCACCCGCGGCACCGACCTGGGCCTCTACCTGGGCGTGGTGCTCATTATTCTGCAAACCGGCACCAACCTCATGGAGCCGCAGCCGGGCCGGCTGCTCTCGCTGGTGGGGGCGCTGGCGCTGCTGCTGGCCGTGATGGGCAAGTCGGCGCAGGTGCCGTTCCAGAGCTGGCTGTCGGGGGCCATGGCGGGCCCAACGCCCGTGTCGGCGCTGCTGCATTCGGCCACGATGGTGGCTGCCGGGGTAGTACTCCTGCTCCGGGCCTACCCGCTGCTGCCCCCGGCCAGCCTGCCGTTCGTGGGGGCCGTGGGGGGGCTGACCATTGTGCTGACCGGCCTGACGGCCCTGGTCAGCAACGACATCAAGCAGCTGCTGGCCGCCTCCACGTCGAGCCAGCTGGGGTTTATGCTGCTGGCCCTGGCCGCTGGCTCGCCGGCGGCGGCCGTGGCGCACCTGCTGGCGCACGCCTTCATGAAAAGCAGCCTGTTTCTGAGCGCGGGCATCTTTCAGCACCAAAACGACGACACGGCCTTCGTCCGCATCAGCGGCAGCGGCCGGTGGGCACCCTGGGCGTTCGGCGGCTGGGCGCTGGCCGGCCTGGCGCTGGCTGGGGTACCGCCGCTGGTCGGCTATTGGTCGAAGGACGCGGTGCTGACGGCCGGCTACCAGTCCGGCCATCCGGGGCCGTACTTCGGCGTGGCGGTGCTGGGGGCGGCGCTCACAGCCCTCTACATGGGCCGGTCCATCCGGCTGCTCTGGACCGGCCCCGAGCGCCCGCCGACCGCCGCCGTCACCGGCATCTGGTCTATGCGGGCGGGGCTGGCGCTGCTGGTGGGCGGCGTGGTAGTGGGCGGGGGGCTGCTGGCCCCGGCGCTCCGCTTCGTGGGGCTGACGCTGCCGGAAAATGCGACGGCCCAATTCAGCGGGCTGGCGGCGGCGGTGGGGGGCCTGGGAGTCGGCTTCTTCCTGTTCCGCGCCGCTGATTTCCGGCAGCCCGTGCTTCGGTTCGCGCGGCAGAACTACCCCCTGGCCGGCGGCTTCGAGGCCGTGGTGGGGCAGCCGGTGCTGGCCCTGGCGGCCGGGTGCCGGGACTTCGACCTGCGCCTGCACCAGCTCGTGCTGGGGGTAGGCCAGGCCGCGCTGGGCCTGGCCAGCGCCGGTACCGCCGCCGATGCCGGCCTGAGCGGTGCCGCCCAGGCGGCGGGCCGCCGCACCCTGGCACTGGCGGACGGCATTCGCCAGTTGGCGGAAACCGGCATCTCGGGGGCCGTTGACGAGGTAGGCACCGCGGTGAAAAAAGCCGGGCAGCTTAGCCGGCGAACCCAGTCCGGGCTGATTCACCAGGAGCTGCTGTGGACGGTAGCGGGACTGCTGGTCCTGGGGGCCGTCTTGTTTTTTACGCTTCTCTAACTTGCACTTATGCCGCATATTCCGTTACTCTCCGTCAGTATTTTCCTGCCCCTGCTGGGGGCGCTGGTGCTGCTGGTGCTCCGCACCCAGGGCCGGGTACTGGCTTTTGCGCTGGGTATCGGCACGACGGCCCTCACGGTGGTCGCCACCGCCCTCATCTGGATGCGCGGCGTGCCCGGCGGCTTCGCGCAGGTGGAGGAGCTACGCTGGATTCCGTCGCTGGGGGCCGCCTACCGGGTGGGCGTGGACGGCATCAGCTTGCCGCTGGTGCTGCTCACGGCATTGCTATTCCTGGTGGCCATGATTTACTCGGCGAAAGTCACCGACCAGCCCGGCAGCTTCGTGGCCCTGCTGCTGCTGCTGGAAACGGCTTGTCTGGGGTCATTCCTGGCGCTGGACCTGCTGCTGTTCTACGTCTTTTTCGAGTTGACGCTGGTGGGCATGTACTTCATCATTGCCGGCTGGGGCCACGAGGGCAGTAAAAAAGCTGCGCTCACCTTCTTCATCTACACTTTGGTGGGCAGCCTATTCCTGCTGCTGGCTTTTTTGGCCCTTTATCTAAATGCCGCCCCGCACACCTTCGATATGCGCGTCCTGCTGGCCCACCCGCCCCTGACCGGCACCGCGGCGGCGCTCACCTTCTGGGGCCTTTTTCTGGCCTTCGCCATCAAAACGCCCCTGTTTCCCTTTCATACCTGGCTGCCGGCGGCCCACACCGAAGCCCCGACGGCGGGCAGCGTCATTCTGGCCGGGGTGATGCTGAAGCTGGGCGGCTACGGCTTCATCCGCTTCAGCCTGCAGATGACCCCCGACGCGTTCCGGCAGTTTGCCCCCTACGTGATGGGACTGGCCCTATTTTCGGCCCTTTACGGGGCGCTGGCCGCGCTGGGCCAAACCGATATCAAGCGGCTGGTGGCCTACACCAGCGTCAACCACATGGGCTACATGGTGTTCGGGGTCGGGGCGGCGGCGCTCACCACCACGGGCAGCGCCTTCGGCCTCGACGGGGCCGTGCTGCAGATGGTCAGCCACGGCATCGTCACCAGCTGCCTGTTCCTGCTGGTCGGGGCCCTGCAGGACCGGACCAAAACCCGCGAAATGGACCAGCTCGGCGGGCTGGCGCAGGCCTACCCGCTGCTGAGCGGCCTGTTTATGCTGGCGGCCTTTGCCTCGCTGGGCCTGCCGGCGCTGGCCCACTTCCCCGCCGAGTTCCAGATTTTCCTGGGGGGCTACGAGGTAGCGCCAGTCATGACGGCGCTGCTGCTGCTGGGGCTGCTGATTACCACGGCCCTTTACCTGCGCGCTATCCAGCGGGTGTTTCTGGGCGAGGCCCCCACCATGGCCCTACCCCCGGCCGACTTGTCCGGCCGCGAGCTGTGGGCCATTGTTCCGCTGATAATCCTGATTGTGGGGCTGGGCCTCTACCCCGAAGCGTTGCTGCGGGTCATTCACGCCACGCAACAGGTTTTGGGCCATGAGTAGCGGCGGGAGCATGGCGCAGGACCTGCGGCTGGTGCTGCCGCAGCTTATCGTGCTGCTGACGGCCATGCTGGCCCTGGTCGCCGAGATGCTGCGCTGGCGCCGGGCGGGCCTGACTACCGTGGCCGTGGGCCTGGGCGCGGCCACGGTGGTCAGCGCCGGCCGGCTGGCGGTCCACGCCACGGCGTTTTCGGGCACGTTCCGGGTCGACCTGCTCAATCACTGGAGCGTGCTGATTCTGTGTCCGACGGCGGTGCTGTGCTGCCTGCTGGCCCGGCAGGAGCTGCGCGGCACCCCGCGGGAGGGCACCGTTTACAGCCTGCTCTGCTTCGGCACGCTGGGGGCGCTGGTGCTGGCCGGCAGCGGCGACATGATGCTGCTCGTGCTGGGGCTGCTCATGACCAGCCTCAGCGGCTTTGCCCTGGCGGCCTACGCCAAAACCGAGGCCGGCACCGAGGGCGCGCTGAAGTACTTTATCTACGGCACCGTCACGACGGCCATCCTGATTTTTGGGCTGAGCTACTGGGTGGGCATCACGGGCAGCACCCTGCTCAGTGCGCTGGGCCAGCCCAACCTGCCCGCGCCGCTGCTGGCGTTCGGCTTCGTGGCCCTGCTCACCGGCCTGGGGTACGCGGCGTCACTATTTCCCTTCCACTTCTGGACGCCCGACACGCTGGAGGGTGCCCCGGTATCGGTGGCCGCCTACCTGTCGGTAGTGCCCAAGATAGGCGCCTTTTTCGGGCTGGCGCAGGTGTGCCGGTCGCTGCCCAGCACCGCAGTCGACTGGCCGCTGGTGCTGGCCCTGCTGGCCGTCGCGTCGATGACCTTTGGCAACGTGCTGGCCCTGCGGCAAACCAACGTGGTGCGCCTGCTGGCCTACTCCACGGTGACGCAGGCCGGGTATTTTCTGCTGCCCCTGGTGGGAGTGCGCGGGGCGATGGCGTTGCCGGCCCTGGTGGTGTTTGCCGCCGCCTACGCCGCCATGAACACGGGCGCGTTTGCCATCGTCCTGCACACCGGCCGCACGCTCGCCGACTTCAAGCGCCTCGGCACCACGCGCATCTTCACGGGCTTGGCCATGACGGTTTTCCTGTTCTCGCTGGTTGGCATTCCGCCCCTGGCCGGCTTCACGGGCAAGCTGCTGCTGTTTGAGTCGGCCATGGCGGCCGGCTATACCTGGCTGGCCGTGGTCGCCGTGCTCAACAGTGCCCTTGCGCTGGCCGTGTACAGCCGGGTTATCGTGGCCATGTACTTTGCCGCGCCCGGCGGCCCGGCCGCGCCGCCCGCGCCCGCCTGGGAAATCCGCACGGTCGTCGGGGCCTGCCTGCTGGCTACGCTGGGGCTAACGCTGGCGGCGCAGTTCTTCTTTTGAGCCATATTGCCTATTTCCTTCTCCTCAGAAACTAGCTACACCTAGCCACGTCCCGGGAGACACACAGATGGGCCCACTCACTAATGGCCAGCGGTAAGTAGGTGTAAGCCGCGGACGCTCCTCCAGCCCCGCAAGCGTTGGCGGCCCACGTCGTATGCCCCCGACGGAGTTAGGCCCGCCGCGGGTAATGCTTACCGCATCCTGTTGCACCAGCCCCAAGCGCTGCGCGTGCAACGCCGTCGCGGCTAGTGCAACGACAACGCCCGGGCCAGAAGCCGCTGGTCCTGCTTTAAAACCGAAGCGTTGGAACACCGCGCGTGGCCCACCTTTACCGACCTGGCCGGTGCCCAAGCCAGCGCCGCCACTTATTTTGACTACTACCATCACGAGCGCCTGCACGCCAGCCTCGCTCATCAGCTCCCCTGGCTTGCTCATCAACAACTTCTTTCTCCAACAATCCTGAACTATCCCACCTAACCGGACCATCCCAGACTACTCAACCTATTCTTCTTCAAGGTGTTGTCTGGATTTTTAAAGGTGCTATAAATACCCGGTTTTCTCTATTTTACAGTAGTCCAGTTTACTGGAAAAAGGTCATTCGTCAGCTTACGCTCCGAGCGAAAAGTCAAACACCACCCGTGACCCATCCGGGGCAATGGCCAGCATTTGAATCATGCCGCTTTGGGCCGAGAGCAAGGCACGATCAATATCCTGGGGGTTGTGAATGGATTTGCCATTGATGAAGGCAATGATGGTTCCGCTGGGAATGCCAATATGGTCGAAGAAACCACCCGGCCGGACCTCCGTTACCAGTACCCCGGCCTGTAGGTTCAACTGTTGTTTCAGCGAACTGGGTAAGGGGGAGAAGCTAGCTCCGAGCTTATTATAAATTTTATCCAGGTCGGCATTGCTTTTGGCCGTCGCCGTGGCTTCCTCTCCTTTCAGCGTAGCCGAGGTGGAGCGGACCTGGTTGTCACGTAAGTAGGCCAGCTTGACCACATCATTGGGGCGGTGCCGGGCAATTCTTTCGGAGAACTCCGCGGACGAATTCAACGGCATGCCGTCAATGCTTTGGATAATATCACCTTCCTGTAGGCCGGCCGCGGCCGCGGCGCTGTTGCTGAGTACCCCGGTGATGCGAACGCCTTTGACAATGCCCGGCTGAAGCCCTTGTTGTTGTAAGTATTGCGCCTCGGCGTTGGGGGATGGAAAGGACACGCCCAGCAGCCCGCGTTTTACCGAGCCATATTCCCGTAAATCCCCCAGAATCTTCTTGGCCAGATTCACGGGAATAGCAAATGAATAGCCGGCGTAGCTGCCAGTCTGTGAGGCAATGGCCGAGTTAATCCCAATCAGCTTGCCATTCGTATCAACCAGGGCGCCCCCGCTGTTGCCGGGGTTAATGGCCGCATCGGTCTGGATGAAGGACTCCACCCCCAGATTGCCCGTAGGCTCCGCGTTGCCGTTGCGGCTGGGCCGGTTGATAATCCCAATGCTGCGCGCTTTGGCACTGATAATGCCGGCCGTGACGGTGGTATTCAGCGAAAAGGGATACCCCACCGCCACCGCCCATTCCCCCACCTGCACACTATCGGAGTTGCCGAGTTGGATACTGGGCAGATGGTCGGCCTTGATTTTGATTAGCGCCAGGTCGGTATTTGGGTCACGGCCAATTAGTTCTGCGGAAAACTGCCGATTGTCGGGCAAGACCACTTCAATTTTAGAGGCATTTTCCACCACGTGGTTGTTCGTGGCGATGTAGCCGTCGCTGCTGATAAGTACTCCGGAGCCAGAACCCATGGCTATGCGGCCTCCGGAGGGGGAGCCATACGGCGGACCAAACGAATCATCACCATCCGCGGGAGCACCGTAGGTGGTTTTAATGTGCACGACCGCCGGCGTTGCCGCTTTGGCGGCCTTTACAAAGTTGCCAATACTGGACGGAGCCGTGCTGCTCGGGGTGTCGTCGGCTGACGTGTCGTTTGCTGAAAATGCTGTTCCAGTGCGTCCAGTAGTATTTGCCCCGTCCGGGCTTTTCTTGCTGTTGCAACTAACACCGCCCAGCTGAAGGAGGCAAAAGCCACTGGAAAGCAAAAGGATGGTCGATTTTCTCATGGGAATGCTGCTAGGTGAAGGGCCAGGAAACCGCTGCCTCGCATGCCCGAGCAGGCGGTGGTTTTCTTGCTGTAGGGCGGAGAAAATCATCTAAACGCAACTTAGCACTCCAGAGATATCTAAGTAGGGTATCGTTAAATAAATGGGGCAAAACCTCCGAGTTGAGGCCTGCTTAGCCCAGTTGTTGGTGATCAGGTGCAAACGTGGCGTAAGGGCATCAATAAAGTTGTTATTACTTAAAGTAGATGTTTGTGTAACATTGCTTAAAACAAGCTAAATCAGCACACAAGGAGAAGGCATCTGCCAGTTTTTCCTTCTTTCTCATCCGATTTTCTATCCTCCATATGAAAAAAGCTTTTAGCTAGGCGATGCTATTCTCTACGGCTACCCGAATAACTGCTAAATACTGATTAGTGGCTTTTTTAAAAGCAGTAAGCAGGTGATTTTTTCGTGCTTTAAATGGAATAAGTAGTCGCTGGTAAATAATCATCATTTTTTGCTTGTCGCGTTACCTTTGCTCGATGCTACACATATCGACTCTTCCCGACGAAGAAAAGCAAACGCTGGAAGCAGGCCATAAAAACGGCAACAAGGCCTATTTCCGCAACCGCTGCCAGTGCATTTTGCTCAGTGCCAGCGGTTTTGAGGCAAAAGAATTGGCGTTGATTTACACCACGCGAACCCGCACCGTTTACGACTGGCTCCACCGCTACAAGCGGGACGGTTTTCTAGGGTTAAAAATCAAAGCGGATCGCGGGTTAAAAGCCCCGCTACAAGACCTGACGCTTGAGCAAGTCGCTGACATCAGAGAACAACTAAAAGAAAACCCGCAAAGTCTGCGGGAGGTTGCCGCGCTATTGAGCACGAAATTTGGTTTTACGATGAGTAAATCAGCGCGCAAACAATATGTTAAAAAAAACTAAACTACACCTGGCACCGCTTACGGAACTGGCTCAACCCCAAGCAAGACGAGGTCGAATATGCCCGTCTTGCCGCTGAACTGGAGGAGCGCTTGCAATGGGAAGACCAGCACTGTTTACAGGTCTATTTTGGGGACGAGAGTGGTTTTTGCCTCACGCCCTGCGTGCCCTACGGCTGGCAGCCCTGCGGGCAGTACCCGGCGACGGTGCCGCAGAAAAGCCAACGGCGAAACGTTTTTGGCCTTTTTTCGCGCAACAATGCGTTTGAAGGGCATGAAGCTTTCGGCCCCATGACGGAGGAACTACTGGTAGCCTGTCAGGGTGGCGATTTCGCCCCGAAAATAACGCAGAAAACGGTTGTGGTACTCGACAATGCGCGGTTTCATCACGCGGCGGTTGTGACGGCTAAAAGCGAAGAATGGCAAGCGCAAGCCCGCTACATCTGGTTTTTGCCCGCCTGCAGTCCACACTTGAATGCCATCGAAACGCTGTGGCGAAAAATCAAGTACGAATGGCTCAAACCGCCTCATTTCGCGAGTTGGCAAGTGCTCCATGAAGCGCTGGATGAAATATTGAATAATATAGGTACAAAATATACTCTGCAATTCACATGATTTTATGTCGATTATTTATGGCAGCCTACTTAGCAGTGCCTCCTTGGGTCGCTATATCATTTTAGGGGGCAAAAAATAGGGTTAAACAGCTCCTAGAGCAGTTTCCGGGTCAGGGTACAGCCTGGTTGCGGCCGGCCCGCCGGCTTTTTCAGCCGGCCGGCTGATTAGCCGGCGGATCAGGCCGGACACGGACCTGAAAACTGCGCTAGGCTGGCAGTTTGGCCAGCACGTCTTTGGTGCGGCGCACGTGGTCGGTGGCTCCGCTCATGGAATTGAAGATGTACTGGATAATGCCTTCTTTGTCAATCACAAACGTGACGCGGCCGGGCAGCAGGCCCAGCAGGGCCCGGGGCACTTCGTAGAGCTTGCGCACGGCTCCGCCGGCGTCGGCTAGCAGCGGAAACGGCAAGCGGTGCTTTTGGGTAAACTTCTGGTGCGAGGCCTCGCTGTCGGAGCTGATGCCCACCACGTCGGCCCCCAGGTCCTGGAAGACCTCGTACTGGTCGCGGAACGAGCAGGCCTCGGCCGTACAGCCCGGCGTGTCGTCCTTCGGGTAGAAATAGAGTACCAAGTGCCGCCCGCGGCGGTCGGCCAAGTGAAACGGGGTGCCGTCGGTGGTGTTGAGCGTGAAATCGGGAGCGGTCTGGCCTACTTGCAACATGGTTTTGAGGGTATTATGAAGAATTAGTTACGCCGCACATGGATGCTGACCTGCTGGCCGTCGGCGCTGGTGATGGGCGTCACGGCAATGCGGTCGGCTTCGTCGTAGTACGCGGCCAGGCCGCGCACAATGCCCACTGCCAGGCCCCCCATACGCCGGGCCGACACGTAATCAATCTGCACCTCGTTGGCGTTCAGGCGCTTGACGGCCAGCACGGGCGGCGCGTTTTCGGCGTGCTCGCGCCGCACCTGGCGGTGCATGGTGTGCTCCGTGTGCTCCAGCATGTCGAGCGTGCGCCAGGCGGGGTCTACCAGTTTCTGGTACATGTACATGATGTCGGGCACGAGGTACTCGCCGAACCGCTCGTGCAGTTCGCCGGCCGATACGCCGGCAGCGGCGGCGGCCTGGGCCACCAGCGCGTACAGGGTTTCGTCGGGGTACACGGCTTTGTGGTCGAAGGTGGCACCGCCGAGGCCAGCCAACTCCAAAAGGTTGACCCAGGTGCTGTGGTCGTACTGGGTCTGGATATAGCGTTTTAGAAGAATCAGGATGGTCCCGTGCATGGCGGCTAAGGGGGTAAGGAACTGCGAAGCGGCGGCGGCCGCCCGTTCTGCGCAGTCAAACAAACCCGGCGCTGGTTCGTTCAGGGGGCCCAGCAAAACGGCCCCCGCGGTGCATCGCGGGGGCCGTTTTCAGAACAATGTTCGGGGGCCCTATATGGTGCCCATGGCCCGGATGGGCATGGTGGGCGTGGCGCTGCCGCCCAGGGGCTCCAGCGTCACAGCGAAGGCCTGGGCGCTGGCAATATCCTTCATGCGCTCGAGGCGGTCACCAGTGGCGGCGGCGGGCGTCAGCACGCCAGCGTCCACGGGCTTGCCGTTGTTGAGGGCCCACAGCTGGTACTGGCGGCCGGCGGGCGCGGCAGGCAGGTTTTGTACGTCGACGTACACGCGGCTGGTTTTGGCATTGAACAGCACCCGGGCGCGGTCTTTGGGCGCGTCGGGGGTGCCAACCAGGGCCACGAAGTGAAACCCGGCGTCGCGCAGCACGGTATTCTGCTCGCGCACTTCCCCAAGCTTCTTTTCCACCACCAAGGTGTTGGCGGCCAAGCGGTTCTGGGTTTCCTGCAAGGCCACCAGGGCGGTGTCGGCCCCTTGCCACTGCTGGTACAGGTAGCCGTTACCAATCAGGCTCAGCAGCAGGGCCACCGAGGCGGCAATGGCCAAGCCCCGGCGGAACGCTGCGGGCGCTGCGGCACTGGTTATCGGACGCACGCCCGGCTCGGCGGCGGGCTGCGGGCGGGCCAGGGCGTCCACGTCGGCCCGGAGGCTGGCGGCGGGCGCTGGGGCCCCAGCGGCTACAGGAGCAGCAACGGCAACGGGCGCTTCAACGGGCGCTTCAGCGGGTACTTCAGCGGGTACTTCAGCGGGGGTAATTTGGGCCAGCACTTTGTTCAGCACCCGGCTGCGCATGGCGGCGGGTAACTCGCGGGATTGGGCTTCGGCGTAGTATTCGAGGGCGCGCTGGCCAGCGGCCAACTCTTGGGCCACGAGGGGGTGGCGGGTGGCTTCGGCTTCAACGGTGGCGCGCTCGGCGGGCGTAAGCAGGCCGAGGATGTACTGCTCTAGAATGCCGGATTCTGTATAGGCTTGAGGATCTTCCACGATAGGGTTAGCGTATCAGTTTACCAAGGAGTTTAATGGCCGTGCGGGCCCGGGTTTTGACGGTACCCAGGGGCAGCTTCAATTCCTCGGCCACTTCGCTTTGGGTGTACCCTCCGAAGTAAAGCAAGTCGATAATTTGCCGCTGTTCTGGCACCAGGGTTTGCACAACTTCTCGCAGCCCAATGTGCTCGGGCCGAAAACTGTCGGCGGCGGGCATTCGCTGGGCAGCGAGGCTATCGTCGAGGCCCTGGGTGCGAGTACCTACGCGGTACTGGCGCGAGCGGATTTTGTCGATGGCCAAATTTCGGCAGATGTTCAGCACCCAGGTGAACAGGCGGCCTTTTTCGGCGTCGTAGGCCGGAAAAGCGTTCCAGATTTTGACCAGCGCCTCCTGTAGTACGTCTTCGGCCGTGTCGTCGTCTTTCACGATGCGGGAGATGACGCCGAACAAGGCCGACGCGTAGCAGTCATAGAACTGCGTTAGGGCCGATTCGTCGCGGGCTTTGAGCCGGCGCACGAGGTCTTCCTCTGAGGCAGTGGGCAGGGAAATAGGTAGATTATCGGACACGGAAAAATGAGAAATGGCCTTGCGGAGCGGCGAGCCGCAAATGGGTGTGCGAAAATAAGCCCGGGGCCCCGGACTAGCGGCCGGGCCGCCCGTAACCCCAGGGGCCCCAAAAGGGGTATAACGGATACTGGCCCCGCCCGTTGCCGGGGCCCGCGTTTCTCGCACCCATGCCAATCGAATCGTATAACCCCTACACCGGCCGTGTGCTTAAGCGGTTCCGCCCGTTTTCGTGGGCCAAAACCGCGCGCATCCTCGGCCAGGCCCACGCCGCGGCCGCCACCTGGCCCGCCACCACATTTGCCCACCGCGCCGAGGTACTGCGCCGCGCCGGGGCCCTGCTGCGGGAGCGCGCGCCCGAGCTGGCCCGCCTCATGGCCCTGGAAATGGGCAAGCCCGTGGCCGACGGCCGCGCCGAGGCCCTGAAGTGCGCCACCTGCTGCGACTACTACGCCGACCACGCCGAAGAATTTCTGGCCGACGAGCCGGTGGCCACCAACGCCGGGCGCAGCTTCATCAGCCACCAGCCGCTGGGTGTGGTGCTGGCCGTCATGCCCTGGAATTTCCCCTTCTGGCAGGTGGTGCGCTTCGCCGCGCCGGCCCTGATGGCCGGCAACGTGGGCCTGCTCAAGCACGCCTCCAACGTGCCGCAGTGCGCGCTGGCGCTGGAAAAAATCTTCCACGACGCGGGCCTGCCGCCGGCCTGCTTCCGCGCGCTGCTCATCGGGTCGGACCTAATTGAGCCGCTGCTTGCCGACGACCGGGTGCGGGCCGTGACGCTGACGGGCTCGGAGCCGGCCGGGGCCGCCGTGGCCGCCGCCGCGGGCCGCTACATCAAGAAAACCGTACTGGAGCTAGGCGGCTCCGACCCGTTCATCGTGCTGGCCGATGCCGACCTGGCCCTGGCGGCCAAGACGGCCGCCCAGGCCCGGATGCTCAACGCTGGCCAGAGTTGCATCGCCGCCAAGCGCTTCATCGTGGAAAAGCCCATCCTGAAGGAGTTCGTGGCCCAGCTCATCACCCACTTGCTGGCCCTGCGCACCGGCGACCCGCTGGCCGAAGACACCCAGTACGGCCCCATGGCCCGCCCCGACCTAGCCGACGAGCTGGCCCAGCAAGTAGCCGACTCGGTGGCCCAGGGGGCCCGCCTGGCCCTGGCCGGCGGCCAGGAGCGACCGGGTACCGCCCTGTTTCGGCCGGTGGTGCTCACCCACGTGCGGCCCGGCCAGCGCGCCTACCACGAGGAGTTTTTCGGGCCCGTGGCTCTCGTGCTCGAAGCCAAGGATGCCGCCGATGCCGTGCGCCTGGCCAACGATTCGCGCTTCGGCCTGGGGGCCTCGGTCTGGACGAAGGACCTGGCCAAGGGCGAGGCCCTGGCCCGGCAAATCGAGGCCGGCGCCGTGTTCGTCAACAGCCTGGTGAAATCCATGCCCGAGCTGCCCTTCGGCGGCATCAAAAAATCGGGCTACGGCCGCGAGCTTTCCCGCCTGGGCATCCGCGAGTTCGTCAACCAGAAATCGGTGTGGATTGGCAAAGCCGCCGCGCCGGCCGATGCGAAAACGGAGTAATTGAGTGTAGTGCGAACTTTAGCTGCGCTGACCTTCGGTTATAGTTCGCATCGCTCTCTTCGTCCTACCGATTAATCGTTGAAAAGCTGTTTGACTTGGTATTCTGGCTCCTAAAACGGGTGTAGAGACGCATCCTTGCGTCTCTACAGCGTCTGCCGGTAATTATTCAGCGACCGTTCAAGCGCGCGGACTTGCAGGGTTTACGCTACCGTCTCAGCACCAGCCGCGGGCCTTGTACACGGCCCAGCCGGCCATTTCGTGCAGCAGCAGGCTCCACTGCTCCAGGGCTTCGGGGGTGGGCAGCAGCCAGTAATCGGGGGTGAAGGCGCGGCTACTGGCCTGGAAGCCGGCCGGGAAGGCAACGACGGCCAGCCCCGCCTTGGCAAAGCAGCCCGCGGCCCGGCGCATATGAAACGCCGACGTGACGAGCACCAGCGTGTCGACGCCCGGGTGGTGGGCCAGTAGCTGCTTGGTGAACTGGGCGTTTTCGTGGGTGTTGCGGCTGCGTTGTTCCAGCCAGATATCGGCGGGCGGCACAGCGGCCAGGCGCAGCAGCGTGGCCAGGTGGCGTGCCTCGCTGCCGGCCTGGGGCCCCACCGCCCCCGAGCCACCCGACACGATGATGCGCCGCACCCGCCCGGCGCGGTACAGCCACAGGGCGTTGGTGAGGCGGTCGGCCCCGGCGTGCAGGTACACACGGTCGGCGGGCTGGCGGCCGTCATCGGTGATGCCGCCGAGCAGCACGGCCGCGTCGGCGCGGGGCGGCAGGGCGGCCAGCGGCACGGCGGGACGCTCCCAGGCGCGCAGGGCCTCGTTGGCCAGGCCCGGGTTGGTGCCCACCAGGGCCAGCAGGGCGGCGGCGCGCAGCCACTGCCGCTGCCGGTGGGGCTGCCGCGCCACCAGGGCCCCCAGCAGCAGGGCCACCAGCCACACGGTGGGCAGCAGGGCGGCGTCCAGGATTTTAGAAAGCAGAAAGAACATGGCGCAACGGGAAAAAGCCGGACCCCGGAGCCCAGCGCGCAAACGCCCGACCGCTGGGCAGCGGCCGGGCGTTTCGCAGGAAAAACAAAACCAGAACGAAGCCCCCGCCCTACGCCTTGATAGGCGCGAAAGCACGTAGGCGGTCGAGCTGGGCGCGCACATCCGCCACCTCAGTCAGGGCGGCGCACTCGAGCAGGCGGCCCTGGCAGTAGCTCACGAAAAAGGGGGTTGCCTTGTCCCGCATCAGCTTTTTGGCCACCGGATTTTCGTCCGAGTTGAGCTTCAGAAACAGAATGGACTGGTATTCTTCTTCGTCGACGAACTTGGCGAACGGCGGGGCCAAAGCGCTGCACACGGCGCAGTTTTCCGACGTGAACTTGGCAAATACCTTGAGGTTCTCGTGGATCAGGTAGCGCAGCTGCTCGTCGTTGGCGTGATGCACATGCTGGCGGTGGGCTTCGGTCATTGGGGAGAAATGGCGGGGCAAACAAACGGTGGCGCGCAACACGCGCGCGGTTCCCATACCCTATTTGCGCAGCATAAGTTCGCGGATGTAGCGCACCGGGGCGCTGCCATAGCTCAAAAACTGCTCGTGGAAATTCTTGAGGTCAAACGCCTTGCCGCGTTGCTGTTTCAGCTCGGCGCGCAGGGCATAAATTTCGGTGTAGCCCGCGAAGTAGCTGCTCAGCTGCACCTGGCTGAGGGTGGCGCGCAGCCACTTGCCCTCGGCCTCGGCCTGCTCCTGGAAGCCCTCGCGCTCGAGCAGCGCCACGGCGTCTTTCTCGGCTATGTTGTCTACCTGCACGGCGTGGTCGAGGATGGTGTTGAGCGTCACGCGCAGGTTCCACTTGTCCCAGAGGAGCCACATTTCGTCGGTGTTCTGGCCATAGCCCTGCTCCAGCATCATGCGCTCGGCGTACACGGCCCAGCCCTCGATCATGGCCCCGTTGCCAAAAATACTCTTCACCAGCGAGGGCGAGCGGTTGGCGTACACAAGCTGCGTGTAGTGCCCCGGAATGGCCTCGTGGATGTTGAGGATTTGCAGCGTGTAGTTGTTGTACTCGCGCAGATAGCTCTCGGCCTGGGCCGCCGTCCAGGTGCTCGGAATGGGCTCCACGTTGTAATAGGTATCGGCGCCCTTGTCGTAGGGCCCCGGGGCCGACACGCTGGCCCCCGCCCCACTGCCGCGCATATACAGCGGCGTTTCGCGCACCACCAGCGGCTTGCTGGGGTCCTGGGTCAGCAGCTTGTGGTCGTTCACGAAGGCCACCAGCGTCGGAATCTGCTGCTTCACGGCGGCCACGAAGCCGTTGCGCGGGGCGTGCTTCAACGTGAGCTGGTCGATGACGGCGCGGATGAGCTGGAGCGTGTCGGTGGGCACGGACTTGCCGGGCAAGTACTTGGGATACAGGCGAGCAGCGCGGCGGCCCATGTCGTGCAGCAGCTCGGTTTTGTGGGCCAGCGCCTGCCGGTACACCTCGTCGGCCGAGTAGCGCGACTGAATGTTGTAGGCAAACTTGCGGTCGAACAGGACCTTGCCGATGCGGAACGAGCGGAAATTACGGGCCCCCAGCACGTCGGTTTTCAGGAAGGCCAGGTAGCTCTGGATGGACAGGCGCGCCGTGGCCAGGCGGTCGGCAAATACCTTTTTCTCCCGCGCGCTCAGGCCCGAGCCGCGCACCGAGTCGGTGAGGGCAGTGCCCAGCACGGCCAGGCCGCCCTCGTTCTGCTTGATGGCCAGGCGGGTGTGCTCTTGGGTGGGGCGGCGCAGGTTGTTCTCGGCGGCGGCGTAGTAGGCCGGGGCCTGGGCCAGCTGGTCGGAGATGTTGCGCAGGCGGCGGTCGAGCCGGAAGTGGCGGCCGTTGAGCAAGTCGCCGATGCCGGCGCCCAGGTTGTAGGCGGCCGGGTTCCACTGCCAGCTGCGCAGCGTGTCGGCTTCCCAGCGGCTGGCGTGCAGGTAGTTGGCCAGCAGGTGATGGTCAATCTGGTTGCCGGGGGCCAGGCTATCGAGCGGGAAAGTGGCCAGCGCCTTCAGGTTTTTTTCGCCGAACGCCGCCGCCTGGTGCCGCTGCAGCGAGTCGGGAATTACCAGCAGCGAGTCGTACTTGTGGTAGCCCACGCTGGAGGCAAAGCCGGGGTCTTCGCGCCATAAATCATCAATGAACCGGGTTTTAAAGGTTTCGAAGCGCGCATCGGCCGAGGCCCGGGCGGCGGGCTTATCAGCCGGGTGGCAGGCGGGCAGGGCCCCCAGCAGGGGCAGCAGCAGGTAGCGGAGTTTCATGGGCGGAGTGATAATGAGCAGTAGGAACCCCAAAGGAACGGCCAGGGCGGGATAGTTGCGGGGCGGGGCCCCGGCCGAGCGAAGGAAAGCGCCAGCCCCTACTTTCGTCTTCATGTTAACGCCCCGCCCCGAAACGCCTACCCAAGCCCTCGACCTTGCCTTTCGCCGCCAAAAACCTACCCGCGCCCAGCTCGACGACTTTGCGGTAGCGCGGCAGCACCTGCTGGCGGCCATCAACCCGGCCGAAAGCGAGGAGCACCTCAAAAAGCTACTCATTGATTTTCTGGCCCACCCCGGCGTGCTGGGCCCCGGCTACTACCTCAACGTCAGCAAGCGGCGCGACCTGGTGGTGCGGACGGGCCCCAAGGAGGCGGCTCCCGTCGGGGTCGTCGTGGAGGTGAAGCGCGCCGCCAACCCCGGCGAAATGGTGACGCCCCAAGACCTCAACCGCAAGGCGTTTCACGAGCTGCTGCTCTACTACCTCGAAGACCGCCGCGACGGCCACGCCGACGACCTGCGCCGCCTCGTCATCACCAACGGCTACGAGTGGTTCGTATTTGATGCGCTGGATTTTGACCGCCTTTTCTGGCGCGATACGGCCTTCAAAAATGATTTCCTGGCCTGGGCGGGCGGCAAGAAAGCGGGCAAAACCACCAAGTATTTCTACGAGGAAATGGCGCAGCCCTTCCTGGGGGCCCTCGCCGCCGAGCTGCCCTTTACCTATCTCGACCTGCGCACCGAGCCCGCCACCGAGCGCGACCTCATCACGCGGACCAAGCTCTTTCAGGCCCCGCACCTGCTCAAGGCGGCCTTTGCCCAGGATGCCAACACCCTGAACCGGGCCTTCTACGAGGAGCTGCTCTACCTCATCGGCCTGGAGGAAGTGAAGGACAAGGGCCGCAAGCTCATTAAGCGCGTGGCCCCGACCGAGCGCGAGCACGTGGGCTCGCTGCTGCGCAACACCATTGAGGTGCTGCGCAGCGACGACTTGCTCACCAACCTGACCCCTGCGGAGCGGAGCACCTACGGCGACGCGCCCGACGGCCAGCTCTTTGGCGTGGCCCTGGAGCTGTGCCTCACCTGGATCAACCGCCTCCTGTTTCTTAAGCTGCTGGAAGGCCAGCTGCGCCGCTACCACGCCGGCAACCCAGCCGCGCTCACCGACCAGTACCGCTTCCTCACGCCCGAGCTGCTGCCCGATTTTGGGGCCCTGAACGACTTGTTTTTTCAGGTACTGAACACGCCCGCCACCCAGCGTACCGAGGCCGTGCGCGCCGCCTACGCCCACTTGCCCTACCTCAACTCTTCCCTCTACGAGCCCAGCGAGCTGGAGCGCCAAACCACCCGCATCCGGGGCCTCAACCACCACCTCACGCTGCCGCTCTACCGCAAGTCGGTGCTGCCCGCCCAGGGGCCCCCGCCCCACACGCTGGCCTACCTGCTGCGCTTTCTCGATGCCTACGATTTTGCCTCCGAGGGCGACGAGCAGGTGCAGGAAACCCAGAAGCCGCTGATTTCGGCGGCCGTGCTGGGCCTCATCTTCGAAAAGCTCAACGGCTACCAGGACGGCTCGTTCTACACCCCCGGCTTCATCACCATGTACATGGCCCGCCACACCCTGCGCCGGGCCGTGGTGCAGCACTTCAACCGCCGCTCCGGCTTCGGGGCCCCCGATGTGCCGGCCCTGGCCGAACGCCTCGACCGCAACAACCGCCTCGCGGACAGCGCCTTCTTCAACACCCTCACCGTGCTCGACCCCGCCGTGGGCAGCGGCCACTTCCTGGTGAGCGCCCTCAACGAGCTGCTGGCCATCAAGGCCGAGCTGGGCCTGCTGCTCGACGAAGCCGGCAAGCGCCTGCGCTACCGCCTCACCGTGGCCCGCGACGAGCTGGTGGTGGTGCACGAAGACGACGACCCCCACGACCCCCACGCCCTCTTCCAGTACCGCGCCCGCCTCGACGCCGCCACCGGCCGGCGCACCGTGGCCCCGGCCCACACCAGCTTGCAGCGCGCCCTGTTTCAGGAAAAGCGCCACCTCATCGAGCACGCCCTGTTTGGCGTCGACCTCAACCCCAACTCGGTGCGCATTTGCCGGCTGCGCCTCTGGATTGAGCTGCTCAAGCACGCCTACTACCTCCCCGATACCGGCTTCGACCAGCTCGAAACCCTGCCCAACCTCGACCTCAACATCAAGGCCGGCAACTCGCTGCTCTCGCGCTTCGACCTCGGGGCCGACCTCTCCGACGTGTTCCGGCAGGGCAAATTCACCCTCAAGACCTACCGCGACGCCGTTCATGCCTACTTCAACACCCGCGACCGCGCCGCCAAGCAGGAGTTGCAGCAGTTCCTGGCCGAAATAAAAGAGCAGTTCACCGCGACCATCTACCGGGGCGACCCCTTGCGCCGCGAAATCTCTGGCCACAAGTCCGACCTGCTGCGCATTGAGCTAGATTCCAAACCCGACATGTTTGGCAAGGCCAAGCTCACCGAAGAAGATGCCTGGGAGCGCACGACCGTCGTGGCCATGAAGCTGCGCAAAGCCGAAGCCACGCTGGCCGACCGCGAAAAAGGCGCCTTCTACCGCCACGCCTTTGAGTGGCGCTTCGAGTTTCCCGAAGTGCTGGATGAGAAAGGCCGCTTCCGGGGCTTTGATGTGGTGATTGGCAACCCGCCTTATGGGGTGAAATTAGAAGAATCGATGCTCAATCATGTGGCGACTGCTTTTCCAATAAATACTCCCGAAACTGCTAATCTGTTCGTTCAACGCGCTAAATCTCTATTACGCCCCGAAGGCCATTTGTCGTTTATCGTTCCGAAGTCGCTAACTTACGCCTCAAATTATAGAGGTTTACGAAACGATATTTTTGATGAAATTCAGACTGTTGTTGATTGCGGCAAAGTTTGGCCCGAAGTTAAATTGGAAGTCTGCATTTTTTCGCTTGTCAAGGGGGTGTCACGTTCAGACTATGTTTCTTTAACTCGCACGCAAGAGGCGATGCATGAAATTGGCTTAATTCGAAAAGAATGGGCTTCAACTTTCGGCTTTTTTCTTAATGGAGTTACGCCTAAAGAGATTGAACTTGCCTTGAGAATAAAGAAATCTAACGCTGTACTTGGCGAGTTCATAACTAACACACGCGGTGCCGCCTTTCAATCACACTTAAATAAAGATGGGGATTTAGCCGTATTTGGTGGAGCTGAAATATCAGCATCTGGATTAAGAGAACCTAAAGGCTACTTGGCCGGCGACTTTCTTGTTCCCGAGATTGGGCGTGGGAAACTACAAGCCGTGCTGGTACAAAACATTGTTGCACATATTGAGAAACCTACTCCGCACATTAAAATTATTTGCACCCCGGTTGTAACGACCGGCCTCCTTATTACCGATACAATTAATCAACTCGTGCCGGAAGAGCCAACTCATCAGCTGCTGCTTTGGGCAGTTCTCAATTCATCTGTGGTTGGTTGGTACGTTTACCGATTCATCTTCGGCAATGCTGTTCGGACCATGCATTTCGACAATGTTGTTACAGACCGCATTCCATATCCCAGCGCTATCACAGTCGAAAACGCAAGCGAGATTATTCGTAGAGTACGAATAAATTTCACTAATGCAACACCTTCTTCCTTTGTTGAGGTAGATAGACTAGTAAGTTTGCTCTACGGTCTCTCGGAAGCAGAACATCAGAGCATAATTCTCAAAAATCAAACGATTTAATACCATGAACAACCTGTATGAAGTTGCGGGCTATATTGCAAACCCAAGTCGTAATCTGCTAATCGAAGCAGAAGTTTCTGAAGATAAGTTTGATGCTTTTAATGACGAATATGAAAAAATGACCGGCGTTCGTTTGCTTACCAATTCACCTTTTGTACATCTTATTCCGGGAGGAATTACAGGAAAATGGGGGGTGGAATTACGCATTTACTATGTTGATAACGGTAACCCGCCAGCAGAATTAAGCGCTATTGCCCAAGCTAATACCCGACCCAGTAAGCAACAATATTCCCACCGTTGCGACAGGGGTAAGGAATTAATTAAGCCCTTGTTCAAAATGGGATTTGTGCTTGGAGATATACAGAATCTAACTCGTATAAGAGCTAGGATTGCTGCTTCTCGACTGGCAGATTTCAGCAATGGTTTCAACAGATAGTAAGTTGAGCAGGTGCTGGCCGCCAAAGCCGCCGGGGGCCCCACCGCCGCCCTCGAAGCCACTATTGACGCCCTGGTAGCCGCCCGCTACGGCCTCACCCCCGCCGAGGTGGCCCAGCTGGGGTAGGGAATGATGAAGTAGGAATGAGGAATTAAAAATCTGATTGATAACCCTTTCATCTCTAACCCCTCATCCCTACTTCTCTACTTGCGGCCCTGCCCGCCGCCGCGCAACTTCCGTATAGCCGGGCTGCACTAGCCCCTATCGTAATGCCCGGTACCACTCAGCTCAACTTAAATATTCCCGATACGACCAAGCCCCGCGTGGTGGTGGTCGGCGGCGGCTTCGCGGCCGTCAATTTTGTCAAAAGCCTGCCCGGCCACCAGTACCAGGTGGTGATGCTGAGCAAAACCAACTACTTCGGCTTCTGGCCCCTACTCTACCAAGTGGCCACGGCGGGGCTGGAGTCAGAGTCCATCGGCGAGCCGCTACGCCAACTCTTCGACGGGCACGAGGATTTTCACTTCCGCAGCGTGGCCGTGATTGGGCTGGACCCGGACCAGAACCTGGTGCACACCGCCATTAACGACTTGCCCTACGACTACCTGGTGCTGGCCACGGGCACCAAAACCGACTACTTCGGTAACGCCGAGATTGAAAAAAATGCCTTTTCGCTCAAAGACATTAGCGAGGCCGTGGACCTGCGCAACCAGCTCCTGCGCAGCTTCGAACTGGCCAACCTGACCCAGGACCCCGCCGAGCGCCAGCGGCTGCTCAACTTCGTCATTGCCGGGGCTGGCCCCACCGGCGTGGAGCTGTCGGGCGCACTGGCCCAGATGCGCAGCCATGTGCTGCCCGCCGACTATCCCGATTTGGATATCACCAAGATGAACATCTACTTGGTGGACGGCGTGGACCGGGTGCTGCCCCCCATGTCGGCCTACGCCAGCCAACACGCGCACAGCTACTTGCAGGAGCTGGGAGTCCAGTTCAAGCTCAACCAGCTGGTGGATTCCTACGACGGGCAGACGGTGAAGCTCAAGGACGGCGAGACCCTCGAAACCCGCACCCTGATATGGGCGGCCGGCGTCACGGGCAACCTCGTCGCGGGCCTACCCGACGACCGCGTGGAGCACGGCCGCTACCTGGTGAACCACTACAACATGGTGCAGGGCTACCAGAACGTGTTTGCCATCGGCGACGTCGCCCTGATGAAAACCAAGGACTACCCCAAGGGCCACCCGCAAGTGTCGCCGCCCGCCATGCAGCAGGGCACCCACCTGGCCCAGAACCTTGCCCGCGAGCGCCGCGGCGAAGTCTGGGCCCCGTTTGCGTACTTGGACAAGGGCACGCTGGCCATTGTGGGCCGGAGCCGCGCCGTGGCCGACCTGCCGGGCGGCTTCCACCTGGGCGGCCTGCTGGCCTGGATTACCTGGCTCACGGTGCACATCTACTACCTGTCGGGCTTCCGCAACAAGCTGGTAGTAACGGCCAACTGGGCCTACCGGCTTTTCACGCGCCAGCCCGGCACCCGTATCATCCTCGAAACCAACAACCAGCGCAGCGTGCGCCGCCCGGCGTAGGGCGCGGGGCTTGCCCCCACCCGCCGCTGCACGAGGCGCGTATGTTTCGGGCAGCGGCGGCGGCGTAGGGGCGGGGCTTGCCCCCGCCCGCCGCTGCACGAGGCGCGTATGTTTCGGGCAGCGGCGGGCGGGGGCAAGCCTGTTTGTTTCGGGCAGCGGCGGGCGGGGGCAAGCCCCGCACCCTACTTTCGTGGGATGGAGCCTTTACCGCAACGCCGCAGCGTTCGCTACAGTGGGTATGACTACAGTGGGGCCGGCTACTACGCCCTCACCATCTGCGCGCGCGATAAGGCGCATCTGTTTGGCACCTTGCCACCCGATGGCCCGCTGCTACCCTCGCTCTTGGGGCAAGCCGTACTGGCCGAGCTAGCAGCCTTGCCTACCAACTACCCTACCGTGCGGCTCGATACCTGGATGGTAATGCCCAACCACTTGCATCTGATTCTGGCGCTTACCCGCAACCAGGCGGTAGCCGTCAGCCAGGTAGTTGGCGGCTTTAAGTCGCGGTGCTACCGGCGGTGGCGGCAGGGCGAGCCGGCCGCCGGGCAAGCGGCGCCGCCTTCGTGCTGGCAGCGCAATTATCACGAGCGCATCATCCGCGATGCGGCCGAATTGGATGCCCACCGCCGCTACATCCACGCGAATCCTAGCCGCTGGTAGGGAGCGAGGCTTGCCCCCGCCCGCCGCTGCCCGAAATAAACAGGCTCGTCCAACGCTGGCGTAGGGGCGGGGCTTACCCCCGCCCGCCGCGTGAATGAAACATATGCGCCTCGGGCAGCGGTGGGCGGAGGCAAGCCCCGCCCCTACCTGACACCGCGGCCCCTGTTCACGCGGCAACGGCTACTTTCGCTCATGCGCTTTTTCTTTCTGCCCGGGGCCCTGGCCCTGCTGGCCTGCTCCCAAAACGCCGACACCCGCACCGCTGCCACCACCGGCCAGCGCCAGACGCCCGCCGCCACTTTCCCCGAAACCTTCGAAGCAGGCACCAAGGGCGCCTACACCGAGGCCGACGAGGCGCTGACCACGGGCCCCTGGCACTTCCAGGACGGCCTGATCGGCAGCACCGCGCAGGACCACAAGGACGGCCAGCACGCGGCGCGCCTGCGCGGCCTGGGCCGCCTCACCATGCAGTTCGACGCCGCGGCCGGCGTGCGCCAAATCACCGTCAGCGCCGCCGCCTACGGCACCGACGGGCCCAGCACCTGGGAGCTGTGGCTGAGCCGCGACGGCGGCGGCCACTGGCAGCGGGCCGGGGCCCCGGTCACCACCCAGGGGCCCCGGCTAGTGCCCCACACCTTCGCCGGGACCGCCGGCGAGCCCCTGCGCCTGGAGATCCGCAAAACCAGCGGGCCCAAAACGCGCCTTAATTTCGACGACGTGGTGCTGACCACCGCCACCGGGCCCGCCGTAGCCGTGGGTGGCACGGGCACCGCCATGCCCGCGCCCGGGGCCCCCAAGCACCCCGCGCCGCCAGCGCCCACCGCCCAGGGCCCCACCACGGCCCCCGGCCCGGCCACCGACCCCGGCGACAACCTGCTGCTCGGCAACCCCAGCGGCGCCACCGCCGACCCGGCCAACGCCACCAATTACCTGCTGGTGCGGCCGCAGTTCACGAGCGGCTACAACGCCACGCGCGGCATTCCGGTGTGGACGAGCTGGCACGTGGGCCGCGGCGACTTGGGCCAGTCGCCGCGCCAGAACGATTTCCGCCCCGACCCCGCCCTACCCCGCCAGTTCTTCCAGGTGACGCCCCAGAGCTACTCGGGCTCGGGCTTCGACAAGGGCCACAACTGCCCCAGCGGCGACCGCACGGCCAGCCTCGACGATAACTCGGCTACCTTCCTAATGAGCAACATGGTGCCCCAGGCCCCCCAGAACAACCAGCAAACCTGGGCCCACCTCGAAGAATATACCCGCGCCCAGGTGCAGCGCGGCCTCGAAGCCTACGTGCTGATGGGCAGCTACGGCCGCGGCGGCACCGGCAAAAACGGCTTCGCCCAAACCCTCGACCAGGGCCGCGTGACCGTGCCCGCCCGCATCTGGAAAGTAGTGGTGTTCCTGCCCGAAGGCCCCGACGACCTCCGCCGCATCGCCGCCGGCCAGGCCCGCGTCGTGGCCATCGACACGCCCAACGATAACAGCATCGCCCCCGATTGGAAGCAATACCTCACCTCGGTCGATAAAATTGAAGCCGCCTCGGGCCTCGATTTACTGAGCGCCCTACCCCCCGCCGCCCAGGCCCAGCTGCAAAAAGTGGTGGACAGCGGCCGGGCCAATTAGCCCTTCGCGGTTAGCGGTTTCCCCGCCAAAAAGCGGCTTATTACCCGCACGTAGGCGTTGCCGTACTCCTCGGCGGGCTCGTTTTTCGCCATTTCTTCCATCGCGCCCAGGTGGTCGCACTTCACGGCCAGCAGCTGGCGGCGCTGCTGGGGCCGGGCAGCTTGCACGGCCGCTGCCGAGTCGGCGAGTGGGGTTTTGTGGTCTTCCGTGCCGGCAATAAGCAGCCAGGGGCACCGCACCTGGGGCCCCAGCGGGTTATAGTTTGGGGCCTCGGCGGGCAGCGTCACCGTTTTGTGAAAGGCTGCCAATTGATACCCCACAATCGCCTGAAGGTTACCCACATAGCCGTCGGTAATAAGGAAGTCGCAGCGGTGAGCCGCCGCTACTTTGGCCGCGAGCAGGGTGCCCATCGAGAAGCCAATGAGGCCCACCCGTTGGCGGGGCGCGCGCCGCCGGGCTTCGGCCAGGGCCGTGCCCAGGTCGGTGACAAATTCCTCATAGTACAGCCGGTTCTGGTCGATGGCAAAAGCCTGACTGTGACCAAACCCGCGGTAATCGAACAGCAGCACCTGGTAGCCCGCCGCCGCCAGCGCCCGCGCCTGGAAGAGGAAAGACGACATATTGCCCGAGTCGGTGCCGGCCAGCACCATCGTGGTGTGTTGGTCGGGGGCCCCGGCCACGGGCGCCACCAGCCACGCGGCCAGCCGCATGTGGTCGGGCGTGGTCAGGGTGAGGTTTTGGTACTTCAGGCCCAGCGTGTCGGGCTTGGCCCACCAATTTGGTGAGGGCTTGAGGGCCCAGGCCGATAGGGTTTGCAAGGATAGGAAGCCGAGGAATAGGAAGCGAACCATGGGCGGGACGGGCTACTAAGTAAGGAAGTCAAGGAGGCGGGTCCTGGCTTCTTGCATAGACTTTGCTCCTGCCAATGGGTTGCCTGCTGGCGTACCAGCCGGCATTTATTTCCCGAACCGGGCCCCGAAGAAATCGCCCGGGTTCCAGGTGGGGCGGGCGGCGGCTTGCGCCACCTGGTAGCCGATGAGAAAGTTGAGCTGCGCGTATTTGCGGCCGGCATCCCAGTCGAAAGTGCCGCCGTCAAAGTTATCCTGGGGCTTATGGTAGGTGAGGACGCGCCACTTCTGCACCTGCTCGCTGAGGTTATTTTGGCCGTCGGCCGTCTTGTTGCCGTACTTGAGGTGGAGCGCCGGAATACCTTGTACTACAAAGCTATATTGGTCGCTGCGGATGAAGCGATGCTGCGCCGGCTCGGGATCGGCTTCTATGGCCAGGCCCAAGTAGGCAGCCGCCGCTTCCACCGGTTGCAGCAGCGACGAGTGAACGGCCCCCAGCGGCACCACGGCCAGCAGCGGCGCGATGATGGTGGGCATGTCGGTGTTCACGTCGGCCACCAGCGCGGCCTTCGGCACCGTCGGAAACTTGGCGAAATAGGCCGAACCGAGCAGGCCCATTTCCTCGCCCGTCACCAGCACGAACAACACCGAGCGCCGGGGCTTCACCTTGAGCCGGCTGTAGGCGCGGGCAATTTCCAGCACCGAAGCCACGCCCGTGGCGTTGTCGTGGGCCCCGTTGAAAATGGAATCGCCGTTGATGGCCTCCCCCACCCCGAGGTGGTCGAGGTGGGCGCTGTGCACCACATACTCGTTTTTCAGCTTGGCGTCCGAGCCTTCCATTTTGCCCACCACATTGTAGCCGTCCACGTCCTGGTAGCGGCTGCGGTAGGCGGCGCGCAGGCGGCCCGGCAGCGCCTGCGAGGCGGGCTTGCCGGCGCGCAGGGCCGCCAGCGTCTGGGCCGTATCGGCGGGGGCCCCGGCAAATAGTTGCTGCAACGCCGCCGCGCTCAGGGCCCCCACCACTTGTACCGAACCCGGCGCGTAGGTGCGCGACACCACCACCTCGCCACCGGGGCCCAGTGCGCTCACCACGCCTTTGGGGAGCGGGGGCGGCAGGGCCCCGGCTTTGTTGTTGGCCAGCAGCACGCCCACGGCGCCGTAGCGGGCGGCGGTTTCGAGCTTGGTGCGCAGGTCGCCGAAGTACTGCTACTCATTAAAGCTAATTCGGAAGTGTGTGTTAAGTTACTGCCCGTAGGCGAGGCGTAAATTTGGCTATGGATTACCTGAGTTTGCGCGAGCGGCCCCGCCAGTTTCTGGCCCTAACCAGCTTGCGAGCGGCGGAGTTTGACGACTTGCTGACCGACTTTGCCCCGGCCTGGGAGCGCCACCACCGCTACCACACCCTGGAAGGAACCAAACGGGCGTTCCCCGCCCACCGCGAGCGGGCCAACGCCGTGCTGGCGGGCAGCGATATAAAGCTCTTTTTTCTGCTCACCTACCTCAAAAGCAACGCCTTGCAAGAGCACCAGGCCGCCAGCTTTGGCATTTCGCAAGCGCGCGTCAGCCACTTGGCTACCGCCCTGCTGGGCGTGCTCAACCAGGTGCTGGCCCGGCGCGGGCTGCTGCCCGTACGCGACGGCGGCGAGTTGGCTCAGCGCCTGGCTAACCACCCGGAGCCGGTCTTTGCCTACGACGGGGTCGAGCGGGGCGTACCACGTAACACGGACCGGGAGGCCCAGGCCGAGGAGTACAGCGCCAAAAAAAAGCGCACCGCGTGAAAAACATGACCTTATGCGATTCCACGCAGTACGTGCATTTTCTCTCGGCTACGGAAAGCGGGCGAGCGCACGACAAAAAACTGGCCGACGAGTACGCGCTGCACCTACCGGCGGGCTGCGTGTTACGGCAGGATTTGGGCTTGCTGGGCCACGCCCCGACCGGGGTCGTGGTGGAGATGCCCCACAAGAAGCCGCCGAAGCGGGAGTTGACGTTTGCCCAAAAGCTGTATAACCAGTTGCTGAGTCCGTTGCGCGTCGTTATCGAACACGCGCACAGCGGTATCAAGCGCCTGCACATGGTGCAGGGCACTATCCGCTTGCGCGGCGAATGGGTGCGCGATACGGTCATGGTCGTGGCCTGTGGGCTGCACAACCTGCGCGTGCGCAGCCCGCACCGCGCCTATCGCGCACCTGTCCACGCGAAACTCGCTAACTACGCCGAATAAGCTTTATTGTCGCTAAACTGCCGCAGGGACTGGCGCGTCAGCACCACTATTTTGCCCCGGGCGTCGAGGCCGGCGTAGTCATCGTAGCCCAGCTCGGGCGCCGAAATACCGTAGCCGGCAAACACCAGCGGGGCCTCGGCCGCCACCTGCGCCTGGCCGGGGTTGGGGTAAAACGTGGCGTCGGAGCCGTAGGCCAGCGGCACCACGGGGCCCCCAACGGGCTGGTAGGCCAGCACCGCGCCCGGCTCCACGAAGGCGCGCCGCAGCCGCACTTTCTGGGTGAAGCCGCCATTTTCGCCAGCAGGCCGCACGCCCATTTTCCGGAACTGGGCCGTCACGTAGTCCACGGCCATTTGGTAGCCGGGTGTGCCGGGCAGGCGGCCGCGCAGGCGGTCGTCGGCCAGGTACTGCACGTGGGCTTTGAAGTCAGCCGCGCTGATTTTTTGCAGCGCGGTGGCTACCGGCGCGGGCACGGCCGGCGTTTGGGCCGCCGCAGGCAGGGCCAGGGCCCCGGCTAGCAGCAGGAGTAAAGAGGAGCGCATAAGCTTTCAAACAAAAAGTAATGGCACTGCAGCGCAAGCTCCGGCAGCGAGTGGCTTGCTTGCACCACTCCTGCCGTTGCGCAAATAAACCAGCCTTACCGCTCGTAGAAAGGCTTGGTGGAGCGGAAATAATCCGTCAGACTACTTTTATCGGCCTGAACAATATCCACAAGCGCGCCTTTATCCAGGAATTGCTGCGCCACAAAGCCGGTTTCTTTGGCGATGGCCGTCATTTCGCCTTCCACGTCGAGGCAGAAGATGTAGTGCGGCGGCACGGGACCAGCAGGGTCATGGATCCAGCCCAGGTAGGCTGCTACCACGCGCGGCTGCTGGGCCAGCAGCCGCGCCAGCGCCCGCACCATTTCCGTGGGGTACACGGCGGGGTGGCCCAGCAGCACCTGTGCGGCCGGCTGCGCCACCAGGGTTTGGCCCGTATCCAGTACCGTGCCGGCCAGGATGCGCACTACCTCATCGGGCAGCAGCTCCTTACCAGAGGCCGAATAAGGATTCAATACTAACGTTGCGCCGGGCAGGGTTTCGAACAGGGCCCGGCCTTTCATCTGGGCGTAAGCAACCCGGTGCTTTATTACTTCCCCGTCGAAAATACGGTCCGGCGTGGTAAAAACGGGGATTCGTCCATCTTCCCAACAAAATATTCGCATGGTCGTGCTGCCGTCTGCAATGCTGGTGCCCGGCACCAGCGTCGCCGGGTTTTCGTCCGTAATAACCACCAGCTCTTCCAGCAGCAGGCGGCGGTAAAACTCCGGGCGGTAAGCCGGGTCAGCGGCAGCTTGCCCCAGCAGCGCTTCCAACGTGGCCCCGGGGTCCAACGGCGGCTCCGCACACGACTTGCGCTTCAGGAAATCAAACCATCCCACCTGGTCAGTCCGCGCTAGGTTTGCGTGAGCACAGTTTTGAAGCCCGCCAGGCGGCCGTTGGCGTCGCGGCCCAGGGCGTAGGCGCGAATTTGGGGCTCCTCCCCCACCAGATACACCTGCGTGCCGTCCAGCTCCTGTTTCAGGAAGAATTGCAGAGCCTTGTAGCGGTTGGCCTGGGCCGGGTCGTGCAGCACGCCGTTGTCGGCGGTGTGCTGGCTCAGGAAATCGGTCAGTTCCTTGGTGCTCACCTTAGTACCGGCCGGCTCGCCCAGTATTTTGAGCAGCGCGGCGGGCGCCAGGGCCCCGGCCGGAGCGGCGTAGCTCACGGGCTCCAGTGGCGCATCCGACTCCGACACGAAGCGCAGGCCGGTGCAGAGTTTTTGCAGCTGCTGCACCGTAGGGTCATCGGTGGGGGCGGCGGGGGCACGGGCGGCTTCGGCCTCGGCCAGGCCGCTGCCACCATCTACTTTGGCGGCAATGGCGGCGGCCAGCTCGGCCATGCGGGCGGCAGGCACCGAAATTTTGGGGTTGGCGAAGTTCATGTCCGACACCTTGTTCATCGGAATCAGGTGGATGTGGGCATGGGGCACCTCCAACCCAATGACGGCCACGCCGATGCGCTTGCACGGCACGGCCGCCGCCACGCCCTTGGCCACGCGCTGCGCAAACACGTGCAGGGCCGCCAGCGCGTCGGGCGTCATGTCAAAAATGTAGTCGATTTCCTGCTTGGGAATCACCAGCGTGTGGCCTTCCACCAGGGGCGTGATGTCGAGAAACGCCAGGTGCTGGCCGTCCTCGGCCACTTTGTAGGCGGGCAGCTCGCCCGAAACGATGCGGGAGAAAATGGAAGGCATTGCGTTAGTTGTTAGTAGTCGGTTGTCCGTTGCTTGTGCAAATAACAACCGCGCAGCCCAGCGCAGGGCCCCGGACGCAAAAAGGGTGGCACCTTCCGGCACCACCCTGCTAATCTGACAACTAACAACGAGCAAATAAAAGCCTACCGGGTAATTTCCAGCACTTCGAATTGCAGCTTGCCGGCCGGCACCGTGATTTCGGCCACGTCGCCCACCGATTTGCCCAGCAGACCTTTGCCGATGGGCGACTTTACGGAGATTTTACCGGTGGCCAGGTTAGCCTCCTCCTCCGCCACGAGGGTGTAGTTCAGCACGGCGTTGTTCTTGGTGTTCTTCAGCTTCACCTTGCTCATGATGAGCACTTTGCTGAGGTCCATGTTGGTTTCGTCCAGCTCACGGGCGTTGCCCACGACTTCCTCCAGCTTTGATATTTTCAGTTCCAGCAGGCCCTGGGCATCCTTGGCGGCGTCGTACTCGGCGTTCTCGCTCAGGTCGCCTTTATCGCGGGCCTCGCGCAGGTCTTCGGCGGCCTTGGCGCGGCCTTTCATTTTCAGGTCTTGCAGTTCGTCTTTCAGTTTTTGCAGGCCTTCGGGGGAATAATAATTGATAGTGGCCATGGGAGAACGGTGGGGTTGCGGGTTGGCTAAAAAGCAAGGAGAACGGCTGGCGCGCGGCCAACCGTTCTCCCTGCGTTAGGTTCGGGGCAAAGATACGACAAACCGATTTACTCCTTACCTCCGCCGTGAGCGGCGGCCAAAAACGCCCCCAGCTTGCCCACCAGCACCTCGTTGATGCGCTGATAGCTCTGGTGCGTCCAGCCCCCAACATGAGGTGTGAGCAGCACGTTATCAGCGCTTTTCAGGAATTCGTAGCGCGCCGCCTGGGGCCCCGAGAGCGTGGCCAGCCGCTCGTTTTCGAGCACGTCGAGCGCCGCCCCGTACAGCCGCCCGGCCTGCAGGCCCTCCACCAGAGCGGCGTGGTCGAGCACCTCGCCGCGGGCCGTATTCAGCAGCCATAGCGGCCGCTGGAAACCGGCCAGAAACTCCTGGTTCACGAAGTGGTGGTTGGCCGCCGAGTACGGAATGTGCAGGCTGAGCACGTCGGCCCGGGCCTGCATTTCGGCCAGCGGCACTAGCGCGGCGTGGGCATCGGGCGCCACTGCCGGGTCGTGGTCGTAGGCCAGCACGGTGCACCCGAAGGCCCCCAGCCGCCGCGCAAACGACCGCCCCATGTGCCCGTAGCCAAGCAGGCCGATGGTCTTCCCCCCGATTTCCTCGCCCCGGTTGGCCTCGCGCTTCCAAATGCCCTGGCGCACCTCGCCATCGGCCCGCCCAATGTGGCGCAACAAATTCAGCAGTAGTCCGATGGCAAACTCGCCCACCGCATCGCGGTTGCCCTCGGGCGCGTTCAGCAAGGTCACGCCCGCCGCCGCCAGCGCCGCCTCATCAATGTTGTCGACGCCGGCGCCGGCCCGGGCCACGTAGCGCAGCTGGGGCCCCCGGGCCAGCAGCTCGGCCGTCACGCGCAATTTGCTGCGCACCACCAGCCCGTCGTAGGGCTTGGCCACCAGGGCCCCGGGCACTTCGGCGGCCGTCAGTTCGGGCCGGTAATCGGCCGCCACACCGATGCCGGCCAGCAGCGGCAGCAGCGAGGGGTGCATTTCGTCAACGACGAGGCAGGTACTATCCATTTAGCTTTGGCGCGAGGTTTCGCAAAGTTTAAAACTTAAGTTTCGTGAAGGTTTGAGTTGGTTTTGTTAGTTAAGATTCAGAATTGACCGTCATGCTGAGTTTCGAGACTACTTAAACAGTCCCTACGCGCGTTCCTCCTTGGCGAAACTTAATTTTCAACTTGGCGGGACTTTACGTTAAATGCTTCCACCAGCTTCGTCAGCCCCACAAATTCCGCTATGCCCAACTGCTCGGCGCGCTTGTCGAAAATCTCCCCACTCATCGCCTCGGGCGAGAGGCCCAGGGGCTTGAGGGCGTTGCGCAGGGTTTTGCGGCGGGTGGAAAAGGCTTGCTTCACGACGCGGAAAAATAGCTTTTCGTCGCAGCCCAGATGCTCGGTGGCGTTGCGGGTGAGGCGCACCACGGCCGACTCCACTTTGGGCGGCGGGATGAACACGTGCGGCGGCACCGTGAACAGGTATTCGATGTCGTAAAACGCTTGCAGCAGCACGCTCAGGATGCCGTAGGTTTTCGAGCCGGGCGGCTCGGCCAGGCGCTCGGCCACTTCTTTTTGGATCATGCCCACCACCTCGCGCACCTGCTGCCGATTCGCCAACACCTGGAAGAAAATCTGGCTGCTGATGTTGTAGGGGAAGTTGCCGATGATGGCCAGCGGCTGGCCCGGAAACAGGGCCCCGACGTCCTGCTTCAGGAAATCGGTGGCGAAAATGCGCGGCGCCAGCGCCGGGTACGTGGCCTCCAGATATACCACCGATTCGCGGTCGATTTCCACCACGCTGGTCGTAAATGCCGGGTCTTGCAGCAAAAATTGCGTGAGCACGCCCGTACCAGGGCCAATTTCGAGCACTTCGCGCACGCCATCGGGCAGGCGCAGGGCCCCCACAATGCGGCGGGCGATGTTGGGGTCGGCGAGGAAGTGCTGGCCGAGGTGTTTCTTGGGTTTGACGGGGGAGTGCATGCGGGGCCCCGGCGCGGCGGAAGGGCCTGCCGGGGCTGCAAAGGTAGCCCGCGGGGCCCCGCGGCAGGGCCCCAGGCCCGGCCAAACCCGCATTCGTTCCTACCTTGGGGCACTGTACAGGCCAGTTGGGGCGCAACCCCCGCCGGCCCGCCCGGTCCTTCTCGTCGGATTTATTAGATCTTGAGCTTTGCCCAGCACTAACAAGCGGATATCCATCGCCGAACTCGCCGCGCAGTTGGGCTTGTCCACGTCCACCGTTTCGCGCGGCCTCAGCGACCACCCCAGCATCAGCGAGGCCACCAAGGCGCGCGTGCGCCAACTGGCCCAGGAGCTGAATTACCTGCCCAACAGCCTGGCCGCCGCTCTACGCAAGGGGCGCAGCAACACGGTGGGCGTTATTGTGCCGCACATCAACGGCTACTTTTTTCCGGCCGTGATGAATGGCATCGAGAAAATTGCCAGCCGCGCCGGCTTCAACGTGATGATGTGCCAGTCGAACGAAGACATTCGGCGCGAGCGCCAGAACGTGGAGGCTTTGCTAGCCTCGCAGGTTGAGGGCATTCTGGTGTCGGTATCAAAAGGCACCGACCAGGACCTCAGCCACTTCCGCCAGGTGCAGCAGCAGGGAACGCCACTCATTTTCTTCGACCGCATGCCCGACCTGCCCGGCAGCACGGCCGTGGTGCTCGACGACCACCTCGGGGCCTACGAGGCCGTGGCGCACCTCATCCGGCAGGGCTGCCGGCGCATTGCCCACTTCGCGGGGCCCCAGCACCTCAACACCAGCCGCAACCGGTTGCTGGGCTACCAGGCCGCCCTGGAGGCCCATGGCCTGCCCTTCGACGAGCGCCTGGTGTACTCGCTGCCGCGCTCGAACCAGGAGTCGGGCCGCGACGGCATGGACTACCTCATGGGCTTGGCCGAGCGGCCCGACGCCGTGTTTACCGCCTACGCCTTCCCTGCCGTGGGGGCCCTGGAAGTGCTTGAGAGCCACCGCATCCGAGTGCCGCAGGACTTTGCCATCGCCTGCTTCAGCAATGAGCCCTTCACCACCATGACGCACCCGCGCCTAACGGCCGTGGACCAGCGCGGCGAGCAAATGGGCGAAACCGCCGTGAACCTGCTCCTGCAAATTCTCAAGCGCACCCCCAACTACTCGCCCCCACGCATCGTGCTCAAGCCCCAGCTCATGCTGCGCGAGTCGTCGCTGTTCGGCCAGGAAAATCCGGTGGTGCAGCGGGAGTTTTAGGCCCCCCAGGACATAAGCGGAGCAAGTAGGTCGTCATCCTGAGCGCAGCCGAAGCATCTTTCCCGCGCCAGTGATCAGGTTAAGTAGCGCAAAAAGAACGTCATGCCGAGCGCAGCGAAGCATCTTCCCCGCGTAACTAATTTAGGACTTACGCAAACGCGAGCGAAGGCTGGCGTAATTCATGTCGCATATACTCATCCAAAAAGCCTTGTTTGAGCTGATAGACGGTTTGTTTGGTTTGGTAGGCGGCTTGTTTAAGGCAGGTCCAAGCGCGCACGGCCAGGGCAATATGATTGCGCTGACTGCGGGCCAGCCGGCACTGGCAGGCCTGCACGCCGGTGAGTTGCTTGAGTTCGCGGTGAAACTGCTCAATCGTCCAGCGGACGCTGCTTTCGTGTTCGGCAGCGGCCGTGTGCAAGGGCTCAACCTCGTTGGTGAGGAGGTAGTCCGTCCGGTGGGTGGACACCAGTACGCGGAAGAGTTTCAGTTTGAAATCTTTGGGCATGCCCTTCACTTTCAGGATTTTGCCAGCTTCTACTTCGGCGGCCGACCAGCACAGGCAGGCCACGGGCTGGTAGGGCTGCTGGCCGCCGGAATCATCGACGAGCCGGTTGCTTTTCAGCGGGCAGTAAAATGTTTTGCCTTCGTCCAGCAGCCACTTGAACAGGGCCGTGGTGGCGTACCAGCTATCCATGAGCACCGTGCGGTATGGGATACTGCGCGGGGCCAATTGCCCGAGCATGTCGGCCACATGGTCGAGCTTGGTCTTGCCGTCGGTGTCGGGGGCGAAAAGGCGGTAGTCAATGAGCCAGAACTGGTCGGTTTCGGGGTTGACGTACACACACGTCACCAGGCCGATGCCGGCAATCACGCCGTGGGCGTTGCCGCTGTACTGGCGGCGTACGAGTTCGATGCGCCGGCTGTGGTGCTTGTCGAGCACCGTGTCGTCAAACAGGACGTAGCCCCGCGCGCTGAGCATCACCTGTGGGCGTACTTGCTGCCAGAGCTGGCGGGGGGTGAAACGCCGGGTTTTGAGAAAATAGCGCACGTTGTCGTGCGAGAGGCCCTCCAGATGCTCGGCCAGATACGTCCCCGTGTAGTTGACCTGGCTGCTCACCAAAAACTGCCCGTACAGTTGTGCCGTCACTTTCATGGCTTTTCCTTTCAAGTTACACTTTTTGCGTAAGTCCTATAATTATGATTACTGGCGCAGAAAAGATGCTTCAGCTGCGCTCAGGATAACGGTCTGGGAGTTCATAGAAGATGCTTCGCTGCACTCTGCATGACGGCCTGGGATTTACATAAGAAGCCGCCGTGGGGCCCCACGGCGGCTTCTTTCGTTTACAGAGCCTTCGTGAAAATGATCTTGATTTTTACTTGAAAATCGGCAATAACCTTGAAAATCTCCTTCAGCGTCACTTGCTCCACTTGGGTTAAATCTTTGGGATCGAGGTAGTTGGTGGCGGGCATCCGGTCGTCGATGAGCTGGCGGGCCTGCTTTTTCAAGCGCATCCCCATCAGGTAGTAGTAGGCTTGCAGCAGCTCCTGATACTCCTTTTCGGTGAACACGCCGAGCGCGCGCAGCCGGGCCAGCCGGGCCCCGGTGTTGGTTTGGAACACCTGGTGGCGCAGGGCGTACACGCGCACCAAATCCACGATGGGCGTCATGGTTTTCTTCAGGTCAAACACCTTTTGGTCGCCCTGCGTGAAGGTGCGGAAATTGCGGAAAAACGTGAGCGGCGGCTCGTACTGCAAGGCGTTAGTGGCCATGTAGTGCAGGAAGCGGTCGAGGGGCCGCTCCAGCTCGGTGCGGATAAAGGCGCGCAGCTCGTCCATGATTTCGGGCTCGCCGTACAGAAACCGGCAGTCGAAAAACGTCGAAAACTGCATGGCCGTCTCCGGATTTGAGTCGTCGATCCACTCGTGGTAATTACGCTTCCAATGCGAGAGTGAGTGCGTCCAGCGCGGGTTTTGGGCAATGAAGCCGCCCGTGCACAGGCTCAGCCCAATCTGGTCGAGGCGGTCGGACACAGTGCTGGCGAAGCGCAGGAAGTAGTCGCGCACCAGCTCGCGCTGCTCGTTGGCCTTGTCCTCGTACACGATGGCGTTGTCCTGGTCCGTGAGCAGGGTTTGCTCCTGCCGGCCCTCGCTACCGAGCACCATAA